>JAHEEI010000053.1 GCA_024640785.1 Pseudomonadota bacterium
CCCATATGGAAAATTTGTTACAATTATCCACAGATACAAATTCGTGATGAATAAATGAGCTTTTAAAATGAAAAAAACCGAAAAGGCTATTATAATCACAATCGCGGTGAGCGTGCTGCAGCTGCTTGCAGTGGTTTTTGACGGAAGTGTTTCGGCATTGGAGACATGGAAATGTGCCGACGCAAAACGCATATGGGAATTTCCGAATGATCACGGTTCACATTATGCCTATAAAACCGAGTGGTGGTACTTCACCGGTAATTTGAGTACACTTGGGGGAAGACGATTCGGGTATCAACTAACTTTCTTTCGTCAGGGTATCAGGCTTGGCCTGCCGGCGCCGAACAATCCGTGGTCGGTTCGAGATCTTTTTTTTGCCCATTTTGCAGTTACGGACGTCCAAAATGGACGGATTTTTTCAGCCGAGCGGGCGTCGCGCGCAGGGCCAGGACTCGCTGGAGCGAATGTCGACAATTTACAGGTATGGCTTTTGAATTGGTCGGCAGCTATGAGCGGCGCAACAATCACGTTGTATGCCAGGGATAAGGATTTAGAGATAGCGCTTGAGCTGACACCTCGAAAGCCGGTTGTCTTGCATGGTGACGAGGGCTTCAGCAGAAAAGGCTCCGGCCAGTGTCAGGCTTCGCATTATTATTCTTTTACTGATCTTTCGACCAGGGGAAGCATTCAAACACCCGCAAACATCCGCAGAGAAACCGTCAGCGGAACCAGCTGGTTTGACCATGAGTTCGGTTCCAGTCAGCTCGGAGCTGAGCAGGAAGGTTGGGACTGGTTCAGTTTACACATCTCAGACGGCAGTGATCTAATGTTTTACCTGCTGCGCCGGCATGACGGATCCTTTTCCACCGAATCATCCGGAACATTTGTTCTTCCCGACGGTACCGTGCGACATCTTGGACTGGCAGACTTGTCTGTAACTGTTCTGGACACGTGGAAGAGTGTTCGCAGCGGTGCCGTGTATCCAAGCAGATGGAAATTGTCTGTAGAATCGCTTGGCATTGAATTTGACGTTTTGCCTCTTGTTGCAGACCAGGAACTTGCAACTCGTCAGTCAACCGATATTACATATTGGGAAGGTCTGGTAGAGGGCTCGGGCATTTCACAGGGAAAGGCTGTGACGATCGAGGGATATGTTGAGCTGACAGGTTATGCTGGAAGCTTGGCAGAGGTATTTTGAGTCAGAATTTCTTTAATTTGGGCTTCTAACGTCTTTTTTTAGAATATTATTCAGAAGTCTCATCAATCTTCAAGTTTCTATGATTTTATAATTTTATTTGAAGGTAAATCAATCCCTACAAAATGGTCTATGGCCTGAGTTCAAACGGAGGCAAATTCTATGAGCGCCGCAAAGGCGGAGAAGCCGGCACCGAATGCCAGGAGTATTCCTTTTTGGCCGGGGTTCGGTCGGCCGTTATCCAGTATATCCCGCAAGACAAATAGAACGGAGGGTGACGACATGTTGCCGTAGTTCTCAAAAATGTTGTAGGAAAAGCGCAGGGCATCGTCAGCAAGTTCCAGTTCCTTGGCGACTTGGGCCAGCACGACCGTGCCGCCCGGATGGACAGCCCACCATGCAATATCACTCTGGGAGAGGCTGTGCCGCGCCAGAAGCCAGGATATCACCTCTGTCGAGCTACGCGCGCCGATTACTGGCACCCGCTTGCTCAGGTGGTTGCGCAGGAGGCCGCCTTCTGTCCGGTAACACAAATTATCTCGGTATTGAGGAAAAAGGCCCGTCGAAAAGTCTACCATGTGCACGAGGCCAACCGGGCGATTGTCCGGCGCCAGGTCGAGCACGATGGCTGCTGCACCGTCACCGAAAATGGAATTGCTCACCACCATCTCCGGGTCATGACTGGGGAAAATAGTGGCCGTGCAGATCTCCACGGCTATGCTGAGGACCGGGCCTTCCCCGCTGCGGACCAGCATGCCGGCGGCGGCTTCGAGATTAGGAATTGATGCGCCGCATCCCATTCCCATCAAATCCTGGAAGCGAATCGAAGACCTGAGCCCTAGGTCTTCCGCAATAAACGAAGAAAGCCCCGGACAGAGGTAACCGGTGCAGGTGTTGACAATCAGGCCGGCTATCTCCGTGGTTTCAACGCCGGCTTCCGCCAGCGCGCGACGTGCGGCGGCGACAGCTGTGGTGCGACCGAATTTCAGAAATCGGGCCAGCAGCCGGTCGGGGTCGGTTTCGAGGACTTCCGTCGTGGTATCCATCCCCAGATATCGGCCCTTAATTCTACTGTCAAGGAGAATACGGCGATACAGAGACTGTTCCTCCGGTTTGAGCGTAAAATACGAGGAAAAGAATTCGTAGGCTTCCTCCTGCGTTACATACAATGGGGGGGTGGCTGTGCCCAGACCTCTGATGATGATATTCATAAATTTTTCCCTGGTTTAAATTGAATAATTGCGGCGATCCGAAACCAGCGGGCCGGCTCCACGGAAACCGTAACACTGTCGAGTTTCTGCAACAGGGTGTTCAGCTCATCAATCTTGAAGCCGCGCCGGATTGAGAGCAGAGCGTCATGACGGACCCCTGCCGGCGAACCGGCACAGTTCAGCAATACTGCTGCTGCCAGAGACGCCAGTCGCGAGCGCCGGAGATCATTGATAAGCACGCTGCTGAGCACGAAACCGCGAAGCCGCTGCAGCAGTGTGAGGATTTGAGCATTGCTGAAATGATGAAAGCACAGGGAGGATACAGCGCAATCATATGGTTCGGAGGGCTGGTAGGTAAAGGCGTCCTGCTGAAGCAGCTGCACTGCCGTATCACCCGCTATGGCTATTTGACCACGCGCAATGTCAGCAGCATGCTCCGCAATTTCCAGGCAGGTGAAGTGCAGGGGGATACCAAACTTACGCGCCCACCGGCTTACCGCCAGCGGTATGTCGCAGCTTCCCGAGCCGATGTCGAGGATTCGCAGGGGTTTTCCGGCATGGCGTTTCGATGCTTCAACGGCCAGAAAACGCTGGACTATCTGAATTCCGCCGAAGCGGAAATTGACCGTTTCCATGAACCGGTAGCTGGCTGCAGCCAGTGCCGCATCACAGTCAGGCAGGTCAATGAACTCCGTTGTCGTTGCGCGTGAGTTAAACACCCCAGAGCTTCCCCGTTGCCATTGTTTCGTCAATTTCCTCGTATTTTTTCAACACCTCGCTGCGGTATTCGGGCGAGATCGAAACGGCCTGCGCGGCAATCCGCTCACAATAGCCGCAAGCCCGGCAGTCAAGGGATGCGCAGTCAAGAGTGCGAAAACCGTCCAGAAAATTCTTTGGAATTTGCAGCGTATCTATCCGGATCGGACACTCCGGCAGCGGCGAGAGCATGCCTTGCAGTCGGGCCAGGTCAAGCATCGATTTCAGCCGCAGCGGACTAGCCTGCCTCGGCTTCCAGAAATGCCGTAGCGACCAGTGCGATTCCCTGGGTATCGGTTCCTTGAAGCCATACGACAGTAAGAGTTCGGCCAGATTGCCGTCGAACCGCCGCTCGCTGTAGGCTCTGACGCGCCGTAGCAGTTCCGCCGACGGAATCCCCCGTTCCAGTAGTTTGAATGTCGTGTAGCCCATCGATTCATAGGCGGCGAGGTCTTCCGGCCGGATCCAGGCAGCCTTTATAAACTGCGACAAATCCGTCAGTCGCAGCCTAGAACAGCGCAGTAGGCAGTAATCAATAAAAAGCGTATTTGTGTCGTCCGATGCATGCGCGAAGCCGTTCTGATGATAGGTTTGCATCGGACAGTTCAGAAGACAGACATGATTAACAATCAGTTGCAGATCGCAACTGACCGAATGGCGGATAGCCGCAAGTCGGGCGAAATTTCGATTGATCGAGAAGCTCTCCAGCGTGATGGCATCCGCACCGAGGCCTTCCCAAAATCGGGCGCGCCTGGGAGTGTCTACCTGGGCATAAATGCCGACCTTCACCTTGAACTCGGGAAACCGACGCTTGACGAGTTCAAGCAGAAATGGGGTAGACACGGTGACCCGGCGCACGCCCAGGCCGACAAGCTTCTTCAGCAGCGCCGTCACCCGTTTCTGCCAGGGGCGTGTCCATTCGCGGTTGCCAAAGCATGAGCCGTTCAGGAGATAATTGAAGGCAATACCATGACGGTCGAGCAGGCTGATATACTGCCGCAAATCCGACTCCGAGAGTGGTGTTGCAAGGTAGCGGGGGCGGCCGCCGCTGACGCCATCAGAGAGAAACTTGCCGTAAACTTCATCAACCGGGTATGCGGCTAGCGACGGAATAAGCTCCGGATCGTAGTTTGCCGCCAGTGATAACCTTGTCGGTCCGGATGTTGAACGCTGTTGAGTATTGACTGACATTTTCATGTCCTCCGGAGAAAAGCTTTCCATAAATACACAGCCGCCGACAAAAACTCTCTCAGGTTTCTGTTATGAGACGGCCTTCTCTAAAGCGCTTTTTGGGGCGCCACCTGCCGCACAGACCCAGGCTCTGGGTACGTTTTTGAATGCCGTTCCCTATGGCTTGCCATGTTCCGGATCTTCCTTGGCAGTATCGTAAATATACTCGCTAGCCGTACATGCATATTTGTCCATTTAACAGCTCCTTTTATTTACTTAAAGTTGTAAGTTCGACTAGCGTTTCTTTAATAATCAATGCTGATGCATGAAGAACCCGCAGCTCTTCGTTCGCCAGCTTTCCCACTATGATTCTTTCGACTCCTGACTGAGAAACGATGCACACAACCAATTACAGTCTTTAAATATAAGCAATATTCACCTCAAGCATTACAACAATCCACTCTGCACACCTTGGTAAAGAGTTTATATAACCTTTAGAGACATGAACTCTTGCCATATTCAAGGGTTTGGCCCGGATTGTTGACTTTAGGTTTTGTTAAGCGTACTCCTGGTTATGTGAAAAAGGCAGAACTGAAATTCTTCTTTTAATTTGATCGAAAAAAACCTC
Source organism: Pseudomonadota bacterium (assembly GCA_024640785.1). Classification (GTDB taxonomy): domain Bacteria; phylum Desulfobacterota; class WTBG01; order CAIYCZ01; family CAIRTM01; genus JAHEEI01. Next base: position 4,961 of record JAHEEI010000053.1, read on the forward strand.
GAACCTATGACCTCCGAGCAGAATCAACCTTAAATGAATCCTCTTACTTTTCTAAGGTCTTTCCAAAACTGCTTGTAAAGAAAGCTCCTTTCATCCAGGTTACAAAGCTGTCTGAACATAGGCTTAGTAACTGTAAATGCCAAAAGATCAGAGGGTAAAAACTGGCGAGCTGCAATGTCGGTTGCACCAATTATAGCCTGTGAAGTATTTAGATCATTAAATAGGGTCACCAATAGCATACAGCCTGATCCAAAAGGGGCAATAACTGCAGGAGTCCCTTTTGTTGACTTATTATACTCAGCACCCAGCATAAGTGTGCTGAGCTGGTCAGGATTGACAAAAAAACTTATACTTTTGAGGTATTCATGTTGATCTTCCCGGAGCGGACCAATAAGAATATTAGGGTACTCTGGACTGTAATGAGTATTATGATCAAGCCACTGGTTCATAAGGTCATGTGATGCTTTCAACCCCTCACCATCAATAAGGAATTTCACGTGGGTCTCACGCGGGACTATTTCATTGCCACACAGATATTTTGCTGCACCGCCACAACCGAAATCGTCTTTTGTTATATGAAGAGTTTCTCCATTAAGCCAATTTTCATAAAATGAGAAAACACACATATGATTGTCTGGCTCCGGAGTAACAACGGGTTTAAACTTAGATACATCCGGTGCATCATAAAAACCAATAAGAGGAGTATTAATGCCAATTATTTCAATTAATTTTGTTGGGTTAGGTTGCATTATCACCTCCCCTTCGCATAGTTAGTCATTTAATATTTAAATGAACTTTATATCAAACCATCGCTAGGTGTACATCGTTTTCTGTCACTTAATATCATTAAATTCTTAATCGAATTAACATTCTCTGCCTTGATCCATTCTTTTTTAAACTTGTCCTTACTTGCCATTGTTGTAATAGACGCAAGAGCTTTAAAGTGTAACAACATTTTATCCTGTGTGCCTGCTAAGAGAAATACCGCTTTAACTTTTTTCACATCTTCCGTAAATTTAATACCATTTTTACTCCTGACAATAATTAAAAATATTTTATTACTGCCCTCAATTACTATATGAGGAATTGCCAGAAAATCTGAAACTACCATATTGGATGATTGTTGTTTTTCAAAAAATTGTAAGATTATTTCTTCTGGTGTTAGAGGAATCTCATGTGATATTGACCCCGCGATCATTTTTATAAGAGTTTCATAGTCAACACTTTCCTCTACTTCAATCAGAGGCGCATTTTTTATTAAACCATCAAAACTATCCTGCTCAATATTATCTCTATTGATTAAAATTTCTCTTAATTCATTTTCAATAATATTTTGTGTTAACCTTTTGTCCGTTATTCGCTTTAGTAAATACAGAAGTGCGTATTCATTTTTTTGAAGATTCCTTCCGTAAAAATAATAAATACAAAGACTAATAAACAAAAAACCCAGGCTAAGCTCAATGGCCGCAAGACCAAGATCAATAATAAAAAAAGCAAAGAGAATTATGCACAAAATTTGAAGCCAGGGATAAAGTGGTGCTTTAAAACTGGGTTTATAATTTGTAATCTTGCTTTCTCTTAAGATAATAACCGCAATGTTTGTTAATAAATATGATGTTAAGATAACAGTTGACGCAGATTTTACAAGCATCTCAAGAGGTAACAGCAGGGCTAAATATATTAATCCTCCTGTAATTATTATTGAAATTATCGGTGTTCTAAATTTCTCATTAACTCTTGCTACTTTTTGATGAAACAACCGGTCTCGGCTTAAAGCCAAAGGATATCTTGATGCAGACATTATCCCGGCATTTGCTGTTGTAAAAAAGGCCAATAATGAAGCAATAATAACTAAAATAAAGCCCGGTGTTCCCATAATTATTTTAGCTGAATCAGCTACCGGGGTTAATGATTGCTTGAAAGCTAAAGGGGCTAAAGTTCCCGTAATAATAAATGTAATTAAGGTATAAAGAATTGTTACGATTATAATTGAAGAGATCATGCCCAGTGGAATGTTTCTCTTGGGATTAATAACTTCCTCAGAAATGGTTGCAACTTTAAGTAAGCCGCCAAAAGAAATAAAAATAAAGCCGGAAGTAATAATAATTGTGTTAACATCACCTGTTAAAAATGGAGAAAAATAGGATGGCTGAAGTTTAGTTAAGCCAACACCAATATAAACAAGCATTAATGATAGCAGTCCTGCAACGAGGATAAATTGAAAAACAACAGCTTCTTTAATGCCGACAATATTAAGAAGAACAAAAAAAAGACATAAGAAAAAACCGGAGAAGTAGGGTGAGTAGCCGGCATATAAATATATTATTTCTGCTATACCAAAAATGGCAAATGCGCTTTTAAGAGAAAGTGCAAACCAGCCAAAAAAACCGGAAATTGTGCCTAAAAAAGGACCAAAGGTTTTATTAATAAAGTAATAATCGCCACCGGCTTTGGGCATGGCTGTTGACAACTCAACAACACTGAATATCCCCATTAAGCCTAACACGCCCGCAATAAAATATGATATAAATACGGCTGGACCGGTTTTTGAAAATGCTATTCCCGGCAAAATAAATATTCCGGAACTGATCATTGCTCCTGAAGCAATACTAAAAACGCCTAAAAATGAAATTCCTTTCTTTAACATAAAACACCACTTAGATATGTGGACCTTAGGTACTATTTTATTTACACAAAATTGCTAAAGACTACCGGAGCCTTTTGTGTCAGCTGAATCTTTATTCTGGATTAAGTTTCTTCTAATAACAATATGGGTTGTTATCATAAGTTAAAAATATTAGCGAACCCGATTAAACATCAAACCTCTAATATTTTATCGCATTTTTTCTATCTCATCTTTAAGCCAATGTAACTTCATACAACCTTAATATTTCAATGTACCTCAAAAGTCAACAGTAGCGACAAAACCTTTAATTCTTAAAGTACTGAAAAAAACATATATTACTTTTGGTTATATGAAAAGAGCTATTAGCAATATGATTCATAGCTAATTAGAAATACATCATGATTACTGTAAGATCAAGTTTGGCCTGTCATAATTAAATGTTGACCAAGTTATCCGGATAGTCTTAAAATTAAAAGACATCAAAAGGTCATACTACCAGAAATAATATGAAATCTGAAATATTTAAGGTTATGGTACGTTATGTTGACTTTAGGTTTTGTTATGGTTTCTTGTAGTTCTGTGAAAGGCAGAGCTCGATTGTAAAGAACTGAAAGAATAGAATAAATAGTTCTTTATTTTATTAAATGTTTTATAATTGACAATATTTCTCTGAACATACTTAAATCATATTTAGGAGGACACCCTATTCCGGACTGGTGTTCAGAAGTATATAATTGCTGACAGCTTAGAGAAGGTTTTTGAGCTAAAAATGGAATGATCTGATGCAACCAGGTTAGTTTTTTGCCTGATTTCCAGCTTATTAAGAAAAATTCTAAAAGAGGATATTATACATATTTTTACTGACATACGGAATGCTGCTTTATACCTTTTATTTATTCCACTATTTAAAAGAGTTATCGAAAAAGAATACACATCTCAAACACCTAAAGTGATAATTAACAGCGTCATGTTTAATTAAACTTTATCAGGTTCTATAAACTTTACGTGATGATTGTAATGTTCAAAGAAGCATCTCCTCACACACAGACAGAAAGCTGAATCTTCGTTTTCGTCTGTCAGTCAAACAGGTCTTTTACGCTAAAATATCGCTCGCCGGTATCATAATTGAAGGTCAGGACCGTAGAGTTATCCGGCATGTCCCGTATTTTTTTTGCAACTGCGGCAAGGGCGGCTCCGGAAGAGATGCCGACCAGGATCCCTTCCTCCCGAACGCAGCGCCGGGTATATTCAAAAGACTCATCGCCTGTCACCGTAATTACACCATCCAGGATACTGGTATGGAGGTTATCAGGAATAAACCCAGCTCCGATTCCCTGTATTGGGTGGAGGCCAGGGCTTCCCCCTCCGATCACCGGAGACAGCTCCGGCTCTACGGCATAGACCTTCAAACGAGGGAAATGCTGCTTCAAGATTTCGCCGCAGCCTGTTATATGCCCCCCAGTCCCGACCCCGGTGATCAGATAATCAAGACCATCAGGGTAATCGTTGAGAATTTCCCGAGCTGTAACCTGTTTGTGGGCCTCGATATTGGCCGGGTTCACAAATTGCTGAGGCATCCAGGCCTTGGGCGTTTTTTCGACGAGCTCCTCAGCCCGATTGATTGCACCCCTCATGCCTTTTTCTTTTGGTGTTAGTTCAAGCTGCGCTCCGTATGCCCCCATGATGCGGCGGCGCTCAAACGACATGGATTCCGGCATTACCAGGATAAGCCGGTATTTTTTTACGGCACAAATCATCGCAAGACCGATACCCGTATTTCCTGAGGTCGGCTCAATAATAATCGAATCAGGAGCCAGAACTCCCCGATGCTCGGCATCTTCGATCATGGACAGAGCGATCCGGTCCTTAATGCTGCCGCCTGGATTGGTCCGCTCAAGTTTCATCCAGACATTAACGCGGTTGTCGAATAGGTTCCGTACACGCACATGGGGAGTATTTCCGATTGTGTCAAGAATTCTTTCCGCTTTCACCACGAGCCTCCAGTAGAAAATTTATTTTTAACATGTGTCAAAGAAAAAGACAAAACTATATTAACACCTCTATTTTAAAATTTTGAAGCGGACCTGAGGAAAAAATTCCCCGCTAATCTAATTTAACAACAAATTAAACCGTTGAATATCTATTTATACCCTGACCTTAAATATAAATATGCCTGGGAAGGGTTTTTCAGCCTGCTTACTTAGGTAATATTACAGAGTCTATTACATGAATAACACCGTTGGTACACATAATGTCTGTTTTAGTAACCTTAGCGTTGTCTACCATGACCGTACCATCTTTTACCAGAATAGTTACGTTTTGGCCGTTCACTGTTTTTGCTGATTTCAACTTTACCACGTCGGCTGCCATAACTTTACCAGACACCACATGATAGGTTAGAATTCCCTTCAGTTTTTCTTTGTTCATGGGTTTCAGAAGATCATCAAGGGTGCCAGCGGGAAGTTTGGCAAAGGCCTCGTCAGTTGGGGCAAAGACGGTAAAGGGCCCTGTTCCTTTTAGCGTTTTTACTAAGTCCGCTGCCGTTAGCGCAGTGGCGAGAGTGTTAAAGGAACCAGCTGAAACAGCCGTATCAACGATATCTTTCTGGTCGCCTGCCTGGGAAGAGTAAACCAGAGCTCCCATGGTCAAGGTAACAATAAAAGTTGCCACTATAGCTTTTTTTAATAGATATGATCTTTTCATTCTTTCCTCCTTATCAAGGGTTAGTCTTGTAAAGTCCTAAAATCTCAATAATTCTATCTTCTCCTTCTTTTCTGTCTCCTCCTTCCTTGTGGTAAAATTAAACATTAATGATAATCCGCGTACGGTTTTGATGAAAACGCGGCCCGGGATTGAGATACTCTACCTTTTTCGGGGTAATTTTAAGTAAACAATAGTCGGGATCCGAGGGCCCCCTCGGAAAGAAAAAACCGAAGGTTTCCTGCCAAAACTTTTTACGGAGCCGGTTATCTGTGACAATCTCTGCCTGCCCGATGATGGATGCGTTTGTCTGATCATTTGGATCGTCGACAAACACGCTCACGGTGGAATTTTTTTTGATATCCTTTATTTTGTTGGTACTTAATCCTGTAGCAAACCAGATAACCATACCTTTCCCGAGGGGAAGGTTGGTCATGATTCTTCCATGGGGTGCGTTATCTACACCAAAGGTTATGAGTTTTGAATATCTGTTGCGGTTGATTAATTCAACTACCTGCTTTTTTAAATCACTCTTTGACAAAAGGACCCCCTTTGATTTATAGCGACTCGTTTTCCGATTAATAAAAACATGGTTATGATTAATCAGCTTTTGGAAATAACAACATCCTTTTTAAGTATCCCTCCATATAAGTCTCCTAAAGTGTTTAAGTAGATATATAATTTAATATTATATTATTTAAATAGTATATTTTTAGAACATGTCAACATGTTGAGTTTTATTTTATTTTTTTATATCAACAAAATGTTATAAATATTATTTTAACTCATTTTAAATATAATAAATTATATTTTTTTAAATTGATCATAAATTTACTAATTAATTTATTTTATGCTAACTAAAAAGGAAATAAGCCTAATGTTGTTGACCCTGCCCCCAAAAGTTGAGCCAGTTTTTGTGATAGGATAGAGCAAAAACAGAAAGGGGTTAACATGGGGGCCTAATAATACTATTTCCCTACCCCTACGTCATTAGAAATATGGTTGAAATGTAAGGTTTTTTAGTCCCTGATTTTGATATATGGGGACAGAGTGGGGACAAAATTTAAAAAATTTTAACAAAAAATAAAGGGCTTCAACGAATAATCGCTAAAACCCCTAATTTTACTGGTACCGACGGAGAGACTCGAACTCTCAAGGGAATTCACCCGGGGGATTTTGAATCCCCTGCGTCTACCAATTCCGCCACGTCGGCACGTTTCTTAACTATTTATATTAACTTTGCTTTCTCTATTATCAGAAAAAACCGAGTTGCTGTCAAGTGTCGAGTGTTGTGAAAATTGATGGGATCTTTTTCCCATTTCAACCAACAAGTGTTCATCTGTGGGGTTTGTGTCCCGTTTTGCTGTTGAAGTATCTTTGTGTCCAAGAACATGCATAATCATAAACGGGTTTACCCCAGCATTTGCCATTCGTGTTCAAAAGGTATGTCGCAGGTCATGGAACCGAAAATTGTTGATTCCAGCCCTCTTTAAAACAGCCTTGAAACCACTGTCAAAATATTTTAAGGACTGACCGTTCTTATGGCAAAAAACATGTTCGCTAAAACAACCTACATTTATAACTTGTTTGAGAAAACCAGTCAATTCTTTTGTCAGAACGAAATTCTTTGCTTCATTTCCAAAAGCTTGTTTTATCTCAGGAGTATCAATTCCATACAGACGTATCTTTTCTTTTTTACCATCATGCATAACAGTGATTGTATCTCCATCAGAAATATGGATAACTTTACTCTCAGTTCAAATGTTACATATAACCATTCGTAGCCTTAACAAAACTAATTGTCAACAGTTCGTGACATAATCTTAAATCTGCTTGACAGTGCCTCACTTAAAGAGAATCGTCTGGAGTGAACTTGAAAACTTGCAAAATTCGCTTTTTGAACGTGGCAACAACTCTGCTGAGAACAAATACAATAAGAGATTGACTAAAGAAGATCAACGACATTTAATAACCTTAAACTATTATTGGAACGTCAGTAAACTTTAGGTAAATTCCCCTATAGACAAAATATATGAATATGCTGTATGCTCTTATAAATTAAAGTCATACCTAATATATAAGTTGTCAGCTCGCATTAACTAAATTATTTTATAACCATGGAGGGCATAGATATGAAAAAAACACTTTTAAAAAACAATTTGTTCACCGCATTGACCCTTTTCAGTCTCGTGTTCGCTTTTTCGAATACAGCCTATGCTCACTGCCAAATACCCTGTGGAATCTATGACGATCATGCAAGAATAAAACAAATGCTGGAAGACAGTGCCACGATTATCAAAGCGACCAAATTAATAGCGGACTTATCCGGTAAAACTGACGCTCAATCACAAAATCAAATGATTCGCTGGATAACAAATAAAGAAAAGCATGCTCAGAATGTGATTTCTACAATTAGCGATTACTTTTTTACTCAGCGTGTAAAAAGCAGTCAAAAAGACTACGTTGAACGCTTGAAAAAACACCATGCTGTTATTGTCGCAGCTATGGACTCCAAGCAAAATGCTGATGAAAAACATGCCGAAGCGCTTCGGAAAAGCATAGAAGATTTAGCGCAATACTATCCTGATCACAAGCCTTGATAAAATGCTCCTAACCACCGGTTGAACTTGACGCAGGGGAGGCTTCGGCAAAATAACGTTTCCAGACAGCGCAAGTTACCCGGAAACGTTACACATAACCCTTCGCAACCTTAACAGAATAAAAAATTAACATTACGTGCCAAACCTACAATTCTTGTTAGAGCTCATACGACTTCTGGAAACATAAGCTGTTCTTGAAGGAGAATATTCAATATTTTTATCGCTGCTCTTTACTTTCGATTGTCTCTAAAGCGTTAAAGATCTCTGATATTCTGTTGATACGGTCAGGCCTGGAAATTGTTTACAAAAAGTATCCTGAAGGCAATACCACTTAAAAATTAACGAACTAAACATTTACTGCACTAGATATTAAAAAGTTTTCGATAAAATCCGAAGTTTTATTTTTTTAGTTAAACACATCTTGCTTTGACTTTTGTTATTGTTTATTTACAATAAGTCAAAGCGCTATTACCTTTTTCATTCCGACTCCTGTTTTGCAAATTTAAAGGAAAAATATGCAACATATCCTGATTGGTTCTCCAGATCAAGAAGCTGTAGCTTTAATAACAAAAGGATTATCTTCTGAATTTGTTATTATGGTCGCTGCGGATAGCGAGGATTTTTTTCATAAATTCAGGGAACAACTTTTTGAACTGTATTTTATTGATATTACATATCTTGACCAGTTAAGGGCACAGCAGTCTTTAAGCGATTATAAAAAAACACTCAATCTTTTCTGGCAAATTTTTCCAGTGGCTAATATTATCGTTCTTTCTGGTCAGGAAAAAATCCGGGCTACGGTTGAGGCTGTAAAGGCGGGAGCCAGTAATTACCTGACCTATCCGCTGGACCTTGTTGAGCTAAAATTTATTGTGGACACTGTGTACGAATCGGACAGGATCGAGTCTGAACTGGATTATTTTCGAAGCAGTTTCTGGCTGAAAGATTTTTTAAGCCTGGTTCAAACCCACTCTCCTTCCATGAAAAAGGTTTATTCCAGCGTGATGGCGGTGGCCCCGACGAAAACAACTGTTTTGCTGACTGGTGAAACCGGAACAGGCAAAGGGGTTATATCAAAACTGATCCATTCTCACAGCAATCGAAAAGACAATATTTTTATTAGTGTAAACTGCGGTGCAATGGCTGAAAATCTTTTGGAAAGTGAACTTTTTGGTCATGAAAAAGGCGCTTTTACGGGTGCGCTTAAACGAAAATTGGGTAAGTTTGAAATAAGCAGTGGAGGGACTATTTTTCTGGATGAAATTGGTACGATCTCACCTTCAGCCCAGGTTAAACTGCTGCATGTGCTACAGGAAAAGAGTTTCCAGCGTGTGGGAGGAAATGCTACGCTTGAGAGTGATGTCAGAATTATTGCTGCGACCAATATGGATCTGAAAAAGATGTGTGATGAAGGGCTGTTTCGAAAAGATCTTTATTACCGCCTCAATGTGTTTCCAATCGAAATTCCGCCACTGAGAGAGCGTTCAGAAGATATTGATCTTTTAGCAAACACCTTTTTGGAATCTTTTAACCGCCTGCATACTAAAAATATCCGTGGTATTGCCCCGGAAGTTATCGAAGCACTCAAAAAATATCCTTGGCCTGGCAATATTCGTGAAATGGAACATCTGTTTGAGCGGGCGTTTGTCCTTGAGAAGGGGCCGGTGTTGTCGGTTGATAGTTTCCCTATTGAACTTTTTACAAGTGACGCTTTGCTTACACCTCTTCCGGTTAATGCCTTGCTTCCGCTGGCTGAGGCAAGGAGTAAAGCGGTTGATGATTTTCAGACTGAATATCTTCAGGAACTGTTAACAAGAAATTGCGGCAGAATCAAGCAGACAGCCCAGGCCGCAGAGATTTCAACTCGACAGCTTCATAAGCTTATGAAAAAATACGGCCTTGATAAAAAAAATTTCCGTTGATATTTATTATGCCTAAAATAAGAACTATTAGTTCCTTTTATTTAAAATAAGAGAACCAAAAGTTCTTATTTAAAAATTGTTTAAAATTTTAATATTTGTTAATATAAATTATATTATATTACATTCTTTTAAAAAGATTTTTTCCCATTATATTTTCTCTAAAAAAATTTCCCCTTAAATTTTTCTTTTTGAGCGCTTAAAAAGAGAACTTTTTATTCTTATTTCTTTGGGGAATATTTTGGCTAATATAATTTGTATCGATTTATCAATACCTTATAGATGTCGGCACAGTTTTTGATATATGAATTTTTAAATAAAAGGTTATCATCTATGAAAAAATCTAACTCTGAAAAGGAGATCACTATACGCGGGATTATAACACCGCGTGAATGGAACGAAAATGAAAGTGTTAAGTCGGTTAGCATCGAATCCGAAGATGAGCAGGAATATATAGTAGAAAATTCGGATGAAAATAAAGAGCTGTTACGGTTTTTGCGAATGATGATATATGCAACCGGAACATGCCGGGAGGAGAAAAATGGAAAAAAATATTTTAAGATGAAAAAATACTGGCTAACCACACCACCTTCTATGATCTGAAAAGCCTGTTATTTTTTATACCATACGAAAGCGCAGTATGAATAATTTTATACGGATAATTTTAATTATTGCCTAAAAGGAGAAGTGACATGAAAAAATTTATTTTAACAGCACTAATTTTATCGGTATTTCTTTGCACAGGTTTGATCAATTTGAGTTATGCTGAAGATTTTTTAAAGGATGTTGCCGGTTTCTCAGGAACAAACGGGATTGATGAGGAGACACCCATTATTCTTGCACAGGTTGACAATGAAATGGATAAAGAAGAAATAGCGGAAGAGCCTGAAGAAAAACCCGAAGAAGAACCTGCAGAAGATCTTGAAGGAGATCCTGGAGAGAAAGAAGAAGAAAAGGATGTTCCCACTGCATATGATTTTATGCCGGGTGAATAAGGGGACGTTTTATTTACGCTTATCAGTTAATAAACAAAAAGGAGAATTTAAGATGCGAAATATAACAGAAGCTGAAACTGTCCTTGAGGAAAGGGAAACAGCCATTCCCTGGGGTGTAGCATCAAATATTGATATTTATGACTGTAATGCGGAGACTATTCGGAGCGCCGACAAAATTCGGCAGTTTGTCACGGAACTGTGTGACCTGATTGAAATGAAAAGATTTGGCGATACCATTGTGGTTCACTTTGGAGAAGATGAGCGTGTGTCAGGATATTCTATGGTTCAGCTTATCGAGACGTCGCTGATATCCGCTCATTTTGCAAACAAGACAAATACCACCTATCTGGATGTGTTCAGTTGTAAACCCTACGATACTGAAGTTGTTGCCGAGTTTGCCAGAGAGTTTTTCGGCGGAAGCCGATATCTGACCAAAAGCAATATGAGACTTTAAGCAATGAACGGCCTTCAGATTTTTACTGATCTTGACAAATGCCGCGCTATTTGGGAAAACATGATTCCCAGAGAAACCATAACCGATCTCTGGGATGTGCGGTCTTGCTTCAATCGTCATTTCAAACGGCCCGCCTTTTTTTATGTGCTGAAAACCGAAAAGATGGAACATCCGGCGCTTCTGCCCCTCAGCTGGATAGAAGAATCAAGCTGCTACGGATATTTTCCCGGAGAAACCTGGCTGGGCAAGACCTGGCTGGAACATAACCGTATGCCAGAACTGAAAACCGGATGGTTTGAGCAGTTATTTCTGCAAATTCCCGGCAATTACCATCTTCGCTATCTTACAGGCCAAGATTCTGAAAATATGTTTTTT
>JAHEEI010000194.1 GCA_024640785.1 Pseudomonadota bacterium
GGCTGGACGAAAGCGACAGGATAAGGCTGCGGGAGGTATACGACCAGTTGACCCGCCATATTGAGGACCTTGATGAAGCACGTGACCGGGCCGCTGTTACCCAGGAGCAATTGATCAACAGTCTTTCGGAACAGATGAACAACAAGATGTACATCCTCTCCATTGTTGCCGCCATTTTTCTGCCGTTGGGTTTTCTGACCGGCCTTCTTGGCATAAATGTCGGCGGTATTCCAGGTGCGGACAGCAAACTGGGATTCTCGGTATTTGTTATATTGCTTGTGGGAGTTGTCGGTTTCCAGATATGGTTTTTCAAGAAAAAAAAGTGGCTGTAGTTTTGTTGCATAAGCAAAATTGGCAGGAATAATTGATATTGAGGGGCAGCGACCAGTCAAATTGAATACTGTTTGACCAATTGGATCCATCATGCCCAAACATTAAGAAATACGCCGGCAATCTTGATTATGCCTAAGGCCCGGCAGTTAACACGATGGGAAGGAATGTGGAGTTTTAGACAGATTTAAGATAAGCGTTAATCAGCATTAGTGAACCCCCTTATTCAAAGGGGTATTTTTTTATGATTGACATATTCGCCTATGCGGATATATTGGTTTGCATGAAGGTCACTGCGCAAATATTTAAGGCTTTAGGAGATGAAACCAGGCTGAGGATTATGGCCCTTCTGGTGAATGGCCGGGAACTCTGTGTCTGTGACATCATAGCAGCTCTGGACCTGCCGCAATCAACAGTTTCACGGCACCTTTCTTACCTGCGCAACACTGGACTTGTTGATGACAGGCGTCAAGGTGTGTGGATGTACTACAAGATAAACAAAAAAAGAATAGAACATGCGGCAACAATTTTCGACCTTTTAACAGCAATGCTATCTGAACTGGACCAGGCAGCCAGAGATCAACGTCGGTTACAAGAGCATTTGGCTACAAAGGAAAAGATTATCTGCAGGTAAAGATCAAACTGTAAAGAAATAGACATGAAGGAAACACAAAACATAAACTGTCCCTGTACTGATAGTAATAGTTTATCAGATAAGACGACCACAAAAAGGCCAGAAAATCTATTACTTAAATTTGTCCTGATAACAGTAGGTGTTGGCCTATGGTTCATTATTTACCGGCAGCTTTCTTCATTTTCCAGTTTTCTCACATATAAAGTTTTTTCAATCCAGCAAGGCAGCCATCTTGGCGAAGCCGTCCATTTTTTTCTCTACGATACCCCTAAAGTGTTGATGCTGCTTGCGCTTGTTATCTTTGGAGTTGGAATCATCCGCACCTTTTTCACGCCTGAAGGGACGAGGAAAATTCTTGCCGGGAAAAGAGAGTCGGTTGGAAACGTTCTCGCAGCCCTCCTCGGTATTGTAACCCCTTTCTGTTCATGTTCCGCTGTGCCGCTATTTATTGGTTTCGTAACAGCTGGGGTTCCCCTTGGGGTGACACTTTCATTTCTTATAGCCGCTCCCATGGTCAACGAAATAGCGCTGGTCCTTTTGTACGGCCTGTTAGGCTGGAAGATTGCGGGTCTTTACCTTGTTACCGGGTTGCTGATTGCCATTGTGGCTGGATGGATAATCGGAAAGCTGGACATGGACGCGCATATTGAAGACTGGGTGCGTGAAATGCGCATTAATGCTGCTGATGTTCCAGTTAATACACTCAGCTGGAGCCAACGTCTTTATGCTGGAAAAGCAGCCGTGGTGGACATTGTCGGTAAAGTGTGGATTTATGTTATTGCTGGGATAGCTGTTGGTGCTGGTATTCACGGCTATGTGCCTGAAGGATTCATGGCATCAATTATGGGCAAGGGAGCCTGGTGGAGTGTACCTGCGGCAGTTATTATTGGTATTCCCATGTATTCCAATGCGGCAGGCATCGTCCCTGTAATCCACGCCCTGCTCGGAAAGGGAGCAGCCCTCGGAACCGTTTTAGCATTTATGATGAGTGTTATTGCCCTTTCTCTCCCGGAAATGGTGATCCTGCGAAAAGTGCTGAAACCTAAAATGATTGCTGTATTCGTAACAGTTGTGGGCAGCGGGATTCTATTAGTCGGCTATCTCTTTAATCTAATTATTTAAATTCAAAATAAGGAAAATGTATGGAGATTAAAGTCTGCGGTCCGGGATGTGCAAATTGCACCAGGGCAGAAAATATTGTCAGAGAGGCCTTGGCAGAAGCTGGAATAGATGCCCAGCTCTATAAAATCACAGATTTTGCTGAAATGGCAAAACTAGGTGTACTTTCGACGCCTGCTATTGTCATTAACGGAAAAATCAAATGTGTTGGCAAAGTTCCATCGAAGAATGAAGTATTAGAATGGATTAAATAATAGAACAGGTGCCGTACCTGCCGGTTCATATTTTTTTGCAATAAGACCTAGCACGTTTCCAAACTATCCACTGCACATGGAAACTTGGAATTGAGGTTGAAAACCCATCTATTGTGGCAAGCAATTATACTGTGTTCATGCCGAAAAATATTGTGTGCATTGATAAAGTGTTAAATTGCCTTGTATGAAAAAAACACCTAAGGAGGATACCACCATGAAAAACGTACTGATCGGATACTATAGCCGCACAGGCAGTACTGAAGAGATGTCTAAATATCTTGCTGAAGGTATTCGTATCAGCGGGAATAACGTTGATGTTAAAAAAATATCTGAGATCAAAAGTGAAAAGGATCTGGATGGTTATGACGGGTTTATCTTTGGTTGTCCAACATATCATAAGGATATCACAGAGAACTTTAAAACGTTTCTTTTTTTAGCCCAAAAGGGCAACCTTGCCGGCAAGCTGGGTGGTGCTTTTGGTTCTTATACTCACAGCGGCGAATCACCAGGCATAATTTTTGACACTATGGAGCACGTTTACAAGATGAGGATGACCGATTTAGGTCCATTCGGCCTTAAGGAGAGTATGATAAAATCAGAGGAAGGCAGGAAAGCTTGCCAGGATTATGGGCGTGATTTTGGGGGGAGACTTTGAGCCTTATACTTGATGAGTTCTTTTCTCTCTTTATAGGTTGTATGCTTGTTGGAATTCAAAATAACTGCTGAATGGCAGAAATATATCTTTCCTATGAAGTAGAGATAGCCATCATCCACCTGAGAGGAAACCGACAAGTATTAAAACCATCTATTCAGGAGATATGTTGACTGCTGAATAAAGATAATTGATGATGTTTAAAACAGATTAGCCAACCACAAAAAAACAATCTGACAAGAATTGTTCTGAGGCAATTAGTTATTCGACCAATTGTATCGAAATTTGTGAAGGAGAAGTAAAATAGCCGCGAGAATAATCATCATACTATTATCTCACCTAAATTATATGAACATTTTTGTCCGAAGAGTTTTCCTTCCCCAGTTAATTTTTATTGTCGCATCCCCTATATGTTAGGGAAAAAGGGACAGTTTTATTTTGTAAGGTTTTTGATATAAATTAACTGATGCGAATCTTTCCTAAAGTCTCAAGGTTTACAGCGGATATGTTCAATCTAAATTTGAAAACAAAAAGTCAACATTGTGACAAGAAATATGAACTTCTATCTCAGCCGTATTTAGTTAAAATCCCAACCGGATATTAGCGACATTCCCAAATTTTCTTTAATAATAATAATTATTAGTGCTGTTTTCTTTGTAAACCCCTTTGGCTATTGAAATAGTCTTTTTTAGTGAAGATTGGTTTACTTATTGCATGTAACTCACTTAAATTACACAGTTTATTGATAATCTTTATCATTTAATAATTATCTTCACATCGAAACTGCTGAGAAATGGATTATAAGGGGGGGAGAAATGTCTATTAATCTAAATTGTAAATGCTGGGAAATTATGAGTTGTGACAATCTCGATTGTCCTGCCAGGCTTGAACCTGAAACACCATGCTGGGAAATTGCCAAAAGGGTTGAGGATTATCGTAGTGTTTTAAATATCTGTCATGATTGTATCGTTTATATACTTAAAGAAAAAACGTATGCTATAGACAGAAAGGAGTTATTTCTTATTATAAGCCAGAGAGGACTTTTAAACAATATTGTTACAGGCCCAAAAGTTTGTGCTCTGAGGCCTGTTGCTTAGGGTTAATAATTTTAAATTAGATTAGATTCTAAAAATAATGTTTTGAAGTCATTGAATTTATGAATATGAATAAACCAGAGAAGAGAATGGTATTATTATCAATTAATGAATCATTGGTTAAGGCCATGGTTCGTTGCATAGATGAAAAACTAGAAGGTCTAACGATGCTAGTTGGTAGATTGGGCAGAAAGCGACTTTTGGGCTTAAAAAATGGAAGTCGTATACCTATGAAAGTTTATTCCGATGATTGGCCAATGATGAAAGATGATTTGAAAAAACTCTGGGATGCTGGCATCTTTGAATGTAATTATGAGTTGAAAAACGATAGGTATTTGGCAACAATGAAACTCGAGGAAATTGTTGAAAGCAAGCTAAGGTGTTGTATCGAAGAGACAGAAAGTAAAAACAGTTAG
>JAHEEI010000195.1 GCA_024640785.1 Pseudomonadota bacterium
TGCGGCTGTCTTGGCTGCCTCAAGGCCTGATGTTCCACCGCCGACCACAACAATGTCAAATTTTTGTGCCATTTTAAAACTTTTCTTGTAAATTTAATTGGTTATCCCTCAGAAGTTACTTGCCGGCCCACCGGCCTCCAAGCTTTGAGGCAATATCTGCACCTTCTTTTTCCAGCTGATTTATCTTTTTCTCTTTGGTAATTACCTTGCACAGCCCTTTTATGGAAACCCCGTAAGACGATACTTTTTCCATCAATTTTTTCTCCTCCTCATCCGTCTGCCTGCCATTATACGTCAGCACAATATAGACCTGCTTACCTGTCAAAGAGGCATTCTTGATAAAAGTCCTCGCAGGAGATGACATCTCGTGAAGCCAGATTGGGGAGGCAATATAAATGGGGTCATACTGTGATATATTGAATGATAGTGGAGACTGCTCATCGTCCCAGTCCATGATCTGGTCCAGAACACAGGTAAAAATGCCTAAACCGCTTTCACGGTTTTTGTTTGATTTTATTTCAGCAATCTCAGCAGACATTGCTTTAGCCAGAGCTTTAGCCACAATACGCGTTTTATTGCTCCGTGAATAATAGACCACCAGCGACCCCTTAACTTCTTCAGACAGCACAGCCTCCGCTATTGCCGTCTGTTTAGCCGCAGCACTATTCAGAAGAACCGCTGCCAGACAAACAATCGTTACAAAAAATACTTTAACGAATAATGTTTTTTTTAATTGTACCTTCACCTTAATCTCTTTCTAAAAATCAGAAAGCCCAAACTCTTCCATATCATAACTAAAGCCTGAAACAAGCTCCCATTTCGCCCCCCCTGTGTCTGATCTTGCAACCGTACCTCTTTCACCCACGATCACCCCTGTATCTTCAGCAAAAGAAATCTCTCGCAGCCAGAATTTTGTTTTTAAGGCTTCATTTCTCTGCTGCCAGGTCTGTCCTTTGTCCTTGGATTCAAGATACACCCCTTTACAGCCCACAACAAAGCCCTTCCCACCCTTTATCACAATTGAGTACAAGGGTTTATCTGTAGCAGAAGCGAGCTTTTTCCAGGTCTGCCCGCCGTCAATTGTCTTTATAATTACCCCGTCCATCCCCACGATCCAGCCCTCTAAAGGGTCAATAAAATATAATCCGTAAAGAGCAGGAAGGGGTTTTTCCCATTCTGTTTCGCTTATTTCTGGCTCAATGTCTTTGCATTGCTGGGAAGTCCAGGTCATGCCGCTGTCAGAGGTATGCATAATGGTTCCGAACTCTCCCACGATCCAGCCGGTTTCTCGGTCGGCGAAAAAAACATCATTTAAAATCGCGTCCTGCCCCTCCATCTGCCTAACCCAGGTCTTTCCGCCGTCAGCCGTGTGTATAACCGTCCCCAGCTCACCCACAGCCCAGCCATAATCCGAATCCACAAAAAAGAGGTCCAGCAGGTTACTGGTGGTATGGCTGTCCTGTTTAATCCAGGTCTGTCCGCCGTCAGCCGTGTGTATCATTGTCCCGTTAACGCCTGCTGCCCAGCCGTTTTTAATGTCTGTAAACACGATTGAACCCAGCAGATATTCACTGATCCTGCTCTCCTGCGGCTGCCAGGTTTTGCCGCTGTCAGCGCTGAAAAGGATCGTGCCGTAATTGCCACTGGCCCAAATGTGCTGAGAATCAACGCAGCTGACACTGTGCAGGTTCTCCGGCGTGACCATCTTGATTTCAGGCATCTTTATTCTTGAACGGTCAAATTTCTTGCAGCCGGAAAATAAAACAGCAGTAAAAATAACTGTTAAAATAAAATATGTTAAATATCTTCTATGGCTAAACACTTTTTTTCTCACCTAAAAATTGGCTGTTAACATCAGCTCGCAACTTAAAGTTTTAAAACCCGGTTTCTAATTAATAGCTTTTTACATTAAGGGCCTGGGTCTGAAACTGTGTCAGGGGAATATCCTTTCCCACCGACTGAATATTCCGGATACTGGTGCTCCCATGATTACGCAGAAAATCTATAATATGTTCCGAATTAAAAATCGGAGTTGTCTGCCCGCCGTATGACGGAAACTCATCATAAAAAAGCTCATACATCTTCCAGAGCTGCCCCTGCCGGTTATACATCACCTTAAAATTCATCTGCCAGGTTTCCGGATCCAAATACCAGAGCTGTCTGCTGTAGATATAGTTCTTGTCCTTATTTTTCACCTCAAGCACCCAGTGGTTAGCACGTTCCCTCTGGATACCGTTCCAATACCCCTGCCCTTCGGCTTTTTCAAGCTTTTCCGGATCCTGATGCCGGGCCACCAGCAGATCGGCACGGCCTTTATAATCGTAGGTATTATGAATCAGGTGGGTATACCAGCCGTCCTGATCATCATAGATCATGTCGGTTCCATCGATAGAATCCGTTCGCTGATTATTGGCATACCGCCGGATCCGTCGGAACATGGCTGTATAGACCCATAAATCTTCTCCCCGTTTAGGCTCAATATACTTAATCTCAAGAATGGTGGTGTCTATAAAGTCAGCCGGAGCGGCCATTCGCTGGAAAAAAGACCTCGCAATACCGCGCGGGTTCTTCTCTTTCTCAATTACCGGAACAGGCGGGACGTCATACCGGCCGATCCAGAAAAGTTCCCACCGGTGCTGCTCAGAGGTCCGCTCAAATCCGCTCTTGCAGTCAACAACTGTTCCGAATTGTATCTCATGATGACTGTCCCCCCGGGTATTGCTGTCAAAGTTCCAGGCCATCTCAATACCTGTTTTCGGCTGGGGAAACGGTATCCCGGAGGATGTCCCATATCCAACCAGCATATCTTTATCATCCAGTCTGCTTGAAACTGAGTTTTTTTGAGTCGCCTCTATAAAGCCCTTGGAAAGCGTGTAGGGGCGGTAAGGGACAACTTCAAACCAGATATCCTTGGCACGGAAGATCCCGGGGTCTTTAATCGCCTTATAAACGCCTTCATGGACAAAATCCTTGACCTGGTCCACATTCTCAGCAGTAATCTTCTTATTGTTCCAGGTCTTTTCCCATAGCCTCACCTTTTGAAGGTCTTCTCCCTCATAGCTGGGGACAGGGAATGAACCTTCGGAAGCAAAACACTGCGCCGAAAATAGTATGCCTATAACCACCATGACAGATTTTTTCATAAGATTCTCCTTTTAAAATTCATAACCTATTCGAAAGTAGATAGTGTCTTTATTTTCCGCATATGCTTCCCTGAATTGATATTTATCATGCGCAAAAAACCAGAGGTACCCGAGTTCATAGCGCATATGCTTACCCGGCGTATACCGTACGGCAAAAACACCATACCCCCAGTTACGGGTATTATACAAGAACCGCACCGTGGGCCAGATCGAGTTGTGCTGGAGCCGGGTCCTCACCGTTAAGGTGAAGTTCGACTGAGATTTGTCCTGATAGGCAAAGGTGCGGCGGATCCGGCTCACATCACCCAGCCGCCACTGCCCGAACCAGCCGAAAGTACAGTCAAAAACCCCGCTCGCGCCCCATCGCTGTGACAGCCAGTTTGACTTTAAGGGCTTATCAAGCGTCAAGCCCACATTGACCACGTCCCGCTCCGTTGTTCCGGTAATTTGTTTAGCAAAGCTGGGACTATCTTCTTCAGGATCAGCCTTGTTCTCCGGAAGACCGATCTCGTATGAGACTTCACCGCGCACCACTGACCCGATTTTAGGCACATAGGTCTGCACGCTGGTCCCGATAACATCAAAGAACTTATACTCCCACAGACCTCTTGGAACCTCTCCAGGATTAGGAAAAATGTCAGGATTTACTCGATAGAGGGCAAGCGCATTTAAATATCCATTAGTTGTGCTGGGATCACGAGAGCCGGGCTCACCAAGAGTTGCCCTGTTGGCAACAGGTGTATTGTTCATGCCATGGAACCAGCTCAGGGTCCAGTCAAGAAGATAATAGTCCCCAAGCAAAGCCACTTCAGAATTCCCGCGTATCCGGAAGGCAAACTGGGAATTGCTTAGCGTGAAGGCCGGCTGAGACCTGCGCCACTGTTCATCAATAGCAGCTTGCTGGCCAAAAGGCAGGGGACGCAAATCTTTCGGCCCCTGGGGACCGGGAGGGCCGCCCCAGTTGCTTCCTTCCCTCGGCGTCCTGACCCCTTCATAATCACCGGGGATCCAGATCCATTCAAAGACCAGCTGGCCAGGGAGGTCTGAATTATAAAAGCCCCGCATCATCCACAGGCCAAGCTTTATCTCGTCCCAGGGATCAATCCCGGGCGTGGTATACCTTAGATCCAGAGGATTGATCCGGTCAACGGTGCGAACCATCTCCACTTCGCTCCAGAAAACGATCTGCTTGCCCAGTCGTATATTCCATTTTCCGGAATAAATATCCGCATACATCTCATTGATCCAGTCATCCTCATCATAAAAGGGACCCTGATAGCTTTTTCTGGCATCCGATGTCATAGAGTCATGATATTGCTCATCAAAATCAGGCA
>JAHEEI010000196.1 GCA_024640785.1 Pseudomonadota bacterium
GCGACAATATCTCTCACCACATTTTCTTCATATTCTATCTGTTTTTCAGAAACAAAACCGCCGATAATGACATAAAGGTTGTAAGGCGGGAAAAACTTATTTTTTACCCGTTCCAGGGTCATGTCCTGAGTCTGTGAACAGTAATAGGCATTGTATACACCCGTTGCATTCAGACCTGCGCATATCCCAGCATGACCAATCTCTCTTAGTGCTTTTAGTTCTGAATCAAAATCTTCAAACTCTACCCATAGTAGTTTATGCTTCTGCGGGAAAGCGGCCGTATCATATTTAGGATCCTTATAGGTCTTAATAGAAGGCCTTCCTGCCGGAGGCTCTGGGAGTTCTTCGCCTCCCGGCCAGGGGTGAAGTTTAACCACGACTTCAGTGATGATTCCCGTTGTTCCGCCGCTTCCTCTTATCAGGGAGAATAGATCCGGGCCGGGACCAAATTCCCAGAAGGCATCCATGCCTGAAACAGCATCGGAACCGGTGACGATCACATCACCCTCTGGTGTAACGATTTTAATGCTAATAATGTTTCGGGAGAGAGTACCGTATTTATGATCTGTTTGCCATACGCCTGCGAAAGCACTCTGGGATGAAATTTTACAGAGTGTGGTTGCCAGAGGTGTTCCACCGTTCCAGAGACCCTTTTTCATGGTATCCGCCTGAATTTGAGCATAGTCTGCAAAGGCTTCAACCCGTGCGGTCATGTTATTTTCATCAACTTCAAGAACCCTGTTCATGCGGCTCACATGTACGCATAGGGTTGGGTCAGGAGTAGTAGGGCCGTTGAAGGTTATCATTCCGTTTGTAAATGGAATTACGTTTACTTTGTAACGGTTGCAAACCCTCATAATTGCCTGTACTTCCTCAGTTGTTCCGGGCAGGATGATGCATGCGGGAATATTACTGGGGTCTTTTGCATGTTTTTTAAGTGCTCCTCCGGAATCCACAGAGAACTTGCTGTAACATTCTACTACGGCTCTGTCCTGTGAGATATATTCTTCTCCGACAATGTCTTCCAGGGCTTTATATATTTCAGGAACGAGTTTGTTCGGGATGCTTTTTTTGATCTCTTTTGCAGCCATTATTACTCCTTTTTTGAGAGACTTTTTCCAGTGAAAAAGGTTGGGAGTTTGTAATTTTATGAACAATAATTATGCTTTAAATTAAGATGAAAAGATACTTTAACTTTCTATATATGTCAAGGGAAATGAAACTTTTAAAGGGGTTTGTGTGCTTCTCCATCTGATTTTTTGTCTTGAGCTATTTATAATCTTATTTAAATATTTTTTGTCATGAATATTCTTTAAATCTATTAAATAGCAAAAGTATTTAAAGAATTTTACTTGAAAACTTGTTAGATGTATGTAAGTTGTATTTATTTAAAACATTATACTTTATTAAGAGACGACATTAAATCCATTTATTTTTTTCAAAGGTAAGTGGGAAAATGTTAACGATTAAACTGAAAAATAGGTGTTAATTAGATTGTCTTGCCAATAGATTATTTCACTTCAACAAAACGGGCTAATGTAACATTTTAAATTTTAATATGTTTTTTCTAATAAAAGACCTGTGGATAAATATTTCCTCGGGCTTTTTTGTTAAACCTGTAGCAGGGTAAGGAGATGCTGAACCGGTTTTTCAGACTCGATGAGCTCGGCACAAGTATTAAGCAGGAGGTTGTTGCCGGCATAACGACTTTTGTAACAATGTCATATATTATTGTTGTTAATCCGAAGATCCTGGAAACTGCAGGAATCCCTCTTGGCCCGTCAATGATTGCAACGATTACCAGTGCATTTTTCGGAACCCTGTTGATGGGCGTATATGCAAATAGGCCTTTTGCCGTAGCCCCGTATATGGGTGAGAATGCTTTTGTTGCTTTTACCGTGGTAAAAGTTCTGGGGTACAGTTGGCAAACTGCTATTGGAGCGATATTTATTGGAGGAGTGCTTTTTACCCTTTTAACAGTATTTAAGCTTAGAAGCTGGCTGACTGATCAGATCCCTGAATGTTTAAAGATTAGCTTTGCGGTTGGAATCGGTTTTTTTCTGGCTTTTATCGGGCTTAATGAGGCAGGAATTGTTGTTCTCGGTGTGCCGGGTGCTCCTGTTCATGTGGGTCATCTTGGGCAGACAAGTGTTCTTCTTTCTTTCTTCTGTTTCATCCTTATTCTTTTTCTAATTACAAAAAAGGTCAGGGCGGCAATACTTATCGGTATAATAGTTACAACCTTTTTTGCGATAATAACAAAAGTTACTCCTCTTCCGCAGGCCTGGATCAGTGTTCCTCCGGACATATCGCCCATTCTTTTTAAGCTTGATATTGAAGGCGCTTTTAGATGGGGATTTTTTTCGGTTGTACTTACGGTATTTGTGATGGATTTTGTTGATACTATGGGAACGATTATCGGGGTTTCGTATAAAGCCGGGCTTCTTGATGAAAACGGAAGGCTTCCTGATATTGAAAAACCGATGCTTTGTGATGCGCTTGCAACAATTGTCGGGGCACTTCTCGGCACGACGACTACTGGAACATTTATTGAATCTGCCGCAGGGATAGAAGCCGGCGGGCGTTCAGGACTCACAGCAGTAGTTACTGCATTAATGTTTTTGCTGGCACTTTTCTTTTCCCCGTTTCTAAGTATTATTCCCGCATGTGCTTATGGGCCTGCATTAATAGTGGTTGGGCTTTTAATGGTGTCTACGATTGCTAATGCAAAACTTGATGATGTTACAGAGGCTGTACCGGTATTTTCTGTGGTAGCGCTTATGAGCTTTACCTATAATCTGGGTTTTGGAATGACATCAGGATTTGTACTTTATCCTCTAATGAAGGTTTTTGCAGGAAGGAGTAATGAAGTTCCATTGGGGTTGTGGATTCTTGCCAGTCTTTCTTTATGCTTTTTTGTCTTCTATCCGTATTAAGTTAACCGTCTGCTTCGAACTGATATATAAAGGTGGAGATCACATTAAGTTTTGAAAGATTTAGTTTTTCAGGGAGCGGATTAAAAGGGCCTGCATTATCAATGGCGCTGATAGAGGCCTGATCAAGAACTGCTTGACCGGAAGGACGGATGATAATCACGTCAAGCAGGCTCCCGTCACTTTTCAGAGTGAAGCAGAGCATTATCTCTCCTTCGAGCTTGTTTTCCTTTGCAAATTCCGGATAGATCCAGGCTTTGTTTATTTTCTGTCTGAGATGAGAAAGATAAGAAGTATATTTTGCGTCTCTGGCATTAAGTGATATGGTGGCTTCTTTTTGAATGGTTGTGTTTTCTTCAGCTGGCTTTTTCTTTGTAGGAGGACTTTTTAATTTTTTTGATTTAGTCTGTTCTTTGAGAATGCTTTTGTTGTCTTTAGTCTGATTTTTAAGAAATTTCGGATTTTTCCTTATTAGATCAACTTTAAATAATTTTGGTTTTGCAAGGGGCTTTTTGTGAACAGATAAGGGCAGAGAAATGATGATTGATAAATGGATAAGTGTCGACAACAGTAGGAATGATTTGAAGCGGTTCCGGTTTATGAATAAACGAAAGATATTTGTAAGTTCTTTTAAAGACAATTTATTACCTTTATATTTTTTACTAAATTATATAATTTTACTTTCTAAAAGCAACCTAAAACAATACTTCTGTAATATGAAATTTCTTTGATTAATATATCATTTTGTTATGAGGAGCACATATTAATTATTGCCCTTGTTTACTTAATAAAATGTTGTTAATATCTTAACATTAATCCTAACTATATATTTTAAAAGCATGTTTAATTATCGCTAACTATTCGTCTTTTAATGCTGGAGTCGGTCACTTTTATGAAGGTATTAATATTAATATTTTAAAGGAGAAGAATATGCCTGAAGCAGATGATTCAAAAAAAGAAAAGAACTATTTTTTAGATATACCCCAGGATAGTAACAGCTTTTTTCTGAAAGGTTCCAACTCTCTTGGTTGGGGAATGAAGAACAGACTTTCACGTATTTTTAACCCTCAATCCGGCAAGACTGTTATGCTTGCCTTTGATCACGGTTATTTCCAGGGACCCACAACCGGCCTCGAAAGAATTGATATTACTATCAAACCCCTGGTCCCATATGCTGATGCGCTTATGCTTACTCGTGGGATACTTCGTACAGTAATTGATCCTGAATTCAACAATCCGATCGTAATGCGCGCAAGTGGAGGGCCGAGTATTTTAAAGGATTTGTCTAATGAACATCTTGCCGTGGATGTTGAGGACGCTCTTAGAATGAATGTAAGTGCTGTTGCTGTTCAGGTTTTTATCGGTGGGAACTTTGAAACTCAGACAGTTAATAATATGACACGGCTTATTGATCAGTGTAACCGCTATGGAATTCCTGTTCTTGCTGTTAC
>JAHEEI010000054.1 GCA_024640785.1 Pseudomonadota bacterium
CGGAAACAGCGGGATATTGAAGACATGGCGGCTGAAGATGCTTTTAAAGATATCCTCTTTTGAAATATTTTCACCCTGCTTAAGAACTGTCCGGTGCTGAAAGCCGATGTAAGCCGCCTGTAACAGGTTTTTCTTGGTTGTTTTTTTATGCAGCAGTCCGTAACTGTGGGTGATCTCCCGTGTAGCCATGGTTCCACGGACACCGGGAGGCCTTTCAACTTTTGGATGGTGGCGCAGGGCTTCTGCAATCAAAGCGGATATTCTGTCTACTTCCTCACTTTTAAGAGGCTCTGTCAGATATGACTCAATCAGGCTTTTTAGAGTATTTTCTATTTTACATGACAGCCTGCTTTTATTTTTAAAAGCTTCCTGCTGAGTTTCTTCTTCCGTGATATCCAACTCGTAATGGCCGCTTGACTGTGCCTCAGGGATTGAATAAAGTTCTGAAACAGAAGCCGGTGATTTCCAGAAAATTTTAACCAGTTCAGGAAAATCAAGAGTGTGTTTTAACTGATAAAGCGCAAGAACATTTCCACCTTTTATCTGTGCGCCGGTCAGAAAACGGATGAGATCATACAGTCTGCTTGCAGTGTATGACGACCGCGTGATAGAGTCTTCGCGCTCTGTGGAAAAGTGTATGCCGGCGGTGTAAACCTGGTGCATTGTTTGGATCGCGAGTTTTTCCAGCATGTCTGGTCTTTTATTGCAGATCGGACTGTCTGTAAAATTCCGGTATGCGTCCATAAGCAGGTTGTTGAAGGTCGTCTGGTGTTCTGAAGCGACATGCCTTGAAGGGGTCCCCAGCGAAACAAGCGGAATTTTTTTTTGAAAGCAGAAAAACGCGAGCTCAGGAAGGAAGTCGCCCGGTTGGAAGAAAAACTCCTTTTCAATATAGCCTTCTTTGACCAGTGAGACAATTGCCGGAAGTTTCAGCCCATTTTCAAGAGAACAGGCATAGCGCAGTGCGGCCCCTGCTTCTGCCGGGGAGGCGTCTACCGCGATAATATTTGACTTGGCTGTTTTAAGGAGAGGTGTTAAGTAAGCGGTTGTGTCTATGTTAGCCGGACAATAAGGTACGGTAATAATATTTTTCAGTTTTCCGGGTTTGACCTCTTCCGGATATGAGGCCTGCATCCATTGTTCAACCAGCCCTGAAATCGAAGGGTTTAACTTTTTCAGCGCAAAAAGGGGAGATGATGAGGTCTTGTCTGGAAGTGGAAGTCTGATTTTACTTAAAACGCTCTCTTCAAGAGGTTTAAGTTTCACCTCTCTTAACAAAGCTTTTCGGATGTCATCAATGGTAAGGAGTAAGGGACTGCCCATTATTTTATCTTTTTAGCTTTCTCAATTATTTTTTCAATCAGTACATCCTGTTTTTCATAGTAGCGGCTTTCAGTGCTGACGGAGAGCCTTCCTTTCAAAACCCGTTTTGCCGCGGCTTCAACGTCGGATTTTTTAACCTGTTTGGAGTTCTTTAATCTCGCATGGGCCTGGGCCTGTTCATAGATTGAAAGACTGGTCCGTACACTTGGGAGTCTTTCAAGCTCATCAGGCATTTCCCGGGCTGTACTGGTGATGGCAACAGATTGCTGTATAATGTCGGCTGAAGCCTTGATATGGTCTATGGTCTTCCCATATTGTTTAATGATTTTTATTTCGTCTTCGAGAGACGGGTATCCCACCCGGACCTGTTCAAACCGGTCTGAAAGTGTCTCGCTGACCCGCTCGGCGCCTGCGTATTCTTCGGGGTTTTCTGTTGCCACCACAAGGGTGTCAACTTCGGAAGAGAGATCAAATCCCGCAATAGTGGTAATGCCCTCTTCAAGGACCTGGACCAGGGTGTTCTGAGTCCGTTGCGGAACCCGGTTCAGTTCATCAATGAAAAGGATTTTACGGTGTGATTTCTGTATTTTTCCTGGAGTGAAGGCTCTGGGATCCTGTATACCGATTTTCATGGCGAGGACCGGGTCAAGGTCGCCCATCAGGTCTTCCGGCATCATCTCCGGGGAGCCCTGTATCCGGGTGAATCGGTTTTCACCGGCTACTTTTATCTTCTTATGTTTTTTTCTGCCGGAGCAGTCCGGGCAGGACGGTTTTTTAGGAGTGCAGTTATATCTGCAGTCGGCAACCGTTTCCATTTCCGGCAAAAGAGAGGCGATGATCTTTGCAACAGTAGTCTTTCCTGTTCCAGGAGGGCCTTCAAGGAGAAGATGTCTACCTGCGACCAGTACAGCCAGGATCGCTTCCCGGGTGGAGTCCTCGCAGTAAAAGCCTTCTAAAGGGTCCTTCTTTTTTTCAAGCCTTTTAAGTATTGCTTTACGCAGTTCATGGCGGAGGGATTTGGACATGGTGTTTCTCCTAAAATATAATTGTCTGGTGATTAAAATCTTTAAATTACAGTTTTGGCTGTGCGGCTGTTATAAAAATATCTGATTATAAAATTAGAAACAGCCTAGCTGACATTTCCCAACTTTGAACTGGAGCACATCCAGAAACGATTTCATTTCACTTAAGGGGATATTATTATCATTTGCAAATTTTTGTGCCTGTGCGCAGTTTACCTTTCCATTTTCTGCAATTGCTCTTAGTTGTTTTTCAAGATCTTCTGTCATCCAGTCTTCACGTTTTACATTTTCAAAAATGTTTTCACGGCTCATGGTTTTCTCCGAAAAATAATATATTTATACTTTATGACTAAAATTATACCTGAAAAATAATAATTTGCTTTGACTTAAATCAACTTTACTTCTTTAAAGGATCCTTTTTCAAGGGTAAATGCCTTGAGTTCAGGGTTGTTTTTTTTCTCAAGTGAAATAATAATATATACAACGTCTTGATGAAAGGCCATCTCAAGGTCAGTCCTTGAAGGCGTGGACGGGCCTTCCGGGTGAGAGTGGTATATTCCGATAAGAGTTTCTCGTTTTTTTTCCATATCCGTAAACACCTCTACCTGCTGGCGGGGATCCATAAAGTATGCCTCAGGAGAGGGCTCTGCATTTCTCATGGGAAGGGTGCGTTGGATCTTGCCGTTTTTACCCAGGAGAAGCCCGCAGCATTCATGGGGGAGTTCACTAAGGGCTTGTTTTATCATTATTTCTTTGGAGATCTTGGGTATCTTGATTTGATCCATAGAGCGTATATTACAAAACAAAATTGACATATTTTTTTTTGCATGATATCTTAGCTACTTACATAAGATAACAGCTTAATAATATACTATCAAAAGTGTATTAAGCAATAAAAAACAATTTTTATTAATATTTAACCGGTTTATAGAGGAAATAGAATATGAAAGCGTTTCAATTTATACCTGATAAGTGTGATCTTTGCCGGAAGTGCGAAGAAGCATGTGTTGCGGTATGTGGTTCTTCAAAGAAAGAGTCGGGCGGATATGTGCCGCATATCCGTGTTTTACAGGGTCCTGAAGGACCTTTTATGAGACTCTGTAAACACTGTGAAGATTCTCCCTGTGTGGATGCATGTATTGGCGAATCCCTGCAACGGGGTCCGGACGGTTTGGTAACTCAGGATGAAACCCGTTGTATTGGATGTTTTATGTGTAATATGGTTTGTCCTAATGGTGCGATGAAAACCATTATGAGCCTTGAAAAAGCATTTAAATGTACTCTGATGTGCGGTGAAAAGCAGATACCCACATGTGTTGCTTCCTGTGACAGAGAGGCCCTTATTTTTGATGATTTAAGGGCACATAATAACGCAGTTCGCAGAAAAAAAATTAAGGAGATCCCTCACAAATGAAAAAAACAGTAAACAAGTCTAATATAAAAAAGAACGGAAAACAGCACGTGATTGTTGGAAACTGTATTGCAGCTGTTTCTGCGGCAGAGACTTTAAGACAGTTAAGCCCGAATGATAATATTGTGATTATCGGTGATGAAGAAGTTCCTTCCTATTCACGCTGTTTAATTACCTATTATCTTGGAAATATGATTACAGAAGATCACCTTCTTTCTCATACCAAGAAATGGTATTCAGAACGGGAGATCGATCTTCATCTTTCCACAAGAGTAGAAGGCATTGATACCAAAAAACGAAGGGTGCATGCTGTAACCAGGGGAAAGAAAGTGAATATTTCCTACGACACCCTGCTGGTGGCAACCGGTTCTTCACCGATCTTTCTGCCCAGTTTTCCGTATGATAAGGACGGCATTATCGGCATGAGGGATTATAAAGATTCGTGCATGCTTAAAGGTTGGGCCAAAAAAGGTAAAAAAGCAATTATCATCGGCGCGGGTTTTGTCGGACTTAAGAGTGCTTACGGCCTGGTGAAACATGGGGTTAAGGTTAAAATCATTGAGCTTCTGCCCACCGTTCTCGGTCGCATGACGGACCTTGAGGCCAGTTCAAGGGTTAGAGATCGTTTGTGCCAAAATGAGCTTATAGAGATTGAACTGAAGAATTCTGTTGTAGCCACTCGGAAACATGGTGACGGATATATCGCGACTTACCAGAATGGTGATGAGGAATATGCAGATTTTATTGTTGCCTCTGTGGGTGTTAAGGCTAATACGGATTTCCTTGAAAATACCGGTGTTGAGATCGATAGAATTGTAAGTGTTGATGATGGCCAGAGAACCACAGCCGAAGATATTTACGCGGCCGGTGATGTGTGCCGTTCCCGTCATATTGTAACGGGAGACTGGATATATAACGCGATCTGGCCGGTGGCCGCAGCCCAGGGCAGAATCGCCGCCAGCAACATGTCTGGACAGAACAGGACATACGAAGGGAATATCCCCATGAACAGTGTTGACTTTTATGAACTCTGGATAACCGCGGTGGGTAATGTACAGGAAGCAGGCGATGATATTGAGGAAGTTATTTATAAGAGCTCTTCGATTTACCAGAATGTAAAATTAAGAGAGGGTGTACCGGTCTCTTTTATGGCAACGGGAAATGTTGACGGTGCTGGCGTAATGCGTGCGGCTATTGTTTCCCAGACACCCTGGGATGAGTTTGTAAAAAAACCTTATGCGCAGATTCTTCCGGTTGCGAACCAAGAGAGGTAAAGAGTATGGCAAAAAAAAAGGAAAGTATAAAGACCAAGCAGAAAGAGATGGCCGTGGCAAAGGTGAATGGGGTTGCCATAAAAGCTTTTCAGGTTGAGGCGGGTTTGCAGTCCATGCTTGAACCGTACAGGGATTCCAAAGGTAAGGTCCGTCTTAACCAGCAGGAGCAGTATGGCGCCCGGGACTATGTGATTGATAATCTGATTAAGCGAGAGCTTCTTTTTCAGGACGGCAAAAGTAAGGAAATTAAAGCCACTTCAAAAGAGCTTGATAAAATTATGAGTGATGCTCTTAAGGAATATTCATCTGAAGCGCAATTTAAGTTTGTACTTTCTTCTCAGGGATTAACTCTTGAACAGTACAGAGAACAGATGAAGCATGACATTGTGGTAAATAAAACCGCGGCTTTAATTGTTCAGGGTAAAAAGAAAGATGTTTCTAAAGCCGAAGCGCGCAAATACTATGATGATCATCCCGAAGAGATGATCGGTCCGGAAGTCAGGCATATCCTGCATGTGATGATCTCGCTTGACCGGTATGCACCTGAAGCGGAAGTTAAACAGGCTCGGGAAAAACTTGAAAAGGTTGCGGCAGATGTTAAGACTTTTAAAGAAATAGTTAAAAAGGGTCCGGGATCTAAGGATGACATCAAGGGTATTGATGTGGGTTTTGTCGTGCGGGGCAGTATTCATCCGATGCTGGATTCCATTGTATTAAGGCTTGAGGAAGGGAAAATATCCAGGGTGGTTAAGACCGATGAGGGGCTTCACCTCATGATGGTTGAAAAGATCCTTCCTGCGGATATTCCACGGCCCTATAAATATGTTGAAGCGGACCTGATTAAAAAGCTCTATGAACAGCGTTCCGTGGCTATCCTGGATGAATATGTTGAAAAACTGAGAAAAAAGGCCGATATCGATATTATTGATAAAATGGCAGCAAACAAGCTTGACCAGGAAAAGACGCTGTAAGTATGGAGATATGAATAAACAAAAGGGCCGATTATTTAATCGGCCCTTTTGTTTTGAGGTTAGTTTTTGAAGAAGACAATGAATTTTCTTGATAATAACGGGGCAATCGAATATTATTTTTAGTTGTTCAATATATTAAAAAGAGCAAACCACGGACAGTCCTGGGTACAGGGGAGGGCAACTAGAACCTCTTAACTCTTGAAAGAAAGGTCAAAACATGATTGAACGATATTCACGTGAAATAATGACAAAGATCTGGTCTCCTGAAAACAGGTTTAAGACCTGGCTCGAGATAGAAGTACGGGCCTGTGAAGCGCTTTTCAAGCTGGGGCTGATTCCTGAGGCAGCGCTTAAAAACATACAGGAAAAGGCTGATTTTAATGTGGAAAGAATTGATGAGATCGAGCAGGTGACCAAACACGATGTCATTGCTTTTACCACCTGTATGGGTGAATATGTAGGAGAAGATTCTCGTTATATTCACTGGGGTCTGACCTCCTCTGATGTCCTGGATACCAGCTTCAGCATGCAGCTGAAACAGGCCTCGGGAATTATTCTCAAAGATATTGATGGTCTTCTTGAGGTGTTAAAAGACAAGGCTATGGAACATAAACTGACCATGATGATCGGCCGCAGCCATGGTATTCATGCCGAGCCCATAACTTTCGGGCTTAAAATGGCGCTCTGGTATGATGAGATGAAACGTCAGAAAGTTAGAATGGAGAGGGCAAAAGAGACTATAAGTGTGGGTAAGATTTCAGGTGCGGTCGGGACTTTTGCGCATAACCCTCCTTTTGTGGAGGAATATGTATGTGAAAAGTGCGGACTTAAGCCTGCACCCATATCCACCCAGATTATCCAGCGGGATGTGTATGCCGAGTTTTTCACAACGCTTGCACAGATCGGGGCATCCCTTGAAAAGTTTGCAATTGAGGTAAGACATTTGCAGAGAACAGAAGTGTCTGAAGCATCTGAATATTTTTCGCCCGGGCAAAAAGGTTCGTCTGCCATGCCCCATAAAAAGAATCCGATCCTTTCTGAGAATGTATCTGGCCTGGTCAGGATCTTAAGGGGCAACGCGCTGGCAGCCATGGAAAATGTGGCACTCTGGCATGAAAGAGATATCAGTCATTCTTCTGCCGAAAGGGTGATTGGCCCGGACAGCACGATCCTTCTTGATTTTATGCTGGTTCGAATGACAGAAGTAATTAAGAATCTTATCGTATATCCTGAAAATATGAAGGCAAATATGGACAAGACTAAAGGCCTGTACTATTCTCAAAAAATTTTGCTTGAGCTTACCCGGAGAGGTGTATCCAGAGAAGACGGATACCGGTTGGTTCAAAAAAATGCTCTTGAAGCCTGGGACAAAAAGATAGATTTTAAAAATCTTGTGTTGGCTGATCCTGAAATAACAGTGGTTATTTCAAAAAAAGAAATCGAAGAGTTTTGTTCTCCTGAATTTTTCACAAAACATGTCGATGATATTTTTACAAGGGTATTTAAAGATTAAAGATGAAAAAAGTGGTTTTTCTTGACAGGGATGGAACTATTAATAAAGAGGTGAACTATCTGAATCATCCGGATCAGATTGAGCTTATTTCCGGCGCTGCTGAAGGCATTAAGCTTTTAAATGAGAATGGTTTTACTGTTGTAGTGATTACGAACCAGTCAGGTGTTGCACGTGGGATTATTGAGGAGAAAAAGATTCCCCTTATAAAAGAAAGGCTTTGCCGTTTGCTTGAGGAAAGAGGCGCTAAAATTGACGGATATTATTACTGTCCGCACTATCCTGATGGAAAAATTGAAAAATATGCTGTAAAGTGTGACTGTCGCAAACCCGAACCGGGTTTGGTGTGGAAAGCGGTAGAAGATCTTGATATAGAGATAAAAGGATCTTATGTTGTGGGTGATAAGACCTGTGATATAGCGCTCGGCAACAATATCGGTGCAGTATCCATAATGGTTAAGACCGGCTACGGTGAATCCGAAGCTGAATATTACGAATCCTCTCCTGATTATACAGTGGATAACCTGTTGGCCGCAGCACAGTGGATCATAAAAAATAATGTGGACCAGCCTTAAGCGGACTTACTATTGGAGGATTTTATAATATGGAAGAAGGCGGCCTTGCTAAAACAGTTATTGGACTCTTATTCGGCTTCGGAGTGATTGCTCTTGCGCGGTTAATACGAGGAAAATTTCCTGAGGATGATTAAAAGAAAGAACGTCCTCAAAACGATGAAAAATAAGAATATTTTTGTTTAACAGAAAAGACGGTTAAGGTTAGGTTGTTAGCTAAGCTTTCACAAACACTGAACCTGATTCTCTACTGATCTAAAACATAGGTTCTCATAAATTTATCAAGAGCTGTTTCCTGCAACTCTGAAACCCCACTAAACTGAATTCCCACATAACACCCTTTGTTTTCGCTGTATGGGGCAGGTACTTTGTTTGTCCAGCATACAATGCCCTGTAAAAAAATTGACTGGTCATTATTGTTTGGTAAAAATATGACAATTTCAATACGGGTATGCGGCCGTTGCGGAACCTCAGAGAACAGCATGATTCCGCCTTTGCTTATATTTATTGTTGAGGCTTTGGAATAATCCATATCTAGTGAGGCGCGAAAATGAATTGCATAGTTAGGATTTTCTGTAACTTTGTATCTTGGGTAACGGCGGTTTTCAGTGATAGGATGTTCTTGCTTCAAGATAGGTCCTCCGATTACAATTTATGTTTTACTAACCATATTGTGTATACCTTTTTATGAGAGATATTTCAAGAGAGTTATGAGCCTTATTTTACTTCGATAGGATGTATTAGATTTCGGCTATGATATATTATCTAGAAAGATTTTATAATCAAACCTTCGAGCTTTTTTTTTAAAAAAACCCAAGGACCGTAATGATAAGCGTGATTGCTTCTTTATTGGAATGAGAATTTCCAAATATGACATATTTTTCTGGACTCATCCTCTACTCTTTCTTCTTGACGTTTACATGATAAATCAGTAAAGAATAGATAGTTTTAGTTTTTTTCATTAACCCATCAATCAGGAATTAATATAAAGGAGGTCTTATTATGGATCGAAGAAAGTTTTTACAGGATATGGCCCTGTGGTCTGCCGGCCTGCTTGTTGCGCCGCCTGTTTTTAATCTTACGCCCGGTCTTTTTGCGTCTTCCAAAAAAACGAAGCTGGTTAAGGCAGAGGGGCTGGAATATGAGGGTCTGGTTAAAAAACTTCTTGAACCGCTGGGTGGGATATCCGCATTTGTTAAACCCGGGAAAACTGTGGTAATTAAACCCAATATGGGTTGGGACCGAAATCCGGATCAGGCTGCCAACACCCATCCTCTGATTGTAAGATCTCTGGCAGAACTTGCTCTTGTGGCCGGCGCCTCAAAAGTAATGGTGTTTGACAGGCCCTGCAATGAGGAACGGAGATGCCATCATAACAGCGGGATCCGGCCGGCGCTTGAGGGAATAAAGGACAAGCGCCTGAAATGTGTCTATATTGACAATCGAAAATTTATACCCGTAACCATTAAAAACGGAAAATCACTTAAAGAATGGCTCTTTTATAAGGATGCGCTGGAAGCGGACTGTTATATTAACGTTCCTGTGGCAAAACATCATAGCCTGGCAGGGCTTACCCTGGGGCTTAAAAATGTGATGGGTGTAATCGGCGGAAGTCGAGGTGAGCTTCATAAAAATATGGGGCAAAACCTTGCAGATCTAAACACGGTGATTAAGCCTGAACTGACCATTATTGATGCGACCCGGATTTTATTAAGAAATGGTCCTTCAGGAGGAAACTTGAAAGATGTAAAAAAGATGAATATTCTTATTGCGTCTTCCGATTCGGTTGCAGCCGATGCATATGCAACCACTTTGTTTAACCGGAAACCTGAAGAGATCGATTCGACTGTGGCTGCCTATAGGTCGGGTCTGGGTGAAATGAATCTGTCAAAAATGGAGATAATAAAAGTATAGTTGAAAACTTGTATATCACATATCAATAATGAATATTAAGCCAGCCTATTCAATAAAGCATCTATTGCGTTTATTATGTCAGGGTGTCTGTCTGGTTGTTTTCTTAATTCTTTTCAGATTAACTGATTATCGAGGAAAAGACGAAATAGGATGGGCTGTTAATGTTCTTTTCCGGTTGGATCCCTTGTCCGCCCTGACTTCTATTCTTGCTGCAAAAGAATACATAATTCTTTTTATTCCAGCGTTAATCCTTGTTGCGCTTACTATTATTTTTGGACGGTTTTTTTGTGGATGGATATGTCCCCTGGGAACACTGCTGGATTTATTTAGTAAATATGTCCGCTGTTCAAATAAAAAGATTGCTGGGGTGAGATATGTAAAATATATTTTTTTAACAGTCATCATTGTGGGAGCTGTTTTCGGTTTACAGCTGTCCGGGTTTTTAAATCCGTTCTCTATCCTGGTGAGAGGTCTTGCTTTTTCAATTGATCCTGTCTTCAATTATATTATTTGCCTGTTCTTTGATTCTATTTATCTTAACGCCCCGGAAGCTCTTTCAAACCTGACAGAGCCTGTTTATAGCAGTTTAAAACAAACCCTGCTTCCTTTCCGACAGTCCTTTTTTGCGCTTTCTTTTCTCTGCTTTATAATTCTTCTATCTGTTTTTCTGCTTGAAAAAATAAGCAGACGTTTCTGGTGTCGAAACCTGTGTCCTCTGGGAGGAATGCTGGCGATGCTGTCTCTGAGTGCTTTGCTTCGAAGACTCCCTGAGAAGACATGTAAAGAGTGTAGTGACTGTGCGGGGATATGTCCCATGGATGCCTTCCGAGATGACGGCTGGATAAGAGGGGAAGAATGTCACCTGTGCCTTGACTGTATTGGTAACTGCCCCTCGAAAATAAGCTCATTTAAACTGGGAAAGCCAAAAAAGAAAATATCTTTTGAGCCGGGTAAACGCTTTTTCATTAAGTGGGTCATAGCAGGTGCGGCTATTCCGATTGTTTCAAAGGTCAGTCTTGCTCAAAAAATTGAAAGGCCGTTTTTGATTCGTCCTCCCGGAGCGAAAGAGGAAGGGTCATTTCTTCCGAAATGCGTAAGATGCGGAGAATGTATGAAGGTCTGTGTCAAAAATGCGCTTCAGCCGGCTTTAATGGAGAGTGGTTTTGAAGGAATGTTTACACCGCGACTTGTTCCCCGTCTCGGCTACTGTGAGTTCAACTGCACCCTTTGCGGTCAGGTCTGTCCAAGTGGTGCTATAGAAAGATTGGACTTGAAGCAGAAACAAAGATTTGTGATCGGTCTGGCTGTATTTGATAAAGATCGCTGCCTCCCGTTTGCAAAAGATGAAAGCTGTATTGTGTGTGAAGAACATTGTCCAACCTATGACAAGGCCATAAAGTTTAAAAGTATTAAGGTTAAAAATAAAAATGAAAGTGAAATTATTATAAAACAGCCCTATGTCATAGACAGCTTATGTATAGGCTGTGGTATCTGTGAAAATGTCTGTCCGCTAAAAGGTAATGCCGCAATCAGGGTAATAAGACAAAAGCAATAGATGTCTGCAAAGAACACTTGTCGTCCGACAGGTTTTTTTCCATTAAATGAGAACTATTAACAATATATTTGATTTTTATAGCTTTAATTCCTATAGTAAAATCAACATATTAATATTTCTGAGATATTTATGGATATCCTGATCATAAGACTCAGCGCAATTGGAGATGTGGTACACGCCCTTTCTGTTCTTGCGCCGCTTAAAAAGCATTTTCCCGACTCTAATATTACCTGGGTGATTGAGGAAGAGGCTGCTGATATTTTAAAGAGTTATTCAGGTATTGACCGTGTTATTGTGTCGCGAAGGAAAAAATGGTTAAGACAGCTTAAGTCGGGGCAGGTGATGAAAGTACTGCATCAGGTAACTACTTTTGTTAAGACTCTTCGGTCTGTGGAGTATGATCTAGTTCTTGATTTTCAGGGGCTTTTTAAAAGTGGTGTCATATCTTTAATTTCACACGGTAAGAGAAAAGTTGGTTATAAAAATGCGCGTGAAGGGAGCACTTTTTTTTATTCAGAAAAAGCGCCTGCAACTGATTTTAATGCCCATGCTATAAAGCGGCACCAGGTGATTTTAAAGCATCTGGGGATTAATGACCCTGAAATTTCTTACGAGCCTTTTTTTAATAGGAGTGATGAGCGTTCGGTCGATAATCTTCTTGATAACATTGGCGTGGACAGGAAAAAACTGATTGTTACGGTTCATCCCGCTGCAACTTGGAAGACCAAAATATGGCCGAAAGAAAAAATTGTTGAACTGTGTGATCGCTTGGTCAACGAGTTTTCATGCCAGGTAGTTTTAGTAGGAAGTTATGCAGAGAAGCCTTTTTTAACTGATTTGGCATCCAGGTCAAAAAATAAGCTTAAAAATGTGGCGGGTAAAACGGAGCTTTCTGAGCTGGCCTGTCTTATTTCAAAATCAGATCTTTTGGTTACAACGGATTCAGGACCGATGCATATTGCCTGTGCTTCAGCATCACCTGTGGTGGCAATTATGGGACCCACTGCACCCTGGAGAACAGGTCCTTTTGGAGATGATTATCGTGTTGTAAGGCATGAACTTTCATGCAGCCCCTGTTTTAAAAGGAATGAATGTCCCCTTGGGCATCATAAATGTATGGAAGAGATATCAGTTGAAGAAGTTTTCAAAACGTGCTGTAATTGGTTGAAAAAAAGTAAAAGTAATTTTAGATAAAAGGAAAAGAATATGGCGATAAGTAAAGACCTGCTTGATATCCTAGCGTGCCCTAAGTGTAAAGGGGATGTTTACTTAACCGAAAATGATGACGGGCTGATTTGTGATGTTTGTAAATTAAAATACTTGATTAAAGATGATATCCCCGTAATGCTTATTGATGAAGCAGAACCTGTATAAGTTTTATAAGAGATAAGCCCTCATGAAGCTGCTTTTGGCCATTGTTTTAATTGCTTTAATCGCATTAATCGGCTCCCGCCTTACCTTTTTTTCCCGCCGCCTGACTATGGGGTTCAAAAATATTATTTTTACCGGTATCGAATATATATTCCTGGGGATTGTTCTTGGAAGCTATGGTCTTAATTTGCTGGACGCAGAGACTCTAAAAAAGCTTGAACCCTTTCTTCTTTTTGGTCTTAGCTGGATCGGTTTTCTTTTCGGCCTTCAATTTGAATTTAAGCGCTTAAAAGCGCTTCCAAGGAGATATTTTTCAATTACCGCCATACAGTCTTCAATTGTATTTGTTCTGGTCTCTTTTATTTCCTGTTATTTTTTCAAACTCTTTGACCTGCTTCCGGAGAATATTTTACTGCTGGCTTCAATCACTCTCGGAAGCGCAGCGTCCTGTACTGCGCAGTCAGCGATCGCAATCGTGAGCCATAATTTCCGGATTGAAAACAAGGGTCTGCTGGGGTTGATGCGGTATATGTCAAGTGTTGACGGGCTTTTCGCACTTTTATTTTTTGCTGCTGCTCTATGTATCCTGCCTGGTGGCGATTTTGGTGATTCTGATTTTTTAAAATCAGCCGTATGGCTGGCAGTATCAATCTGCATGGGAATTCTGCCGGCTTTTGTGCTTATATTTTTAAGCAGAACAAGGTTTACACAGCAGGAATACATGGTTTTTTTGATTGGTGTAATAATGTTCTGCGGCGGTCTTGCGGAAGGACTTAATTATTCATCTCTTGTTGCCGGACTTGTGTGCGGAATCGTCACTGCTAATTATTGTCCTCACCGCTTAAGGGCCCTTTCAATCGTTGTACACGCAGAAAAATCAATCTATATCGCGCTTCTTATTCTTTTAGGAGCCGGCTGGCATTTTATGCCAGATAGCACTTTAATCGTTGCAGCCGCCTATTTTTTATCAAGAGTTGTTGCGAAAACCGTCGGAGTTTTTATGGCGACAAGAATATTTAAACCGAGTTATGTTGTTCCGTCTCAACTGGGTTTGGGGATGATTTCTGAGGGGGGGGTGGCTGTCGCCATCATTATAAATGTAACCCTCCTTTATCCGGTGCTTTCCGATTCTCTGACAACAATAATAATTTTATCAGCAATTATAAATGAGTATATCAGTCCGGCACTTATTGTTAAACAGCTTGGTGATGTTCTGCACATTGCTGAAGACAAGTTTAAAGCTGTGAAAGAACATGAAAATGAGACCAAATAGTTAAAAAAACAATATGCAAAACAGAATAATCAGTTTAATTATTGTTGTTGTCACCATGTTTCTGGTTGTCCGATTTGGTTTTTTCGGGATCACGGGAGATGCGTCGCCATCTCTTGTGCTGGGATTTATGCTTCTTTCTGCTTATTGTATTGGTTTTATTCTTTCAAGATTGGGTCTTCCGCAGATTACAGGATATATTTTTGCCGGACT
The DNA here is from genome assembly GCA_024640785.1 of Pseudomonadota bacterium. Lineage (GTDB taxonomy): Bacteria > Desulfobacterota > WTBG01 > CAIYCZ01 > CAIRTM01 > JAHEEI01. Next base: position 14,407 of record JAHEEI010000054.1, read on the forward strand.
ATTTTTTGGACCTTACTTTGTAGATTACTGTAATAGCAGTTCAGTCAATGACCTTGATTTTTTAAACAGCCTGGCGCTTGCTTTTATCGCTTTTTGTGCAGGTGGGGAACTTAAGTTTTCAAGCGTCCGTTCAAAAATGAAAATTATTCTATGTTTAATTGGAGGAGTGACCGCAGTAGTTTTGGTCGGAGTAACCTTTGTGGTTTTTCTACTTTCATCATATTTCCCTTTTATGTCTGGCCTCAATGTTTCTATGCGCCTGGCAATTTCTGCGATATTCGGAGTTATTTCGGTTGCACGGTCACCATCATCTACAATTGCGATTATCAGTGAGACAAAGGCTAAAGGTGAGTATACCGATACTGTTCTCGGCGTAACGGTGGTAACAGATGTTGTTATTATTATGCTTTTTGCTGTGGTTATCTCTGTCTGTCAAATGACCCTTTCTGATTCTGCCGAAATGGATGTAATATTTATTTTATTCCTTTTACTTGAGATCGTTATCGCATTAATTTCAGGATTTCTGCTTGGGAAGATAATTGTCTTTCTTATCGAAAAGGTTAAAGTGGAGTTCCCGGTTGTGATCGCGGGGATGGGTTTTTTTGTTATTAAGTTCTGTCATTTCATGGGAGAATATCTTCAAGAGTTTCATGATATCAGTATAAATATCGAACCGTTGCTGGTTTGCATGTTTGCCGGTTTTACCATTCAGAATTTTTCAAAGCACGGCAGTATCTTCTTGAATAGAATGGACAGGGTGTCTCTGCCGATATATGTTGCTTTTTTTGCAATTACGGGAGCATCGATAAATATCGATGTCTTGAAAGAATCCTGGTTTCTGGGGCTGATTATTGTTGTGGTAAGGACCCTGATGATATTTATGGGTTCACAAGTAAGCGGGAAAATAGCCGGGGACAAAAAGGGTATTTGTTCTAATGCCTGGCTGGGGTTTATTACCCAGGCCGGGGTAAGCTTGGGACTTCTTTCAGAGGTGGTAAGGCGGTTTCCTGAAGTAGGCGGTGATATCCAGAGTATCCTGATTGCTGCGATAACTGTCAATCAGATTGTGGGACCGATGGCTTTTAAATATGCACTTAATAGGGCAGGGGAGACAGAAAAGCAGCGAAGGGATGATAGTTAAGAGTTTTATATATTTTTTCTGCTTGACCCGATACCTTAAATATAATAAGTAAAAAACAATCAATTATTTTAAGAGGAAAGGTATGCTGATAACTGATTATCTCAAGGAAGAATGTATTGATATCTCTTTGAAAGGGGCAAATAAAGAAGAAGTAATAAAAAAGCTTCTTGACCTTATTCTAAAAAGTGATCCGGAGATAAACCGGGAAGAAGCGCTTGAAGACCTTTTCGCAAGGGAGAAACTGGAATCAACCGCTATTGGTAACGGTGTTGCGATTCCCCATGCACGGGTTGAAAAAGGGCTTGGTATAAAAGTTGCCTTTGGGCTTTTGAAGGATGATCTTGATTTTGATCCTATCGATAATAAGCCGGTTGAACTTGTTTTCCTTATTCTGTTTCCAAAAGAAGCAGTTGGTCTTCAACTCAGATTTCTAGCCAGGGTTGCGAGACTTTTGCATCAGAAAGGCCTTCATGACAACCTGTTTGCATGCAAAAGCGCAAAAGAGGTAGTGGATACCTTTAAGATTTATGAAGAAAAACATTTTCACTGAGAATAATCAATATGAAACTTGTTGTTGTTTTTCTTAATAAGATTGAATTTCTCGATGATA
>JAHEEI010000197.1 GCA_024640785.1 Pseudomonadota bacterium
TGTCTCAAGCATATTAAAAGATAACATCTTTGCCTGCCAGTTCCACCCTGAAAAGAGCCAGAAAGCTGGCCTTAAGATCCTTGAAAATTTCAGCGCAGCTGCCGGGCAGAAAACCGGCGCACACTAATCTGGAAGGAAAGAATTATAATGCTCATTATTCCGGCAATTGATTTAAAAGGAGGAAAATGCGTTCGTCTTTCCCAGGGAAAAATGAATGAGAGCACCACTTATTCAGACAACCCCTCAGAAATTGCAGTTAAATGGGAAAAAATGGGCGCAAAAAGGCTTCACATCGTTGACCTTGACGGCGCAGTTTCAGGCATTCCGAAAAATATGGAACTAATAAATAAGATCCGAAATTCAGTAAACATGGAGATTGAGCTTGGCGGAGGCATCAGAGATCTAAAAACGATAGAAGCCTATTTTTCAGCAGGGATAGATTTTATTATACTCGGCACAGCGGCAATAAAAGATCCTAAGCTTTTAAGGGAGAGCTGCAACAGATATCCCGGTAAAATAATTATTGGAATTGATGCCAGAGAAGGGATAGTCTCTGTCCAGGGCTGGACAGAAGACACCAAAACTACTGCGGTTGATTTTGCAAAAAAGCTCGACAGCACAAAAGTCGCGGCAATAGTATTTACCGATATAAGCCGTGATGGGATGCTCACCGGTCCGAACATAGAAGGCACAGCAGAACTTGCAAAAGCAATTGCTATACCCATAATCGCGTCCGGTGGCATATCAGGAATTAAAGACATAAAAGATCTCCTTGAAATAGAACAGTTTGGGGTTTTCGCAACCATAATCGGCAGAGCCCTTTACACCGGAAATATAGATCTTAAAGAGTGTATTAAAACAGCTAGATAAAAACAACCATGCTCTCAAAAAGAATTATCCCATGTCTTGATGTGAAAGACGGCAGAGTCGTCAAAGGGATAAACTTCGTCAACTTAAAGGATGCAGGCGACCCGGTTAACAATGCTATTTTTTATGATTCTGAAGGAGCGGATGAGCTGGTCTTCCTGGACATAACCGCATCACATGAAAAGAGAAAAATAATCCTTGATGTTGTTGAAAAAACCGCTAACGAAGTGTTTATGCCCGTAACCGTTGGCGGTGGAATACGAAGCATTGAAGACATCAGGAATCTTTTAAATGCAGGCGCAGACAAAACCTCCATTAATACTGCAGCGGTTAATGAGCCAATATTCGTAAAAAAAGCTTCTGAAAAATTCGGCAGCCAATGCATTGTAGTGGCGATCGACGCAAAGAGAAAAAAAGCTCCTGACAAGAGTTTTCCGGTCTGGGAAGTCTATATACACGGTGGCAGGACACCGACTGGAATAGATGCGGTTGAGTGGGCTAAAAAGATGGAATCCCTAGGTTCAGGAGAAATCCTTCTTACCAGCATGGACAGAGATGGAACAAAAGACGGATATGATATTGAACTCACCAAAATGATTTCAAGGGCTGTAAACATCCCTGTAATCGCATCGGGGGGAGTAGGAACAGTAGAACATATATATGACGGTTTTGTTAACGGTGAAGCTGATGCCGCTCTTGCTGCCTCTATATTTCACTACCGAAAGAACTCAATAAAAGAAGTTAAAGAATATCTTAGCGAACGCCATATCCCGGTCCGCTTAACAAATTAGAAACGTAACTTCAGAAAAGGAAAATTATAGCATGGATATCTTAGATAAAATTAAATATGATTCCAACGGGCTGGTTGCCGCGGTTATGCAGGACTATGAAAACAATGAAGTCCTTATGGTCGCGTACATGAACAACGAATCCCTGAAGACAACACTTGAAACAGGAAAAGCACATTTCTGGAGCCGGTCACGTCAAAAATTCTGGATGAAAGGCGAATCATCAGGCCACACCCAGGAAATAAAAGAAGTCTTTATTGACTGCGATGGAGACTGTCTCCTGCTCAAAGTCAAACAAAATGTTGCTGCCTGCCATACAGGTTACCGCTCCTGCTTTTACAGAAAATGGGATGGAGAAAAGCTTATTGAAACAAGCGAAAAATTGTTTGATGAAGAAAATGTCTATAAAAAATAGTTTTTGTTCCCCGGCTCAGGATAACTAATGGGTATTAATGAAAAACCCTTCCCGATAATCGGCATAACAATGGGAGATCCTGTAGGGATTGGCCCTGAAATCATTATTAAAGCACTTTCTTCTAAAGAAATATTTAATATATGCCGTCCCGTAGTCTTCGGCGATCTGGCAATTCTGAAACGTGAGCTTAAAAATGGCAGGACCTCATTTGCGGTTTTATCAAGTGAATCCATAAATGCAGCCGCTTTCTTACCCGGAACAATATCCATAGTTCCAGCATCATTACTTAACCCTGAGCGGACAATATACGGAAAACCTGACAAAGAGACCGGCTCTGCTATGGCCGAATATATCAGAAAAGCCGTGTGCTGTGCCATGGCTGGTGAAATAGACGCAGTAGTTACTGCTCCCATCAACAAAAAGTCGCTTCAGAATAGCGGCTATAATTTTCCGGGTCACACTGAAATGCTTGCACATCTCACAGGCACAAAAGAAGTGGTCATGATGCTTGCAGGCAGTACCTTAAGGGTTGTGCTGGTTACAATCCACTGTCCCCTGAATAAAGTAGCCCCAAACCTTAACCCGGACAGGATATTAAAAACAATAACAGTAACAAACCAAAACCTGAAAATTTATTTCAAGATTGCAAAACCACGTATTGCTGTTGCCGCCTTTAATCCCCATGCAGGAGAAAATGGTCTTTTTGGCTCAGAAGAAAAAGACTTTATCATTCCTGCCATTAACAAAGCAAAGGATATGGGCATTGATGCTTCAGGTCCCTATCCTTCCGACACGCTGTTTCACAGCGCTTCAAAGGGAAATTTTGATTCTGTCGTTTGCATGTATCACGATCAGGGCTTAATCCCTTTAAAACTTTTACATTTTGAGGATGGAGTAAACATCACGCTGGGTCTTCCCATAATCAGGACCTCAGTTGACCATGGAACAGCTTACGATATCGCAGGCCAGGGCATTGCGGATCCCTCAAGCCTTATTAGCGCTGTAAAAACCGCTGTTGAAATGTCATTAAACCGAAAACAGCAGGCTAAATAAATACTATCTTTAATTATGAGTGAACCGGATACAATCCAGATAAAAGGCGCGCGTGTCCACAACCTGAAAAACATCAGTGTTGAAATACCGAAAAACAAACTGGTCGTCATCACCGGCAAGAGCGGTTCAGGCAAATCCTCTCTTGCGTTTGATACTGTATATGCAGAAGGCCAGAGACGATATGTTGAATCGCTCTCCGCCTATGCGAGACAATTCCTGGAGCAAATGCAAAAACCGGATGTGGACTCAATAGAAGGGCTCTCCCCCGCTATTGCCATAGAACAGAAAACCGTCAGTAAAAATCCGCGCTCTACGGTTGCCACCATCACGGAAATATATGATTATCTCCGCGTTCTGTTTGCCCGTATCGGGACACCCTTCTGTTATAAATGCGGCAAGCAGATATCCTCGCAAACCGTACAGGAAATGGTTGACCAAACCCTAATGCTGCCTGAAGGAGAAAAGATAATTGTTTTATCACCGGTTATCAGAGGGAAAAAAGGTGAATTCAAGAAAGAACTTCAACAGTTTCAAAAAGAAGGTTTTGTTCGGGCGCGTCTGGACAATAAACTGATTGATCTTGCAAATGACATTGACATAGACAAAAATAAAAAACATACTCTTGAAATCGTGGTTGACCGCCTTGTTATCAAGAAAAACATTGAGAAAAGGCTGGCAGACTCTTTACAGACAGCTCTCAACTGCAGTAATGGCATTGCCGTAATTGCTCCTTTTAACAAGAAGGAAATCTTTTTCAATGAACAGCTTTCCTGCTCAGACTGTGGTGTAAGCTACCCGGAAATCAGCCCCCGGACATTTTCATTTAACAGCCCCTACGGAGCATGTCCCAACTGTTCGGGTCTCGGCACCATAATTGAATTTGATCCGGAACTTATCATCGCAGACGAAAATTTAACAATTAATGAAGGTGCCATTTCACCCTGGTCAAACACAGAATCAGCATACATCAGTCATCTACTTAATTCTTTAGCTGCTCATTATGATTTTTCACTTGATGTCCCTTTTAAGAAAATACCGAAAAAAGTAAAAGAGGTTATCCTTTTCGGTTCTGGCAAAGAAAAGATCCAGTTTGAATTTGAAGATGAAGACCGCCTGTATAAAAGGCAACGCGTTTTTAGCGGAATCATAAACTATCTTAACCGGCGATACCATGAATCAAATTCAGAACGGGCACGGTTTTATCTTTCACGCTACATGAACCAGCTCCCCTGCCCTAGCTGTAAAGGTAAA
>JAHEEI010000198.1 GCA_024640785.1 Pseudomonadota bacterium
AGAGGTTTTCCTTTGTCTCTGTTTTTTAGGCTAATTTTTTATACTATTAATACGATATTATTATATTAGGAAGGAGTTTTTTTACAACAAGCTAAATTTTCTATGCTCTTTTGCGAAATATCTCACAAAAAAAAAGTGAAGTATCTAACTGAATTAGTAACAACGTAACCTATACTTTTAACAAACACAGGGATTATTGGTCAGGAAAATAGTTTTATAATAATTTTAATTTAAAAACTTAAAAAGGAGAGAGATATGAAAAAGTTATTAACACTCATTGTAACAGTTTTTTTTATTGTTGGTTTTTCCGGAAGTGTGGTCTTTGCTGGTAATGGCATTGATTTAAACGGCAAGCACTATAACGTGAACATCATCGGTAAGAAAAAAGGTTCGGTAAATGGTGATGACAGCAACGGCCGATCAATTTTTATTCCGTTAAAGAATGTCAACAACAGAAATGACCTAATTTGCCCTGAAGACGGATCGGTATTGGTAGATGACATTGAGCCCACATGGGTTGACTCTGAACCAACTGGTGCGAAGATTTACTTTGTTGCTGGTGACTCATTTGAAGTTCAAGACAGAGATGGAACGGACAACGACGGCGCAAAAATACAGGTTCCGGTTGACCCGGACACCAAGGAGATACTGTTTGACATTTACGTTCGAGTACTTGGTAAACCCGGTGGTTGCATAAATGTTGCCGGCTATGCCCATGATGACCTTCAGGGGCTTTGGTTCTGGTCAGGCAGCGTGTACCTGAACCGGACAAAGGGAAAACAGGCTTTTATACGTGCAAACGAACTGTTTGAGGTTTGGTGGTGTACGGTTGATACAGATACGGATACCTGCGATGCTGATGCTAATGATGCTCAAGAAATTTCAGTTTTTTCTGATGTGTTTGACGAATATTTCTGGAACATCATGAATGATGGAGCAAAACTTGTCCAGGTACGTATCTATCCAAGGCCTGTTGAGTAAAAAGTTATCGAGTACACTGTTTACTAATGGCAGGGTCATTAATTTGGCCCTGCCTTTTTCACATAACCATTCGTACCCTTAAAAAAACCTATAGTCAACATTACGTGTCATAACCTTAAATGTGGCAAAAGTTCATAGTGCTTCTGGTAAACTGAACTATTTTTAAAGTAGAATATTAACAATATATAAGTTAGGAGATAGATTAAAAAAACGTCATCACCCAGAAGGAGGATTATATGAAAAAGATCATTGTTTTAATTATATGTTTAGCGGTGGCATCACCCGCCTTTGCCAAGAATGAAAATATAAATAAAAAACAGAAGAACCTACCTCCCGGGTTACAGAAGAAATTAGAAAGAACCGATGAATTGCCGCCAGGATGGCAAAAAAAATTAGTGAGGGGAGAAGTACTAGATACTAGCTTATACAAAATTGGAAAACAGCACCCTGTTAAACCTGGAGACTATTCTTTGGAGCCAAAGGTTGGAACAGAAATATTGAGAATAAAAGACAAGATTATAAGAATAAATAAGGACACCAAGGTGATTCAGGAAGTATTTGGTGTTAAAACCGATTTATAGGAACCATCTTCCCAAAATTAAATTATAACTCTCATAACAATTCGTTGCACATGATGCTTGTGATCGCTCGCAGGTGAACTCCGGCGTTTCACATAACCATGGGTAACCTTAATAAAACGCAGAGCTTTGGTCACAAATGGGGGCGGGCGTCCTCTTGTTACTCTGTCCCTAATGTGCCTCTTTCCAGTTTTTGCCCCAGCTCATCTCAACCTTTAAAGGAACTTTCAGATTGATAACAGATTCCATCCCGGTTTTCACCAGAACGGTTAAAGCCTCCAGCTCATCATCCGGCACTTCAAATACCAGCTCATCATGTACCTGCATGATCATTTTTGATTTAAGGTTCTTTGTTTCAAGTTCTTTATCAATTTTTATCATGGCAATCTTTATAAGGTCTGCAGCGGTTCCCTGAATCGGGGCGTTAATGGCCGTGCGTTCAGCAAATTTTCTGACCGCTCCGTTTCTGGAGTTGATTTCCGGAAGGTAACGCCGCCGGTTCATAAGGGTTGAAACATATTCATTTTTGCGTGCGCTCTCAAGCACTCCGTCCAGATATTTTCTGATCTGCCTGTACTGAAGAAAATAACTATCAATATATTCCTGTGCCTGTTTGGGCGTTATCTCCAGCTCCTTGCTCAAACCAAAAGAGCTCATTCCATAGATAATTCCGAAGTTAATCACCTTTGCTTCACGCCGCATATCAGCGGTTACCTCTCCCGGAGCAACATCCCATACCTCAGAAGCCGTCCTGGCGTGAACATCTTCACCTTTGGTAAAAGCATCAATCAAGTTCTCATCTTCAGACAGGTGGGCCAGCAGCCTTAGCTCAATCTGTGAATAGTCCACAGAAAGAATCTGCCATCCCGGTTCGGCAATAAACGCTTCGCGGATACGCCGTCCTTCTTCTGTGCGAATTGGAATATTCTGGAGGTTCGGGTCACTGCTGCTTAGCCGTCCGGTGGCCGTCATGGTCTGATTAAACGAAGTATGAATCCGACCGGTTTTAGCATTTACCAGCGCCGGCATATTATCGATATAGGTTGACTTCAACTTGGCCAGGCTCCGAAAAGAAAGGATCTCTCCGGGAAGCGGGTGAATGTGGGCAAGTTCTGTTAAAGTTGAAACATCGGTTGAATATCCTGTCTTTGTTTTTTTCTGAACCGGAAGAAGAAGTTTTTCAAAGAGGATTTCCCCCAGCTGTTTGGTTGAGTTAATATTAAATTCCTGGCCCGCCTCTTGATATATTTTCTTTTCCAGTTCATCCAGCTTATTGCCGAATTCATCTGACAGTGCCTGCAGAAACTCCATGTCAAGCTTTACCCCGTGTATCTCCATTTTTGCCAGAACTTCGATTAGCGGCATCTCAATTGAAGCATAAAGCTCATCCGCGCTTTCTTCCTTCAGCTTTGAGAAAAGCAGCTTTGAAAGAATTGCCGTTACGTCTGAATCCTCACAGGCATATTCCGAGGCTTTTTCAATCTCAACCTTGTCAAAGGTCACTGCTTTTTTGCCGGTTCCCGCAACATCCTTAAAAGAAATCATTTTGTGATCCAGATAGTCCAGGGCAACATTGTCAAGGCTGTGACGATACTTCGAGGGATTCAACACATATGAAGCAACCATGGTATCGCACTGCATGCCGCGAAGATGAATTCCGTGACGTTTAAAAATAATGTATTCATATTTCAAGTTGTGACCTGTTTTTTTGAGAGTCTCGTCTTCCAGCAGCGGCTTAAGCAAAGAAAGAAGCTGATCCCGGTTCGGCTGTTTAGAAAGCCCTTCATGGGCAACTGGAATATAGATGGCTTTATGGTCTTCATAAGCAAAAGAGATGCCCACTATTTCTGCCAGCATGGGAAATTCTGAGGTGGTTTCAAAGTCAAGAGCAAAACAGCGCTGTTTTTTAAGCTCTTCAAGCAGGCTTTTTATTTCATCAAGGTCTGTTGTCCAGCAGTAATTTTTATCTTCTCTTTTCTCAACCGTGAACTCTTTTATCAGACGGGTAAATTCAAACTTCTTAAAGAGTTCCCGCAGGGCGTCCATGTTCGGTGGAGAAAGCTCAAGCTCATGCCAATGTTTTTCAAGCTCGACATTTATATCAATGGTGACCAGCTGCTTGGACAGAAACGCCTGCTCTCGATTTTCTTCCAAAGATTGCTTTACTTTTTTTCCGGTTATTTTTTCAAGGTTTTCATAAATTCCCTCAATGCTTTTGTACTCGTTTATCAGGCTCTCCGCAGTTTTTGGACCAATGCCTGGAACACCGGGCACATTGTCAGAAGAATCCCCCACTAAACCGAGAACATCGATGACCTTTTCCGGTTCAACCCCAAATTTCTTTTTGACGCCCTCAACATCGGTAATTTTGTTCTTCATGGTATCCAGAAGTTTTATTTTGCGGCTCACGATCTGACACATGTCCTTGTCTCCCGAAACGATCATAACTTCCGCACCTTCTTTTTCTGCCTGCTTTGCCAAGGTGCCCATGATATCATCAGCCTCAAAGCCCGGCTTCTCAAGCATGGGAATGTTAAAGGCCTGAATCACCTCTTTAATATAGGGAATCTGCTGCGATAAATTGTCTGGCATCTCATCCCGGTTTGCTTTATATTCTTGATACGCCTCGTGCCGGAAAGTGGGTTCGGGACGGTCAAGTATGGCCGCCAGATATTTCGGATCTTCTTCTTTGATCAGCTTCTGCAGCATGGTGGTAAACCCATAGATGGCATTGGTGGGAAGACCCCTTGAAGTCGTGAGCGGTGGTAAAGCAAAAAAC
>JAHEEI010000055.1 GCA_024640785.1 Pseudomonadota bacterium
TTCATAAACATAATTTCAGCAATAGGTCGAAGACCAGATGCCGCTGCGCCACAGCACGCCCCGACAATAGCACCTTCACTGATCGGAGTGTCAATACAGCGGTCAGAACCAAACTCGTCAATCAGCCCTCGAGTAACACCAAAAGGTCCGCCCGGTTTTCCAACATCCTCACCGATGATGAAAACATTTGAATCCCTTCGCATCTCTTCAGCAATTGCGTGGTTAATAGCCCATTGTAAATTTATCTTTTTCATCTCAGACATCTATTTATCCTCCGGTAAATATGTTATATTAAATCAGATGATATATTTTCTTAATGCATCTATTTAGGCGAATATATCCTTGTAAAGTTCGTCAACCTCTGGCATGGCACTGGCACGTGCATATTCAACTGCCTCCCGAACCTCCTTTAAAGTATCATCTTTAATCTTCTTGATATCCTTATCCTTTAAGATACCCTCTTTCTTTAGCTTCTTTTCATAAAGAACAATAGGGTCCTTTTTCAACCATTTTTCAAGCTCCCCTTCAGGCCTGTAATTACAGGGGTCCCCTTCAAAATGTCCATGATGACGGTAGGTCTTGCACTCAATAAGATACGGACCTTTTCCAGAACGGGAATGCTTTAATGCTTTATCCATTGCTTCATAAACAGTTTCAACATCGTTCCCATCAACGGTCACACCCGGAGCGCCGTAAGCTGCTGCGCGGTCGGCAACGTTTTCAATCGCTATATGATCTGATTTTGGAGTCATCTGCGCATACAGGTTGATGTTGCAGATAAAAATGAGTGGGAGTTTAAGGGTTGCAGCCATGTTAAACGATTCGTGGAAGGAACCAGTTCCGGTTGCGCCCTCACCAAAATAAACAAGGGTAACATTTCTTGTTTTGTTGTACTTTTGAGCAAGCGCAGTCCCCAGAGCCAGTCGCATACCCTCACCCACAATACCGTTTGATCCCATACAGCCGGTCTTCACATCGGCAAAATGCATGGAGCCTGCACGGCCCTTACAGCAACCGTCAATACGTCCGAACAGTTCTGCCATCATGGGTTTCATTTCAGCGCCCTTGGCAATGATACAGCCGTGTCCTCGGTGAGTTGTGTAAATAGCATCTTCATTAGACAGGTGCGCACAGGTACCTGCGGGCACGGCGTCTTCGCCCTGAGAGAGATGTAGGAAACCCGGCATATCTCCGCTTGCAAAATTTACGGTGGTCTCGTCTTCAAATGTTCTTTGACGTACCATGCGTTTGTACAAATCGATCTTTACGTCTTTGTTAATCTTCATCTAAAATCCTCCACATACAATAATAAAATGAGTATTAAAAAAGCATCTCTTATTAGTCAAAACCGGAACCCAGACAGCATGAAGGTTCCGGCAGTGATTAAGACGTTAATTATTCAGTATAAATCTAATCAGCAACTAGATAATAATCTCCGCACTTCCTCTTACACAAGTGTTTCCGTCTTGATCCAGAATCTGCATATCACAAAACAACGTGTTATCTGTTTTATCTTTAACCTTAAGTTCGCTTGTAATGGTCATTCCGGGTTTTACCGGAGCCCGAAACTGCAAATCAATGGTTGTTCCAACATTCGGCCATTTTGTTCCCTGAACTTCACAGATCGCCTGGAGAACCGGCTCAACATTTATGGTTCCATGTGCAATGGTTCCTCCAAAAAGTGGATGGTCTTTCATCCCCTCAACATCAACATGCAGTGTGTTGTAATCTCCACAAATATCCGCATAATCATTAATGAGGGCCTGGTCCACTGAAAGACTCTTTGACGGGAGAACATCTCCAACATTTATGCTTGAAAAATCAGCCATTTTTTTCTCCTCATAAAAGGTTTATTTCATGGTTTTAGGCAGCATAAAGCTCATCATGATATCAGTGATCTTTTCGCCGTCCTGGTTAAGTGATTCCATATTGATATACAGAAACTTTGTTACTCTGACTTTACCATCTTTCTCTTTTGTGACTTCTTTTTTATCCGCAATTGAGAGCTTGGTGGTTATGGTGTCACCGATCTTTGCGGGTTTGGCAAAGGTGATCTTATCTCCGGCACGTACGGCCTGATCGATAAACACCTTTCTGTCCCAACAGATTCTTAAGCCGTAAACATAGATCATTCCAACCGGCACTGTCTCTTCACCGTTGTTTGAGTCACCCATCAGCTTTGCAAACTTCTCTACTTCTTCTTTTGTTATCTTATATGTTCCACCGCCGCAGTCCCATCCGGACTCCATTTCAGCAAAGGTAAGTTCAGGAAGCAATTTTTCAGGACCAAAATTTGTAATAAGGTCTGTGTTAAATTTCTGCTCCATTTTTGTGTCTCCTTTGATTAGTTTTTAATATTTTATTTTCCATCCTTTTCAATAACCCGGATTCACGAGCATCTATTAAGTTACGTTATTCAATAAAAAAACAAGTTACAAACAGAATGGGAAAATATGCAGGAAACCACACCCATAAAAATTTATCCCCCGCTCATAAAAGAGCGGGGGATAGGTAATTAGTTACTGTTAATATGATCTTTTCTGTCCCAGCATTACCTGTCCGATAAAGTTCTTTGACATCTCATTTGTAATAGGAGCAAAAACAAGCTGTCTGATATCACGGTAATAGCGCTGAATATGATATTCCATGGTAAAACCGTAACCCGCAAGAATTCTCATTGCCTTGTCAGTACATCTGAATGCCGCATCAGAAGTATACATCTTGGCCATACTTGCGATAACCCCAACTGAAGGATCTGTAGGGTTGTTCGCCTGAAGCCATGCAGCCTTATAAGTGATCAGGCGGGACAGTTCGATCTCAGTAGCCATTTCAACCAGCTGGTGCTGAATTGCCTGAAACTGTCCAATAGGCTTCCCAAAGGCTTCTCTCTCAAGGGCATACTGATTGGCTTCTTCAAGACATCCCTGTGCAAGACCCATACAGATTGCTGAACAAACGATTCTTTCATTATTCAGTGTTGTCAACAAGTTATAAAAACCTTTTCCTCTTTCACCCAGCATCTGATCCTGGGTCAGTTTAACATCTTCAAATGCAACTTCAAAAGACGCTAGGATGTGGCTTCCGAGTTTTTTAATCTTGTGATAGGTGATACCCTTTGAGAAAGACTGATTCAAAAGATCACCGTCAGTTTCCTGCTGATCGATATTGTCTCTGTCAATCAGGAAGATGGTCATACCTTTCGCGGGCTTGCCTTCTACATCATCGGTACGGCAAATAAAAATATCCGTGTTAGCCACATGAAGACCTGTGGTGAAGATCTTTGCGCCATTGGCAAGAAAAGTTCCATCAGGCTGCTCAACTGCACGTGCCTTTAACGCACCCAGTACGTCTGTTCCACCGCCGGGCTCAGTGAGAGAAAGTGCAAAGTTCCAGTCCCCGGAAATCAGCTTGGGAAGATATTTTTCTTTCTGTTCCTGAGTACCATAATGGAGAATCGACATACCCCCGAAGCAAACACCTGTCAGGTAGGCAAGACCCATTGCAGAAAAACTGTTTGAAATCTCTTCGGTAATCAGTGTTTCATCAACGATATTACCGCCGATGCCGCCGAACTCTTCCGGAAAACATGCGCCGAGAATTCCTTCCTGACCCAGTTTTTTCCATACATCTACCGGGAAATGATTCTCTTCATCCCATTCACCGATTTTTTCCTTAGGACATTCTTTTTCTTTGAATTTCTTGAGCATGTCAATCATCATTTTACGCTCATCGCTGAGTCCGAAATCTGTTGGAATCATAAAATCTGCCTGTAATGCCATACTGATTCTCCTTTCTCCATTAAACTCTTATTTAAATTCCTGTTTATTTAGTAAATTACAGTGAGTTATTATTTACTGTTAATTTTATAATGTAATGGCATATTACATGCCAAACAGACAATTTATTTTTATTATTAATTTAAATGTAATTTCATTAAGTTAGGGTCTAATTCTCAGATTGTTCAGTGTAGTGATCGTGGGTCTACGACAAAGTGACAAATTTGAACCTTTCGTCAAAAAAATATTGACATGTTGTCACTACTTATTGTTTATATCAATGATTTATAGACCTAAAGAATTTTGATACCACCCAGAGCTGTTTTTGTCAAGAAATTTAGACTGTTTAATGGATACATATTGTAATGATAATTAATCAAACAAACATTTTCAATTGTATTTTTTTAACTTACCACTCTTTTCAAGTTTATCTTGACACGTTTTCCTTCAATTTCTATACTTTAACTGCTTACAAATGTCCCTTCCAAAAAAAAACTTAATGGATATCACCTCAATCTTAACAAAACCTTAAAAAAGAAAGTAGACATGAGTAAAATCGACTTTTTTATTGTAGGCGCACCGAAATCAGGGACTACAGCATTATACAGTTATCTATCCACACACCCGGACATCTTTCTGCCGGAACATAAAGAACCTAATTTCTTTGCAGAAGATTACCCAAACCTCGGTGGAAGACTAAAAACATTCGAAGAATATGACAAGCTTTTTTCAAACCATCATAAAAAAATTTCCGGTGACGGATCAGTAAATTATCTCGCCTCTAATACTGCACCAAAATTATTGAAGAAGTACAATCCAAATGCAAAAATTATTATGATCCTCAGACATCCGGTCGAGCTGTTTATATCAGAGCATTCACAGCTTCTATACTCATTTTATGAAGATATTGAGAATCCATTTCAGGCCTGGCAAATGCAGTACCAGCGCAAAGCCGGCCAAAACATCCCTGCCTCCTGCCGGGAACCTGAAACTCTTCAATATAAAAAAATATGCGAGCATGGAAAAAATTTAAAAAGATACATTGATCTTTTTCCTTCGGATTCAATCTTGGTCCTATTTTTTGATGATTTTGTCAAGTCTCCACAATCGGCATATAGAAATGTTCTGGAGTTTCTTGACCTTGATGATGATGGACGCACAGACTTTCCAAAAGTAAACGAATCAAAACATCATAAACGCAGATGGCTGGCCAAATGGCTGATTTCTCCTCCAGGTATTTTTGGACTAATCCATGCAAAACTTCGTCGTTTCATTGCAACTACAGACTCTGATTTTATTAAGTCTGTTGAGAAGTCAGCTAGAAAGCTGGCAGCTATAAACAGTTCGAAAAAAACTTCCTGCCGATTATCAGAAAGAGAATTTAGTTCAATCCTTTCAGAACTTAATAATGATATCGATCTACTGGCTTCGTTGACAGGGAAAGATTTATCACACTGGAAATCGGCTTCCTTATGAAGAAACAGGCCCTGGTCCACTACGGTGGAAATGCATTCAGTTCAATCGGCGCACTGGTAGGTGTTTCATTACTGTCTCACATTGTCCCGGCCGATATCTACGGATCAGTTGCTCTATACATCGCTATAGCCACGCTTTTTCAGCACATCGTCAGAGAAGCCTTGGGGAATGCATTGATGCGTCATGCAGAAGATATTCAACTAAATAAATATACCGCCCTAAAACTAATAAACAAATCATGGCTTCTTATTTTCTTAAGCTATTTCGCAATCTGTATTTTTTGCTCCCTCTGGATAAACACGGCCGAATATACAGAACTTATTCTGAGTTTCATTCTTATTTTTATGCTTGGATGTGCCGTGGTCGGTGAATCTTTTTTATCCGCAATCCTAAATAGAACTGCCTACGCAATACACCTAAACACCCTGCAATGGCTCAGATTTCCTTTAGCCGCACTTTTCTTCACCTTTTTTAACCGCAGCACCTCATCAATCTTATCAGGATTTATTATGGCTTTTATCCTGGCCGCTGTTTTTGATTTTTTTATCTTTGTTCGCGTCAAAAAGCCGGATCCAACAAACCTTAATTTGGATGCCTTAGACTTCAATATTTTTAATGGCTATGCTCCCATACTGATCGGTTTTTTTGTGTGGTTTACAACCTTTTATGACCGGATCGCTATTGAAAAGATCCGCGGAGAAGAAATGCTGGGCATATATTTTGTTTTAATCCAAATCGCATATATGCCAATCATCGTTTTAATGCGTTCCAGCGCTAACTTTCTGTTTCCGCTAATGTATAATAAAAACAAAAGAGTCCTGAACCGTAAGATAATAACCCTTATCACCGCAGCACTTCTAGCCGGCTGGCTATTTCTACAACTGTCACATCAATGGATATTTTCCTGGCTGGTGGGAGAACAGTACCGTCTTTACTCCTGGCTGCTGCCCTGGCTTTTCTTAGCTGCTGTTCTAAACTCAATCGCCTATTTATTCCAGGTAAAATTCTACCAACCCAATGCCATGAAAACCTTAATGGCTATAAAAGGGCTTGCTGCTCTGGTTTATTTTTGTACGGTTACTCTGTTTGCCTGGTTGTATGCAATTGAAGGACTTGTTTTTGCCAATGTATGCACTTCTATACTCCTGATGATTTTAAGCTGGTATTTTGCAAGGAAACAAAAACTGATAGGGGCCCCTGGACATTAGCCGATTACTTTGTTACCTGTTTTATCCATTCCAGATAGTTTTTTTCACCAGCCTCAATTGGAAGAAGAATTACCTCAGGAACATCATAACTGTGAATCTCTTTAACAGATTTTTCTATGTCTTTAAAGTCTGAGGTTTTGATTTTTGCGATCAGCAGAATCTCAACATCTTTACAGAATTTATTATCCCAAAAGTAAAAAGATTTTATATTTGGAAGTATATTTACACAAGCCGCCAGCTTATGAGTCACAAGATTTTCTGCGATACTTTCAGCCTCTGTATGACTTGAAGCTGTCATCAATACAATACCGTAATCAGCCATAAGCCCTCCATTTAATCAATGCTAAACGCTATTTAGAAGTTATGAATGCGCTCACCTTCTCTTTTTTTTCAAATTCTGATGAAAATTCCTGGGCATCGTTAATGTCAATAAAACGACCAATTCTTACCCTGTACATAGTACCACTTCCCGGCATTTCAGCAGATACGATATATGCTTTATATCCTTTACTAAGATATGTATCACAAAGCGCCTCTGCCGCGCTTAAACTTTTAAAAGAACCCAGCTGCATAGCATATAAAGAAGATTTTGCTGTTTTTGGAACGGTTTTTTGAACTTTAGTTACAGGCTTTGGCGCTGTATGAGAAAGAAGATACTCTTCTCTTTTGATATCAAGCTCAGGTTTTTCTTCTTCTTTCTCTGAAAGTGTATCAAAAAAACTGTAGTTATTTTTTAAAACATTGATCTCTTTTTTAACAGAATAATCACCAGGCTGAGCGATATCATCTCCTATTTTCAGAATAGAAAACTTATCAGGAGAAGAAGCTTTTGTAAAACATCCTGCTAAATAGTCAAACAGATATCCTGCTATAAAAAGTAGGGAAACAACTGCAGCAGAACCAAAAACCAGCAATAATATCCTTTTTATATCCGCAGCATTTTTCTTTTTTTTATTTGCTTTTCTGTTAGCCATTGGAAGTTAAATTTGCCAGTAAAAAAACGAACTGCCACCAAAATTTAACGGGTTGTATAAGAGCAAAATAGTCATATTTTATTTTGATCATACTAACGTTCGAATAAATATGACGATTTACATCTTAAGAGGGGCATCAACACCTACAAGGTCAAGACCATTTTTCAGCACACGTCTGATACAGCTCATCAGAAATAAACGTGCACGACTTAAGTCCTCATCTTCAGTAATTACCCTGTGTTTATTATAGTAACTGTGAAACTGTGCAACCAGTTCCATAAGGTACACAGCAACCCGGTGGGGCTCATAATTTTTTGCGCTGCCCGTCACAACATTAGTAAACTGCGAGAGTTTCTTTATGATATCCAGCTCTTCAGGAGCAATCAGCTGGCCTTCATTGATCTCCTCGTACTTTGGCAGCGGATGTCCTTTCTCTTCTGCAAAAGAAATTATACTTGAAATCCTGGCATGCCCATATTGGACATAATAGACGGGATTTTCGTCATTTTGTTGCTTTGCGACCTCAAGATCAAAGTCAAGAGAAACATCGGAACGCCGGGTAAGAAAACTGAACCTGGCTGAATCTTTACCAACTTCATCAATTACTTCTCTTAACGTTACAAATTCTCCACCTCGAGTGGACATGGCAACCGGTTGCCCATTCCGCAATAAATTAACCATCTGAATCAGAACAACATTAAAATCATCATTCGAGATACCAGAAGCTTCCAGTACTGCCCGAATCCTTGGGATATAACCGTGATGATCTGCACCCCAGACATCAATCACATTTTTAAAGCCCCGTTCATATTTATCTTTATGATACGCAATATCAGATGCAAAGTAGGTTGTCCTTCCATCATCACGTACAACAACACGGTCCTTTTCATCACCAAAATCAGTAGTTTTAAACCAAAGAGCTCCTTCATTTTCATAGGCAAGACCTGTCCTCTTAAAATGTTCAATTGCAGACTTTACCTTACCGCTTTCAAAAAGCTGTTTTTCTGAAAACCAGGTATCAAATTTAACGCCAAAAGCTTCAAGATCAGTCTCTATACTTTTTAATATTGTATCCGAAGCAAAAGGCCAAAAAAAGTTAATCGCATCCTCCTCTGACACCTCAAAAAATTTATTGCCATGTTTTAATATTACATCTTTCGCAATATCAATAATATAATCACCCTTGTACAGATCGTCCGGAAACTCGACATCTTTCTTGAGAAGTTTCTGATATCGAATATATACGGCCTTACCAAGATTCTGCATCTGGTTTCCAATATCATTTATATAATACTCTCTCTCAACATCATAACCTGCATACTCTAAAATATTTGAAATCACATCCCCAACTACTGCACCCCGTCCGTGACCAATATGGAGGGGTCCGGTGGGATTGGCACTCACAAATTCCACCATTATCTTTACACCCTTACCTATATCAGAAGAGCCATAATTCTCACCAGCCTCTTCAATCTTAGACAACACAGAATGCCAGACATTCTTCTTCAAATAAAGATTAATAAACCCTGGCCCCGCAATTTCCGCTTTTTCAACCATATTGTCTTCATCAACAATATTAGAAACCAAGATCTGTGCGATATCTCTTGGAGGTTTCTTTTCTATTTTAGGCAGCAGCATGGCCAGATTGGCAGCAATATCTCCATGATCTTTGTTTTTTGGAATCTCTACAACAAAATCAGGGGTTTCCTGTGTCTGTAGCAAACCTTTTTCTCTGCACTTTTCAAATGTCTTTTTAAGTATTTCTCGTACAATCTCTCTCATGATTTTCACTGGCTCACAACAATGAACTATTAGTTATTGATTCTCTCCATCCTCTACAGAAATATAGTCGATTTAGACCAATCAATTTAGCTCCTATATTATTTTTAGTCAAGATGATTAATTTTACACACTTATTCAGCTTATCTTAAACCAAAACAAACAGATCAATATTCAATAATTCTATTACCCTCCCATAGACTTAAAATATTTACAGCATCTGAATCACAAATTTTCTGCCTATATATATCAAAATAGAAAATCTATTGATTAAGTTTAAAAATTTTATTTCCAGATAACAAAACAAAGTATTTGACTATCCCACAAAAAATAGCTTTAAAGCATTTTAAATAATTATATTGAGGGCATTCCCTTGCTAAAAATAGGTGTATACCCCCATAACATATAGGTGTTTAACCTCATTTTTCGTAAAAATACTATTTTTGACTTGACTCAATTATTTACTTATAATATTTTAAAAAAGTAGTTAAATAATGTCAAAACATGAGGATATTTTCATGGGAGATATTATCCTTTTCCCCGGATTAAACATTGAATGTTCAAAGTTTACACCTGAAGCCTTAAACCGTTTTCGAAGTATTCCAAAACACATTATGGAGCAGATGCTTGAAAGTGTCTTTTGTCCTGTCTGCGGTAACGGAACAACAATCATAGCCTTTAGCGGTATAATGAAAGATGACGACCTTATCCTGAACGGAAAATGTAAAAACTGCTGGGGTAAAGTAGAACGTTTAATAGACGGCCAGGAAGAAAAATCGATTAGCAGCACATCTTAGAAATTTATGAACATCTGAGAATTCAGGAAATACAGGCAGGAACCACGTGGTGAGACTGCACAAATTTTAGACACCTGTAGAGTTTAGGTTTAAAAAACAGCTTTAATCATGCGGTTAATTTAGCTAGACCCTGATGAAAATAAAGATATCGTAAAAAAACACAACACAGCAGATAAAAATTCTCAGCAATAGTGGGCTGCATAGAGTGTGATTTTTCCATAAAAGCCAAAACAGAAGAAACAAATAATTTAATGCCCTTGCTTAAATTATTTACGCTTATCATAGAAATTAATAAATAAAATGCCTATAAATTTTTTTTAAAATTTGACATATTAATCTGACTGTAAATAACTCTTTTATTTAGGCTTCAACTAAACATCTCACTAATTACTTTCATCCCCATCCTTTACTTATATGAACAGTTATTTCTCAATTTACTGAGATTATTATAACCGTTATGTGCAATGTAATTTTGAAACTTAAAAAGTAAACTAATTGACAGAATAGCCATCATTATATATAGTGTATCAAAAAAAACGAATTGACAGAATACTAAAACACACAGGAAAAATATTATAATGTCAGAAAAAACCCCAAAATTAAACTTCCCTTTACCTCCAAAGACTCCGGCAATAATTTGTGCTAACTGCGGTGCTGTATCACTCTACGCCAGCGGAGTATGTAACCCACAGGGCAAAGGCTTGAAATCCGACTGGTGCGGCATAAAACATGTTAAGCACGATTCTTTCTGTCATAACGATGTTAATAATGACAGATATCAATGTAGCAAATGTGGCCAGGTTTCAGTCACACCTGAGCTCCTCTGCGAACCTGAAAAAATGGTCAAGTAAATCAAGCCCCTCTCGGTTTATGATTAGAAAAATTAATCAATTTATACTTGAAAGCATCTAAATGTCTGATCACTTGATGCGTGACGGTTTAGTCCTGTCTTAACAGGAGTTACAATGCTTTCAAAAGTTTCACCAGCACTTAAACTGAAACTCTATTCGCAAAGTACATTCAAAGATTAATTCTGATCAGAATAGACGATCCTTAAGTAATCGGATTCATTTCAATAACTATTGGGGTCTTTATTAAATCTGTATAATTTAACCAAATTACAGGTTCCTCCTTGCAATACTTATTATCCAAACTTCCATATTGATAAGTCCAAACGATAATGATACGTTGTTCATAAGCATAACCTAAGAAGTGTGATTATATGAAAACAGGAACAACTTCACTACCCCTACACAGTGGTAAAGCTCCTGCCTGGCTTTTCTCTAGAATGAAAAGGCTGGCCCGAGAAATAATCCTCATCATCGTCCGGGATTACGGCACTGACGAAATTTTAAAAAGACTTTCTGACCCTTACTGGTTTCAGGCGCTGGGCTGTGTTCTTGGATTCGACTGGCATTCAAGCGGACTTACCACAACTACCTGTGGCGCATTAAAAGAAGCGTCTCTCGGCATTGAACATGAGACAGACCTGTTTATTGCCGGCGGTAAGGGAAGAACTTCAAGAAAAACGCCGAACGAAATTATCAGTTTTGGCAACAAATTAAAGGTTAATCCGGATATCCTTGTCTATTCAAGCAAGATGGCTGCAAAGGTCGACAGTGCGGCAGTACAAGACTCTTACCAGCTCTATCACCATGTTTTCTTCTTTACTAGTTCAGGCCACTGGTCAGTTGTCCAACAGGGGATGAATGAATATACAAAATACGCAAGAAGATATCACTGGCATGGATCAGAGCTGAAAGATTTTGTCTGCGATCCGCACAAGGCAGTTTGCTGCAATTTTAAAGGAAAAACTTTAAACCTGGTTGCAAAAGAAGGAGACAAAAACAGAAAATCTTCGCATGAAATTGCCATAGAACATCCTGACAAAATCATGAAGGAAGTAAACAAAATAAAGAACCTTGATCTACCGGCGCGTCATTATATAATGCCGGATGACCTGAATCCTAAAAAGCTCTATACAGTTCTTGAAAAAACCTACGAAAACCAGCCTGAGAACTACGAATCTCTGATGGCTATCCGAGGAATAGGCCCCAAAGCGCTGCGATCCATTGCCCTGCTTTCAGAATTAATCTACGGAACGGAACCTTCTTTCAGAGACCCGGTACGATACAGCTACGCACATGGCGGGAAAGACGGTATTCCCTACCCTGTCAACAGGGAAGCCTATGAGCACTCCATATCTTTTCTCAAAGAAGTTGTAAACAGCAGTAAAATTCAGGAATCTGACAAGAAAAAAGCTTTTAAGCAGCTGGCCCTTTTCTGTAATTAGCTACCATAACATATTATGATTACTTCTAATATCCTTGAAATTCAGGGATAGTTAAAAGTCAACATAAGCTATAATAATATGAATTTTTACTAGACTGGGAAAATACATATTACCAGTAGTACTGTGAGCTCTGGCAAGAATTAAAGTTATGGTACGAACTATTGACTTTGGGTTTTGTTAAAGGTACAAATGGTTATGTTAAAAAGGCATATATGAAAAGTGAAGTCATGCATACAAAGGTTGGCTAGTATAAAAGCCTACTTTTTTGGGTAGGCTTTTATAAAAAAATATTCTTTTCTGGCGAATTATCTTTTTATTCTGCTTTAACTGCTTTCTTTTCACATTCTTATTCTTTTTCAACTGATTCTTTATCATCATCTTTTTGAATTTCTTCAGGCTGACTTTCTAATTCTTTCCCAATGCTTTTGTCAATTTTAATTATAATGGCTTCATTCTCGGCAATTTCCATGATTTTTTCCTGAGCACCTAACTGCGCAGAAATATCATTAAGCCTTTCCTTGGAAATTTTCTCATATGTGATACTACCCAATTCGGCTAATAAACGGGTCAACATATTTTCACATCTAGCTTTTTCCCGACGAAGGCGAGTAAGCTCAATACTCTCACCTGCCTTTTCTGTGAGCTTGTGAACAGAAACTAGTGCCGCCTCAAAACCTGCCTCCATTCCTCTTGTTATTCTTTCCCATAATTTCATAACTGCTACCTCCTTTCGTTAATTAAAATAAATTAATGAGTTATAAAAAGCCAATACCAAAGCTTTCACTATAACGGTAACATTTATACACACATCTTGAAGGCCAATAGCCTCCTATAAAAAGCGGATATGTATAATTTAAGGAGTCAAACTTTTTATAACAATTTCAGAAAGGTCAAAATTGAAGCTTCGATTTAACAACATCTCTTATTAAGATGTCAATGGGGGAAAAGTGTCTATAGGGATTTCTCTAATCAATTTATTAGCACATCTTTAACTAAAATTCTCAATAATAAATATAATATTAAAGGAACAAATAAACATAAAGTACTAGGTTTGAGATATTTAGTTAGAGAGGGAATAGTTTACAAAGAACTAGCAAGAACTAATTAGACATTAATAATGCAATATTGAGAGCAACAACAGAATAAAATCTTGATTTCAAGATGTCAATATAACTTAAGATTAACTAAATATTTTAGCACACCTCAAAAGTCAACAGTTGCGATAATAACCTTAACTTTTGCTAAGTCAAAAAATCATATATTACTTTTAGAAATATGAAAGGAAAGATTTTAAGTAGCTCTTTTTACTGATTTGTGGTGTGTGTTTTTGAGATTTAAAATTAAAATTACTTTTGGATTGCTATAAAATTAAGGCCAGACTTACGCAGGTAGTATGACAAAAACAGACCGTCACAAAGGCAGTTGAATTCTTCCCGGACTGCCTGTAGACTGCCTGTTTTTTGGGGCGTTGAAATAGTTAAGTATTTATTTTTATTTTAAAGAGGTGTTTGAGGCGGGGGGAGTCGAAGAACCGCCCCGGCCTGTAATAAAATCTTATTGCATGCTATTTTATGATCTCTTTCCACTAACTGGCGGTCGACTGGCGGTTTGCTCTATCCTACCTACCTATACGCAATTGAAGTTAGTACACTGTCGTACGGTAAGCACCTGCTTTTCGCAATGCCTTGATTGTGCCATCATAAAACATTTTTTTTCTGAAGGTCTGGGCAAGATAGAGTAGTTCGAGCCCAAGTATATAGGTCCCCCGACGGGGGCCTTTGATTTTCTTAATTGATTCAGGATAATGCCACTCCCCTGTTTGCAGGTAGTTGCTTACCCCCATGAAATCCTTTGACGGCATAAGGCCCCGCATTAGCACCTCAATGGCCTTGCGAAGTGTCCTCCCATGGTTCCTCAAAATAGGTTTTCGCGCAAGTTTTTTGTCGGCAACCATTTGGTCGATAACCTTTTTGAGAGACGGGTTCATAATAGAAACCGTATTCCAGCCGAACTCCTTTAGGCCCGTTTCGGCTCCAAAGAAGCCGATATTTGCATCGGCATGTCTGCTGACAATCATATTGTTGCATACAAGACAACCGCTATAAAGCAACAGCACCCCCAGCTGCAATATGTCATAATCTTTTACCTGTCCATCCGTGGTCACGACAGAACTTTTGATGAACCACCGCCAGTCCTTACCATCTTCGAGGGCCTCATGTGCCAATTCCTTGGTAACATTTTCGTTAAACCGCGCGATGTCCTTTTCCTGCACCTTTAACCACTCATAGGCCTTGTCCATATCGGTGTGATTCAAAAAACAGTTTATGGAAAGGACATAGGTTACCGGCGCGGTTAGTTTTTCTGCAATCTGTGAAAGTCTTTTCATTCTGGTGCGAAACATTTCATCTTTTTTTATGATTTGCAGTTTGCGAAATGCCATGATGTGGCAGGGCGTACCGACGAAAAGGGTACTCTTGTACCGGGATAGCCCTCCCAAATGTGCAAGGACCGGACTAATTTCAAACTTTGAATGGGCACTGGCAAACACCTCTTCTGGTGTCGAAGCTATGTAGGGTTCCGGATGCATGCAAAACTTGACATCCGCATGTTTATTCCGGGTGAGAAGGGAGGCTTCAACATACCCCTTATCCATAAGGTAATGCACCAGTGCGGTAGTTGTCCCACCGGGGGTTCCTTCCCAGTAAATCTTTTCCGTCAGTGACCGTGCAAGAAACAAATCGGATAAGATACCGAGACGCTTCTCCTCCTCGCTTCCATTGCCCCCAAAATAAGTCTTTTCAATTTTTGTAAGGGGCAGAAAAGTCCTGGGACAGGCAAGGTAGCAACACCCGCACTTGTTACACTCACCCGTAAGAACAGGTCTTTTTTTGACCTCGTCAAAGGCAATAGAACCTAAATGACAAATACTGCTGCAGAGCCCACACCCGGAGCAGCAAAATGTAGTAACCTTCTCCAAGGCAGCAAATCCATCCCGTGCGATGTCAATGTGACGATCCAGTATCAGAGACTCTTTCTCTTTCGTCCGCTCGATCATGACACGCCTTTCATGTGGCCAAAATTAATCGGAATTTAGTTTTTAAGTAACTATATAGGAAGTTAAGGAAATAAGAAACCAGCTCAGAGAAGATCCACTGTGCTTATAAATTTTCTGGTGGTGTTTCACCCACATTTTCTTTTGAATAAGTCAAACATATTATAGAAAGAACTTACATGTCAATAAAAATGCATTTTACTTGTTGTACGGTAAATGTTGATTGGAAAGTTATCATAATTAATAAAAGGTGTCTATCGTTAGGTTTGTGTTGAAAACAAAAGAGAAGGCTAAAAATTCAGGTTACCAGAAGTAATATGAACTCTTACCATATTTAAGATTATGGCACGTTATGTTGAATTTGTGTTCTGTTAAGGTTTCTCATGGTTATTTGTAACGACAAAGCTCACCGGCGGCAATAGAATGCATCAGTATTGTCGTCTGGTGCATCACCTTGATAGCTGGTCAGGACCAAATTGCCCTGAATCGTACTATAGAGTATTGGTTCACTCCAAACTCTTTCTTAGTTCGATGAGGGTCTGATCGGC
>JAHEEI010000199.1 GCA_024640785.1 Pseudomonadota bacterium
GAAAAACGTATGCTTCATAAAAATTTTCCCTATCTAAAGTATCACCCCAGCTATTTATTGTGTGAGTGTTTATGTCAAATGTTTTATAAAATTTACTTTTACAAGCATCAAATTTATTGCGCCATTAAAAAATTTAAAAATATTTTTGCAGCTTTTAAACCCCAGGAAATATAACTCCCTTACAGTCGATAAGTATCCTGACAGGAAGGAGAAATATGGTGATTATATAATACTTAAAAAACTGACCTGGCACAAGTGTGTAATAAGCTTATCTATAACGGCAAAACCCTATCACTAATAATATGAAGATCTTTTGTTAAGGAGTAATTCGTGTCAACTAAGAGAGGATAAGATGTTTTTTGTTTAAAAAGTATAGAAAATGCGGTCTTGTGTGTCAATAAAAAAGCTCGCTTAAAATGCAGCACAGGAAAAGGATTAATTTAATGTGCGTTTTCACATATCTGACAAACAATGAAGGCGTAAGGCAAAAATCCTTGATTAATTTATTTGATAGGTCTTTTCATGTATAAATTTTGTCTCGGGACATAATCAGTTTATTTAACAAACCCACAAAAATCTCACCAGCAATATTCGAATTTCAGAGCGCTTTCCCTGAAGGCACAGCCTCTCTGGGTCCAAAAGAAAACGGCTCATATAGTAAAACATACAAGGATGTTCAGTCAATTCTCTATTTTTAATCAGAGCCTCTTTTATAAACTGCTTGCCTGGTAAAGATAGCTTCGTGGAATGAAGGCTCCCTCTGCTTTAAAAAACTTCTCGCTTTTCTATTCTTATATAAATGTCCAGGTCTTCATAAGATTTCACATAGCTATAGTCTTTTTCGATAAAATCTAATAGTCTGGTAAAATTTTCCAGTTCTTTTGCGCTGTCCAGCTGGTTACCGGTAACCTTGGGAAGCGGATCATTGTGAACGATAACAATTGCTGCTGGAGGAGAAATCACCAGTTCTTTAAGGAGTATTTGCTGAGCATCTTTTTTTCCCCAGTCAACACGTTGGGGAATATTGTAAATATAGCGGCTTGAAGATGGTCTGTTTGCCATGTCATAAATGGCCGGTTCAAATCCCCATATAAAAATAGGCTCACCTGGTGGGGTATTTTGGTATAGCCACTCAGCAGTTTTTCTGTTTGCATAAGAGTTTTGATCATAAATTGTATATAAACCATCATTTATTATCTCTCTCAAGCCATTACTTGCAAGTGCACGAATTTGAAGAGCACTATGCCTAAAAATATTTTTTTCATAAATCTGCCATGAAAGGGCGATCATAAAACCTAAAAGCAGAATCCACTTTAGTTTTACTTTATTCCACAGTTTTGCATACCCCCATACTGCCAACAGTGCTGAAAAAGGTAGAATTGCTCCATAATGATAAGAAAAGAATTTTGCTTGCATAGCAACACCGATAATCTGAAAAAAAATAACTCCAAGCACATGAACACAGCCCTCGAATTCGCGGGCGTGACAACGTGGCAGAAGAAAACAAAATACCATACCGATGCTGGTAAAAATTGAAAATGAAAGGAGCCAGCGTTTAACCGAAACACCTAAAAGGACGGGCATGCTTTGTAAAGAAAATTTTAATCCCGTATAACCAGGAACAAATATAAAAAAAGTATCATAGATATCCTTTAGCGCACCCTTATGAGCAAAATATATAAATATAAGGATTAGAAGAAAGAACACTCCTAAGCCAAATGAAATAATAAGCGCAAGTATTTTATTCAGTTTCTTTCCGCTTGTGATAGACCGGGTTTGTAGGATTGCAATCACAGTTATGCTTACCAGAATGCCGCCGCCAAGAGGGGGTTTTAGCAATGCGGCGGCAGTAAAAAAAGCTCCGGAAAAAATCCATGACAGGATTTGTTTTAATAAAGAATTTTTATTTTCATTCTTTGACTGATAAGTTGCAAAAACAAGGGCCCAAGAAAGGACTGTGGCTCCAAAGGATTCTGGCTGAGCGGTATCCCAAAACCCCATTTGGACATGGTTTATCACGGCGAGACAACCGGCACATATTCCCGGCCATAAACTGGTAAAGTGACGGCGAGAGTAAACGGCAAAGGCCCAGGTAAGGGCAAATAAATTTAAGACTTCCAGTATGCGTATGGCGTGCTGACTTGCGCCAAAAAGAATTCTGGCAAATGCATAGATAAAGAAAATCCCGGGTGGCTTAAAATCCCAGGCATCCTTATATGGCGCCCCTCCCTCCAGAATAGTACGGCCAACAACTGCATAGATTCCCTGATCCCTGCCATACGGAAAGAACAGCAGTAGCATGAACATAAAAGCAGCCAACAGCAGACTTAACAACAGGCAAACTTTTGCAGCAGGATGAAAGTTGGCGTTTTCAGAAGATTGGATAGTAGACCTTTTCATGTTTATAAGCTATGGGTAATAGTTAACAGTAAAATGTCAAGAACAAAGGTGTTTAATATGGATAGGATTTTTTGCAAAAAATATTTTACGACTGTATATCATAATACGATTGTTTTCTAAACTAATATGATATTACATATGCAGAAAATTAGAAAATAAATGTATCTGATTACAACCAATAAACAAGGCCAGTAACCATGACATGAAAAACCGGCTGATAGGCAGAATTTCCGTTGGGCTAAATCCTTTGCTGTCTTTGCTTTGGGTAATCAGAATATGAATCCCTGCAATTTTTCAGTGTATTCTTTCATAATAAGTAAAATCTAAAAACCCTTATTTAGTTAGGAAAAATTTTGGGCAGAGTTTCTCTGTGATTTTGATATGAATTTTACTAAGAACATAACAGTTAGAAAAATCATGACCGGAGATGATTTCTCATAAGACAGGTATATATATTTTTCTCTATCCTTTTGGCTTTTAAAAGAATATACTCTGATTTTAGGTGTGTCAATAAAAACAAAACACTCAGGGATACCCATAATGTCATATATTAATGCTAAAAATAAAATGTCAGTAGAGGCCGAAACACTTATTTGGAGGTAAATATTTTAAAAGGGCGAAAGAATGCTAACAATGGAAAAAGACTGTCAGGGAAAAATCTCTTGGAAAATGTATGATGACCACGATAATAACCTGTCCAAAATGCGGGTTCAGACAGGAAAAAAAAGAAGAATGCCGCAAGTGTGGAATTGTTTTTAATAAATTTTATCAGAAAAAGAAAATATCCACGGACGGTTTTAATAAATTAGTTGCAGCAAAACACCCCCCCCTCAACCCTTTTTCGTTTTACCCGCATTCTTATACTTCTGGTAATACTCTTTTTTGTCAGCCTTAGCTCTTGGACAACGATACTTCGCACGACTTCCTGGAAAAAACCCTTAAGGGTGGTAGTTTATCCGGTTAATGCTGATAACAGTACTGCTTCGGCTGAATATATTAGTACTCTTGATGAGGAGACTTTTGACCCGGTTGAGGACTTTATGCGAGATGAAGCGGAGCGCTATGGTCTTGAACTTGAAGATCCTGTGATTTTTATTAAGGCACCAGAGGTAGAGCAGCTTCCACCCGAGCCGCTGCAGGGCGGCAGTGTTTTTAATGTGATGTTATGGAGCCTCCGACTTCGGTTCTGGAGTTACAAGGTTGATACCTACGACGGGCCTGCTGCGCAGGTTAAAATATTTGTTTTATATCATGATCCAAAAGCTTTTGAATTTCTTGAGCATTCTGTAGGTATAAAAAAAGGACTTATCTGTATTGTCAATGCATATGCTTCCTGGAAAATGCGGGATAAAGATAATATAATAATTGCCCATGAACTATTACATACTGTAGGGGCCAAAGACAAATACAATCTTTCAACCGGAGTTCCGGTATTTCCTGATGGTTATGCTGACCCAGGCAAGAAACCTCTTTTCCCGCAGGAATTTGCTGAAATAATGGGGGGTAGAATTCTGTTGTCTGATAACAGCTCAGAAATGCCGGAAAGTCTTTATCAGACAATTGTCGGGCCGGTTACCGCACAGGAAATAAAATGGATTGAAGAAGATGAAATCTGATTTTGCGACCCGTAAAGACAGGCAAAAGAATTAAGGCAAATCCCGTATCTTTCATGTTTATGTCGGTAGTAATTTTAGGTCTTCAGGAAGGCTCCATTTTCCCACACGTGTTTTTTCTTTAACCTTTTTTTTCAGTTGATTTAAAAAATCATGTCTTGGTGTTTCGCAGGCGCCCATGCTGATTAAGTGCTCTGTTTTTATCTGGCAGTCAATACAGGAAAAACCCCATTTTTTCAGAGTTTTTACAAGGTAGACAAGTGCTATTTTTGAAGCATTGTTTGTTTT
>JAHEEI010000200.1 GCA_024640785.1 Pseudomonadota bacterium
TCGGTCGAAAATAAATAATGGTCAGAAGGTTGAGCTTACTACTGAATCCTATCCCGGAACTGTCTTTCATGGGAAAGTATACAGTATTGGGCTCAAGGCTGATGAGGCCAGCCTGACATATCCGGTTGAAATTGTGGTTGAAAACAATACTGAGAAACGGCTGAATCCGGGTATATTTGTGAAGGTGTCAATCCTGGTGTCAACTATTTCAGATGTTATCTCTATTCCTCAATCAATCCTTGAAAGTACTGGAGAGGGAGATTTTGTCTGGACAGTAGCTGATAATAAGGCGTTAAAAAAGTCAGTGGTTCTCGGAGCGTTTTCCGGAACCTCTGTTACCATTAAACAAGGTTTAACCCCCGGCGATCAGGTTGTGGTTCTGGGGCAGGAGAACCTTACACCAAATTGTGATATAAATATTATTAATTAGTTGATTTTAAATCATCTTTATGAACATAGCAAAACTATCCGTTAATAATCCGGTCACGGCAAATACCGTAATGCTGGCTGTCATTCTGTTGGGTATCTTTTCGCTCACCAGTCTTCCCCGGGAGTTCCTTCCTGACGTCAATTTTAACATGGTTATTATTGTTACGGCTTATCCTGGAACCTCACCCGAAGAGATGGAAAAACTCATCACCAAACCGATCGAGGATGAGATCAAGGATGTCAACAAGATTGATTTTATTTCTTCAAAATCTTCAGAAGGCCTCTCAACCATATTTGTCAGGTTTGAGGATATGTCTGATAGTGAATTTAAGATTATTCTGCAGGATTTGCGCTCAGCCGTTGATAATGTCTCTGATATTCCTGAAGATGCCGAGGACACAAAAGTCATGGATATGGCCACCGGTGATATGATGCCGGTGCTCCAGATCACCATTGCGGGTGATCTGCCTGAAAATGATTTAAATGATTATATTGAAAAGTTAAAAGACCGGATTCTCGAATTTTCTGATATTGGAAAAGTTGAATTTACCGGCGTCCGAAAGCGTGAGATCTGGGTCAATATCAATCCGGATAAACTCTATGCCTATGGGTACTCGATAGATCAGGTTGCCACAGCTCTTGGTGCTACGAATCTGAATCTGCCCGGAGGAACACTGGATGTTACAAACTCAGAATTCCTGGTGAGAACCATTGGTGAATATCAGGATGTTCAGTCTATCAAGAATGTGATTGTCAAGACGGATTCAAAAGGAAACCATGTGAAAATTTTTCATATTGCCCGGATCATGGATACTTTTGAAGATGCATCTACACAGTCCGCGTTTAACGGCCGTCCCGGTGCCAGTATTAATATATCTAAAAAAAAGACCGGAAATACCATTGAAATCGTTGAGCGGTTAAAAGCGCTTATTAAGGATTTTGAAGAAAATGAGTTGCCCGAAAATTGCACGATTTTAACCAGCAATGACAGTTCGATTCAGATTAAAGATGCCATCAGTAAACTAAGTTTAAATGCCGTCCTGGGAATGGTCTTTGTGGTAACGCTACTGTGTCTTTTCCTCGGTTGGAAAAATGCGGTTTTTGCAACGATTGGAATCCCGGTTTCCCTGTTGTGCACTTTTATTTTTCTACAGATGGCAGGTTTGACCCTGAATACCAGCAGTCTATTCGGCCTGATGATGGTGATCGGTATCATTGTGGATGACGCGATTGTTATTATTGAGAACTGTTACCGCTATATGAATCGAGGAAAAACTGCAAAAGAGGCGGCAATTTACGGTACCAATGAAGTTATTGCCCCGGTTTTCTCGGCCTGTCTCACCACCATTGCGGCATTTCTGCCGCTGATGCTTCTGCCCGGAATCATGGGGAAATTTATGCGGGTCGTACCCATCGTGGTTTGTCTGGCACTTTTGGCATCCCTGTTTGAAGCCTTCTTTATTCTTCCGGCACACATCGCGGACTGGAGCGGAAAAATTAAAAAAAGCAAACTCAGAGACCGTCTGATCACTATCCTACGCAGCAAGTATACCGATATTTTAACCTTTGTATTAAAGCTTCGGTATGCGTTTGTCTGCGGCGCAGCAGCCATGTTCATATCATTTGTCGGATTTATTATCTTCGGTTTAATTGATGTTGATCTTTTTACCATGGAGGAAATCTCCCAGTTCTATATCAATGTCAAACTGCCGGAAGGCACCAATCTGAGAACCACCAATGATGTTCTTCGCGAAGTTGAGAAGAAATTAAAAAAGCTGCCTGAAGACGAGATCGAAAGTATCGTTCGAAATGCCGGGATGCTCATCACGGAACAGGAGTGGATTTTTAATACGGCCAGCGGTCATATCATGGTTGACCTGGTAGAAAGAAAGTACCGGGACCGGTCCATTGATGAGATCATTGCCTTCTGCAGGGAGATCACCACAGACATTCCCGGTCCATTAAGTATTGAGTTTCGAAAACTCAGGGCCGGACCACCCAAACCCAGGGATGTTGAAGTGAAGATTCATGGAAAGTATCTGGAGGATCTTAAAAGGATTTCCGAAGAACTGAAAAGCCGAATTGCCAGGATCCCAGGTGTGAGTGGTCTGCAGAATGACCTTGAGTTTGGGAAGAAAGACTTAAAGATCCGGGTCAATGAGGAAAAGGCCGCGCTCTATGGATTTGATGTCTTTAAAATCGCTTCAGCTATTCGAAACGCGTATAACGGAAAAGTCGCCACTGTTTTTAGAGATGGGGATGAAGAGATCGATGTCATCGTAAAGTATGATCCTGAACAGGTGAAAACGATTGATGATATTAAATCCTTAAAAATAGTTACACCTAATGGAGATCTGGTACCTATAAACAATGTGGCAGACATTACCCTTGAATCCGGGTACACCAAGATTCGGCACTTTAAGCTTGACCGTGCTGCTACCTTATCCGCGGATGTGGATAAAAACATCAATTCACCTTTTGAGGTCAATCAGCAGCTGCAAAAAGATGCTAAAGAGTTTATTAAAAAATATCCCGGGTATTCGATTCGGTTTGAAGGTATATTTAAAGAGATCAAAGAGCAGTTCAGTTCAATCGGGCAGCTGTTTGTCCTGGGAATATTTTTGATCTACTTGATTTTAGGCGCCCAGTTCAAGTCCTATATCCAGCCCTTTATTATTCTGTTTGCGGTACCCTTTACGTTTATCGGCGCGGTATCATCACTCATCATTACCGGTCAGCCGTTTTCTCTGGTGGTGCTGTACGGGTTTATCGGTCTTGCCGGTATTTCGGTGAATGATTCCATCGTCATGCTGACGTTTATTAATAATGCCAGGAAAAACGGACGCGGCAGATGGCAGTCCATTATTACGGCCGGCCGGTTAAGGCTGCGTCCGATTATTTTAACTTCCATTACCACCATGTTCGGAGTCTTTCCCATGGCAATCGGTATGGGCGGTAAATCGGAAATCTGGGCACCCATGGCCAGTACGATCTTCTGGGGTTTGGCTAGCGCGACACTTTTAACTCTGTTTTTAATGCCATGTATTTATACGATTATCATTGATGATCTTCCCCTGTTGTTCAAAAGAAGAGTTAAAAATGCCTAATTCATATTTTAACAGCATCAATATCATTTTAAACAAGACCATACATCCGGGAAATATCGGATCGACGGCCCGTGCAATGAAGAACATGGGCTTAAGCAGCCTTTCTATGGTTGAGCCGCAGTGCGGGATTGATGATGAAGCTTACAGGATGGCCACTCATGGCAAGGATATTCTAAATAACCTTCAAGTATTTGATTCGATAACTGCTGCTGCAGCTGACTCTAACTATATTTTCGGAACAACGGCCCGTAACCGGAAATGGCGGGACACGATTTCACCTGATTTAATGTCTGTTAAAATATCAGAGCTAGTGTTTAAAAATAAAATCTCCATTCTTTTCGGGCCGGAAGATTTCGGACTGACCAATAATGAGCTTGAGCTGTGCAATGAAGTCATTGTTATTCCAACAGCTGATGATGCTGCTTCAATTAACATCTCTCAGGCTGTGCTGATTATTTGTTATGAGATTTTTAAAGGTTTGCATAAGAGAGATACCCTAAATACAAAAACTGAAAAGTTAGATCTTGCGCCAATTGATAAAGTTGAGGATATGTATGGTCACATGCAGAAAGTCTTGACTGATATCGGGTACCTTGATCCTCAAAATCCGGAACACTTCATTGGTAATTTTAGAAGAATTTTAAACAGGGCTGGGCTGACCTCTGAAGATGTACAGGTCATCAGGGGAATCTTCAGAAAACT
>JAHEEI010000201.1 GCA_024640785.1 Pseudomonadota bacterium
CTGATTTGAACATTTTAATAAATAATTAAGTATAAAATAATGATAAATCAGTGTCAATGGTAAATAGCACAGAATGATCATTACTTTAAATCGCCCATTAAATTATTAAAAATAAAAAACCCTGCATATGAATTATATGCAGGGTATCATGACGTCATTGTTAAAAAAATCCTTTGCCAAACAAATATGGCTCAAAGAGTCATTCATCCTCCCGATTATAGTACCCCTCCTGATAAAGCTTTTCATCATCCTTTCTTTGCAGATTGATAAGATATACACATAAAGCAATACCCGCCCAGAGAGCAATAAGCCCGTAAAGCCTGACTCTAGTAACCTCTCTTACTTGAATTACTTCTGCAAGGGGTATGTCGGCAGGGGCCTCTTCCGCACCATCTTTAACCTCAACTGCTTCAAGAGTAGATACTTCTTTTTCTGAACAGAAACCGGTAAAGGCTCCGATCGTAAGAAAAGAAAAGATTAGAAACAAAAAGGTTACAGAAAATAATTTTATGGAACCTGGTATAATAAAGCGACTCATAATCGTCTCCCGCCTTAGTTAAAGATAATAGCCAATTGCAGTACAAACAACAAAAACAATAAGACTTATGACACCGATAAGCGTAAATATCGGGCTAAGCTCATTCTTTTGAGACTTCCAGTCAACAAAAGGAACCAGGACGATAAAACCCGCGGCCATTGAGAGCAAAACTATCCCGAAAACCTCTCCCTCAACACCCATCACATAAGTAGGTATCCATTTTAAGATCTGATACACCCAGAGAAAGAACCAGTCCGGCTTTACCCCGTCAGGAGCAGGCTTCAAGAAATCAATGTTCGGATCAAGGCCGGATGGAGAAATAACAGCCAGGGTTACCACAACACCTAACAGGAGCAGACAGTTAAGCACATCATGCCATAAAAGATGGGGAAACATCGGCTTATAAGGTACTTTCTTGTTTTTCTTCTTCATCTCTTTTTCAACAGAAACCGGAACACTCATACCGTGAAGCTGTACCAGCAGAACATGCACGCCAATAACAATTAATAGAGCGAGAGGGAGTATTCCCACATGCATTGCAAAAAAACGGTTAAGGGTATGCGCACCCACAGTTGCGCCGCCTCGAAGAAACTCCATGGCATACTTACCCACCACCGGAATGGCCCCCGGAATTTCAGTGCCTACGTTAAGCGCAAAAAAGGCTCTCTCATCAAAAGGCAGGGTGTATCCGCTGTAACCGAGGAAAAGAACCAGAAGCAGCATCAGCATTCCGGTCAGCCAGGTAATTTCTCTGGGTTTACGATAGGCTTTCATAATCAGGGTTGAAAAGAAATGAACAAAAACAACCACGATCATAATATTGCTTGCCCAGTGATGAACTGAACGAATCAGCCACCCATAAGGCACATTCACCATGATCTCTTTCACACTCTGGTAAGCAGACTCTGCAGAGGGTTTATAGAAAAAAAGAAGCAAAGGACCGGTCACCAGCTGTATAAGCAGTAAGAACAGCAGCATCCCGCCCATGTAATACCAGATTGAATGGCGGTGCATGGGAACCATTTTTTTACGGGCAAGAGATAGAATTGAACCCAGCCCGATACGTTGATTTATTTCATCGATTACATTAATCATTTTTTAGTTTCTTCCGTACAATTTGATAGTTATACGTGGTTGTTATTTTTCTTTTCATCAAAAGAAACGACCAGCTGCTCGCCTTCTATTGTCATATCAAACTCAGGAAGCGGTTTTGGCGGCGGACCCTGTATGTTTTCGCCAAGATCATTAAAATATCCTTCATGACAGGCGCAAAAAAACTTTTTTGTATCCGGCTTATACTGCACATTACAGTCGAGATGCGTACATTTTGCGGAAAAGATCCTTAAGTCACCCTCCTCGGTCTTTAAAAGAATCGCGGGCATATAACCGTATCTGAAATAGGATGCGGAATTTGCTGCCATTTTATCAATATCCGCAATCGCTATTTTAACCGCCTTCGGCAGCGGAAGTTTTTTCTTATGAAACAGAAAACGAACCATCGGGTTTGCAATATAAGCGGTCAGTGCTGTGATCGCGCCACCGATCAAACCAGTTAAAAACCATCGCCGCGAGAGGAGTGACTCCTTAAGCTTCATTGTGCCTCCTTACTTTACCAGCCGGAAGAATTTTTTAAATCTGTATTTTATCAGCCTGCGCCTTAAGGCCTCAATGGTGTCCGTCGGCCTTAAATCTTTGGGACAGGCATCTATACACCTGAATATGGTATGACAGGCCCACAATCCCTGAGGGCTGTCGACTTTTTCTAAAAACGTTTCACCTCTCTGATCTCGGGAATCTTCCATGAACCGGAACAGTTTTGCAATGGCTGCCGGGCCCAGGTAGTCCTCCTCCATGCCGAGCACAGGACAGGATCCGTAACAGCTGGCACAAAGAATGCAGTTGATATAAGGATCCAGTTTATGCACCTGTTCAGGCGACTGGTGTCTTTCCTTTTTCGGTTCCTTTTCTTCGTCTGCGTGGAGCCACGGCTCCACCTTACGGTATGCATTCCAGAAAGGTTTCATGTCCACCACAAGGTCTTTAATGACATCCATGTTCGGCAGAGGTTCAATCAGCACCTGATCACCGATAAGATTTGAAAGCTGGGTCCTGCAGGCCAGCACAGGAGCACCGTTAACCAGCATGCCGCAGGAACCGCACACAGCGCTTCGGCAGGAAAAACGAAATGCCAGGCTGTCATCCTCTATTTCCTGTATGCTCAAAAGGGCCTCAAGCACGGTTGTCCCGCGCGCGCAGTCCTTGACAAAGGTGTCATACCGGGGCGCCTTGTCAAGATCAGGATCGAAGCGGAATATTTTGAAAGCGTATTTAGTATTTTCGTTCTTTAGGCTCATAATCCGTTATCTCCACATCTGTGTAACTGAATTTCGGTCCTTCTGGAGAATATTCAGCTATCGTGTGTTTTAACCAGTTTTCATCATCGCGTCCGGGGAAATCAAGCCTCCAGTGCGCACCTCGGCATTCTTCTCTGGGAATCGCACCCGCCACAATCAGCTCGGCCATATCCAGCATTCCGCGCAGTTCAAGGACATTCATCAGCCCCGGATTATATCGGCGCGAAGCACCGTTTTGGATGGCGACATTTTTATATCTGTCTTTAAGGTCTTTAACTTTGGTATAAGCTTCCTCAAGAAGCTTTTTCTCTCTAAAGACTCCGCATTTATGAAATACGGTTTCCCGCATCTCATTTAATATTGTCCCCACCGTCTCTCCGGACGGATCGCGGAAAATAATATTTGCGATAATTTCTTCCTGTTTTTTAAGCTCTGAATTCAGCACACTGTCATCCGGATCTTTGACACCGCCTTCAAGGTATTTGGGGATCGCCTCAGCCACCAGTTTTCCGAAAACCGTGGTATCCAGAAGCGAGTTGCCGCCCAGACGGTTGGCACCGTGAACCG
Source organism: Pseudomonadota bacterium (assembly GCA_024640785.1). Lineage (GTDB taxonomy): Bacteria > Desulfobacterota > WTBG01 > CAIYCZ01 > CAIRTM01 > JAHEEI01. The sequence goes on from JAHEEI010000201.1 coordinate 3,460, forward strand.
ATACACAGGCGCATTCACCGGCCGCATACAGACCGTTGACTCTGGTTTCACCGCGGACATTGGTATCAATACCGCCCATGGAATAGTGCTGGCCCGGCTGAATCGGAACCGGTTCGTCAATCGGCTCCACACCGCCGAAATCCAGGGCGATTTCCCGGATACCCGGAAGTCGCTCTAAGATCTTCTCTCTGCCGAGATGTCTTAAGTCCAGATGCACATACTCATCATTAAATCCGCGGCCTTCATTGATCTCAGTCTGGATACTTCTGGCAACAATGTCTCGGGGCGCCAGTTCCATGGCTGATGGCGCGTATTTTTCCATGAAACGCTCACCCTTGTTATTCACCAGGTATCCGCCCTCACCTCTTGCGCCTTCACTCATGAGGATATTGGTGCCGTAAAGGGTGGTGGGATGAAACTGAACAAACTCCATATCTTCTATGGGCACACCGGCCTCATAGGCCAGCGAAATCCCTGAACCGGTACAGATAAGCGCGTTACTGCTGCGGGAAAAAATACGGCCGTATCCGCCGGTGGCAAGAACAACCACTTTAGCGCTGATCACTTCAAGCCTGCCGGTTGCCATTTCCATGGCCACCACACCGTGGATACGGTCATTTTCAACTGCCAGAGAAATTGCGAGCCATTCTTCATAAACCTTAACCCCTGTCTGAACAGACCGCTCATAAAGGGTATGCAAAACCATATGCCCGGAACGGTCTGCCGCGTAACAGCAGCGCGGATACCCCGC
>JAHEEI010000202.1 GCA_024640785.1 Pseudomonadota bacterium
GGGTCATGGCATACAACCGACTCTGATATTCTGCCATAGCAACCACAGAAATATTGTCGACTGCGTCAAACCCGGGAACATTAACACGTTCCCATACTGAACCATCATCAGCTGTGATACTCTCCAATGCAGCTGGGATATTTTGCGCAGTTGCGTAATTAACCGTAAAAAATAAGACACATAAAAGAGCTAAAAATTCCTTAATAAATGTGTTTGACCTTACCTTCATCTAACCCTCCTTTTGGTATTATTTAGTAATAGTTATTGTTAAATATATAATTTTTTATTATTCAAAAAAGATCTCTTTTATTTAAAATTATAAAAATAATAACAAAAAAGTGGGCTAAATGCAAGATAATTTCTAGGTGGATACACCTATATTTATCTGGGTGCATCCATCTAGATGAGCCTGGAATTAAAGGAATTATTTCTGGCCTGTTTCCTGACAAATTCCGCAGGGCCTATTATGCTCGGGCATCTGTCTCGTTAAATAAAAATTCTTGCTCAAATAAAAGTAGGGGGCATGCCATACTGGTAACGATTAAGCATTTGATCACTGGTTATTCATGATCTTATATAGTCCCACGTTGGGATGGTGAAGTTTATTATTGCTAATGCTTGTTCTTTGTTGACCGATGGAACAGTAAACTAAACATGAGGAGAGAAATCTATTTATGGGGAATAATAAAGCTGAAGTAATTTTTCAGATTCGCTCATCCGTTGACAGGAGAAAAGTTGAAGACAGGCGTTTTTTTCTTAGATACGAAAGCCTTGACCACGACACGAGGAGACATGGAAATATGATTAAGCGTCGGATGCTTGGTGACAGAAGAAGAGTGCTTCCTGAGATTATGAATACTTTTTGGAAAGAAGCTCTTTAATTTTCACACACAAATATTTTGATGTGTAACGTTGGCTTAATACTTAGAAATGAAAATTATTCTTTAATAGCGAGCACAATGCCTAACAACTGATTTTTCTAATCTTTTCAGGATTAATCCATAATGGTTTTGGAAAAGTTGGGTGTAAAACATTTATCTTATTTTTCTAGTTTTTTAAATGCTACGTTTAATTATTTATTTAACATAACCATTCGTAACCTTAACAAAACCCGGCGTTAACATAACCTGTCATTATCTTAAATTAGATTTCAAGACCCGCTTTTTCCAGCTCAAGAATCCTGTCTCTGATCTCTGCCGCTTTTTCAAATTCCAGATTCTTTGCAGCATCAAGCATCTCTTTTTTCATCGATTTTATGAGCCGGGACAGATCTTTTCCTGTGAGGTAAGATTCTTTGTCCTCTGCCGCAACAGGAACGGTCACATAGTCATGTTCATATACCGAACCCATAATATTTATGATATCCTTCTTTACGGATTCCGGGGTAATGTTGTTATCTTTATTATATTTTCTCTGTATCTCTCTGCGCCTTACTGTCTCACGAATGGTTGCCTCTATGCTTCCAGTCATTACATCCGCGTAAAGGATGACCCGGCCCTCAACATTACGAGCGGTTCGCCCGCAGGTTTGGATAAGCGAACGTTGAGAACGGAGAAACCCTTCCTTATCCGCGTCAAAGATCGCAACCAGGGAAACTTCCGGAATATCAAGGCCCTCCCTTAAAAGGTTTATGCCAACCAGCACATCAAATTTTCCCAGTCTCAAGTTTCGAATAATTTCTATTCTTTCAAGGGTATCTATTTCCGAATGGAGATACTCAACCTTAATTCCAAGCTCACGGTAGTGCTCTGTCAAATCTTCGGACATCCTTTTTGTAAGCGTCGTCACCAGGGTTCGGTCACCCTTTTTGACTTGTTTTCTGATTTCATCGAGAAGGTCGTCCACCTGTCCCGAAACCGGCCGGACATCAATTGCCGGATCCATAAGCCCAGTAGGGCGGATAATTTGTTCTGCTATTTTATCGCCGGCTTTTTCTTTCTCATAATCCGCAGGTGTCGCAGAAACATAAACTGTCTGGTTAACCACCTTTTCAAACTCTTCAAACCCGAGGGGCCGGTTATCAAGTGCTGAGGGGAGACGAAAACCAAAATCAACCAGATTCTGTTTCCGTGCCCTGTCGCCAAAAAACATCCCACGGATCTGGGGAACCGCGATGTGCGATTCATCAATGAACAGAAGATAGTCTTTCGGAAAATAATTTAAAAGACAAGCCGGCGGTTCACCTTTCTTTCGGTTATCAAGCTGACGCGAATAATTTTCAATTCCGCTGCAATAACCAATGGTTTGCATCATCTCAAGGTCATAATTTGTTTTTTCTCGGATTCTCTGCGCTTCAATCAATTGGTTTCGGGCTTCAAAGAATTTAATCCGGTCTTTAAGCTCTAGGGTTATATTTTCAATGGCTCGCTTCATATTGTTCTTGGTGGTAACATAATGACTGTTGGGGTAGATATGGACATGTTTAAGCTGTCGGAGGGTCTTTCCGGTTAAAGAGTCCACCTCGGTTATGGCGTCAATTGTATCACCAAAGAAGTCAACCCTTATGGCGCTTGTCTCCGAATAGGCGGGAAAGATCTCAACAATATCGCCCCTTGCCCTGAAAGTGCCCCGGTGAAAATCAAGGTCATTGCGCTCGTACTGTATTTCCACCAGCCAGGACAGAAGATCGTCCCTGGAAACATCTGTTCTGTTTTTTACCAGAACAAGCATTTCTTCATAGTCCTTTGGGGAGCCCAGACCATAAATACAGGAAACACTGGCAACAACAATCACGTCTCTTCTCTGAAGCAGAGATGATGTGGCTGCATGACGCATCCGGTCTATCTCGTCATTAATGGAGGAATCTTTTTCGATGTAGGTATCTGTTGTTGGAAGGTAGGCTTCCGGCTGATAGTAGTCATAGTAGCTTACAAAGTATTCGACCGCATTGTTTGGAAAGAGCTTTTTAAATTCACCGTAAAGCTGTGCAGCCAGAGTCTTGTTGGGTGCAAAAATAAGCGTGGGCTTCTGTATCTCCTGAATGACATTAGCCATGGTAAAGGTTTTACCCGAACCGGTCACCCCGAGAAGTACCTGGTGCTTTTCTCCGCTTAGCACACCCTGCACCAGTTTTTTTATAGCTGCAGGCTGATCCCCCTTGGGCATATAGTCGGATACGAGTTGAAAATCCATATTGACAGGAGAATGGTGAGAAATGAATGGTTAGTTATTCTTAAAGCTCCACGCCGTTCCCTGGGGCGTATCTTTAAGAATAATTCCTTTTTCAGTGAGAATATCTCGGATCTCATCGGCACGGGCAAAATTCTTTTCCTTTTTTGCAGAACTTCTCTCAGCAATAAGCCGCTCTATTTCCTCTTCAGAACCTCCGCTTGAAGCAAGGCCTTCTTTTTTCAGGGTATCAAAATATTTGTTCGGCGCCGTCTGAAAAAGACCGAACACATTACCCGTTTCATTAAAGGCTTTCTTTGCTTTCTCCGCGATCAAATAGGACATTTTGCCTTTGTTCTTTTTTGAGGTATCAATAACCGTATTAAGTAAACGTGTCAGGGAGTAAAGATGCCCGACAGCTGCCGCGGTATTAAAGTCATCATCCATTGCTTCCTTAAATTTATCAGAAAAAGAATCCAGCTCTCTCATTAATTTTTCATCGTCTAAACCATCACTTGTCTCTGTAAAAAGGTCATGGTTATCAAGGTCAGCTAAAACAGAGTAAAAACGGTCAAGACCGATCTTTGTCTCAATCAGGTTCTGGTGTGAAAAATCAACGGGACTGCGATAGTGGCTGGAAACCAAAAACAGCCTTATGACTTCATAGTTATAATCCTTCAGCACGTCGCGTATGGTTAAAAAGTTCTTCAACGACTTTGACATCTTTTCTTTATCGATATTAACAAATCCGTTATGAACCCAGTACCTGGCAAATTCTTTACCTGATGCGCATTCAGCCTGGGCAATCTCATTTTCATGATGAGGAAAGATCAAATCCATGCCGCCGCCGTGGATATCAAAGGTGTCCCCGAGATATTTCTTACTCATCACGGAGCATTCAATGTGCCACCCCGGCCGGCCTTTTCCCCAGGGACATTCCCAGGAAGGCTCGCCTTCTTTACTGTTCTTCCACAGCGCAAAATCAACAGGACTCTTTTTTCTCTCGTCAACATCGACCCGTGCTCCCGACAAAAGGCTGTCCGTATCCTTGCCGGAAAGTTTTCCATATTCCTTAAAACTGCTCACATCAAAATA
>JAHEEI010000203.1 GCA_024640785.1 Pseudomonadota bacterium
AGTGCATTGGCTGTAAACGCTGTGTGAGTGCCTGTCCATATAAGCCCGGCAGAACAATCTGGAATTTTAAAGACAATCATTCTCAAAAATGTGACCTGTGCGCTAAAACACCATACTGGAATTCAACCGGCGGCCTTAACGGTGAAAAAGCATGTGTTGAGATCTGTCCACTAGATGCAATCATTTTCACTACACAAACCCCGGTTCAGGAAGGTGATACAGGATACAGTGTCAACCTCAGGGGGGAGGAATGGGAACGCCTTGGATATTCAATCGATTAACTGTTGTAGTAATGAATGGGAGCCTAAATCATGAATGGTTACGTGGGAAAAATTCTTAAAATTAATTTAACAACTCAAGAAATTGAGATTCTTAATACCTCCGACTACGAAGAGTGGGGGGGCGGTCACGGGATTGGGTCGAAAATATTCTGGGATCTGGTTGAGGACAAGACCATAAGCGGATTTGATCCTGAAAATGTTGTTACTTTTATGACTTCTCCGCTAGCCGGTACCATGGTTCCGGGTGCGGGTTCCAGAACAGAAGTACAGGGGATAGGGGTGCAGACCTATCCAGAGTGGTTTACACGAAGTAATTTCGGGGGCCGGTTTGCCGCTATGCTGAAATATGCCGGGTGGGATGGCATTGCGGTGCAGGGGCAGGCGAATAATCCTGTCTGGATCGATATCCGAAACAATAATGTGCAGATCAGGGATGCACAGGCCCTTTGGGGAAAGGATACCTGGGAAACCCAGAAGCAGATATGGAAAGAGGTTACAGGTACAGAAACCCTAGATGACTGGACAGAAATCATTTCAGAAAATGCTGGGTCCCGAACAACGCAGTGGCCGGCAGTTGTCGCCATTGGACCTGCTGGAGAAGTTAAGGCCCGGGTTGCCACGCTGATACATGACAGCGGACACGGCGCTGGACAGGGAGGTTTCGGCGGCGTGCTGGGGGCTAAGCAATTGAAGGCAATCAGCGTGATTGGTACCGGCAGTATCGGTGTTGCCGATCCAAAGGCTTTGTTTGATGCCCGTCTCTGGGCTCAACGGACTTACGGAAATGATTTGTACAATGAAGAAGAGACATTCGCATCATCTACCTTTTGGTCATGGTTCGGCGTGGATGGGCATGACCAGATAGGATGGCCTTTCGGCGGTAACGCCCGCCTGCATGCCTGTCCCGGATGCCATCGGGGCTGTCATGAACAGTCTGAAAATCCACTGAAGAATGGTTCCATGTGCGTAGAGACATATCAGTACAACCAAACCACGGTTGGCGAAAAGGAAAGCGGGGAGGCCTTTATCCCTACCAGCCTGACCCAGAAATATGGAATCAACGCAAGCGAAATGGCAAAAATCAAGGTTTACCTGCCGAAACTGCAAGAACTGGGTGTGCTCGGACCGGGCAAGGAAATTGACTGTGATTTAGCTTTTAATACGGTTTCTTTTTGGGAAGATTTGTGTGACTTGATTGCAAAAAGAGAAGGAATTGGTGATGATATCGCAGAAGGACTTTACCGGGCAGCGCAGCGCTGGGGGCGCTTGAACGAGGATTTGTCCACCGGTCTTCTTGATTACGCATACTGGGGGATGCCGACACATAATTATGATCCCCGAACGGAAATTTCCTGGGGATACGGTTCAATCCTTGGCGACCGGGATATCAATGAACACTGTTTTACCATGGTTTACTGGAAAAACTTCATTTCTAAAATGTTCGGAACAGACATACCGGTGGGTGCTGAAGAGGCGGTGACCATTATCAGCCAAAAACTGAAACCTTATGATGATGACCTTCTGATGCTGGATTCAAATACCGAAAACCTGTATTCCGAACATGTGGCTAAACTGGTTGCCTGGCACCGGTATTATACCCGTTTCTGGAAGGAATCGATTCTTTTTTGCGATAACCGCTGGCCGGATTTTATCAATACCAAGGGGCCGGATAATAAAGGGATGACCGGAGAAGGGGAACCAAAGTTTTTTAACTCGGTGACCGGCAAGACGATTACTTTTGAAAATGGGATCGAGACGGGCAGAAAAATATGGAACCTAGATAACGCGATCTGGACCCTGCAAGGCCGCCACAGGGACATGGTCCATTTCGCTGAGTTTATATACCAGCAGCCCTATGTCGGGGAGTTCCCGATGAATCAGTATTATCAGCCCTGGTATGAAGACGGTCAATGGTCCTATACGCTGGTTACCGGACGCAAGCTGGATAAAGATCAGTTTGAAGAGTTCAAGACCCGGTACTATCAGCTGGAAGGCTGGGAAAAAGCTACCGGCTGGCCAAAAAGAAGTACTCTTGAAGAACTGGACCTCATTTTCGTAGCTGATGAACTGGAGGCAAATAACAAGCTGGGCAAGGAGAATAACACAATTTATGGCACTATCTCGGGAGCTGTTCAGGAAGGTGTTACCGTAACCATATATATTGTCGATTGCGGCGCAGATCAGCCCTACGCAACTGCAACAACTGATGCACAGGGCTACTATACAATTGGCAACCTTGAAAATGGCAGGTATTTGGTCAGCCCTGTTTATCTTGGTTACAGCTTTAGTAGTTTCAAATGGGTCGATATTCCTCAAGCAGTAGTTCAACCTTATGACTTTACAGCGACCTCTGATTAGAAATTATTAAAATTTTTTACTATTAGTTTAGAATACGAGGGCAGGGTTTCGACTCTGTCTTTTTCACATAACCATTCGTAACCTTAGCAAAACCAATAGAAAAAATAACGTGCCAAAACTTGAAAGTTGTTTGACTAAACCTTTATTATTTAGGCGAAAATTTAGGAGATAAAACTTATGAATATGAATGAACTGATAATTAAGTTAAAACATGTAGGTTATTTTGTAAAAGACATGGATAAGTCAGTAAATATGTTCAAAAAACTATTTGATTTAAAGGATGGTGATATCCGCATGATGCATCCTGATGATACAGGAGGGGCGGGTGCCTTTGCATTTGTTCCGGTGGGCGGGACAGAACTGGAATTGATACAGCCCATATCAGACTATTTCAAAGAAATGACAAGTGATATGTCTGAAGGAATAAACCATATAGCAGTTCAGGTTAAGGATGTAGAACAAGCGGTCAAGGAAATGGAAAAAAAGGGGGTTCATTTAGGCTATATTACCAAGGAAGGCATATTTGATACAGGGAAGGCTAAAATTGCATACCTTGATCCTAAGGACACTGACGGGATCTTTATTGAGTTAGTTGAGGAGTAATAAATTAAGGTTTTTAATTTGCAACCTTCTTTTTTAACTTTAACATAACCTAAAATCCATATTACGCGCCATAACTTCAATATGTATATATTGTATCTGTTCAAGGGAAAGTGGACAGTTGCGTTATTTAGCCTTCTTCAAACTCTTCCTTAAACCCTTCGACTCCCCTGCCGCCGATTGAGATAATTTTGACTTTCCAGAAATTGGAGATAGCAGGATTTTTGAGAGTTATTTCAAGAAGCTTCTGCCAGGTCCCCTCTGGCATTCCCATCGCCTTTTCACCCAGCCGAACCGTCCGGGTCAGTTCATCCGGATCTGTTTCTCGCTCCAGTTTGCCTTCGCAGATTGCCGATTTCCAGCACATGCTTGTGGTACCCACAGCTCCAGGTTTCACCTCAAATACCGAAAAACAAACGTTTTGATTTGCGTTGATATAGTTATGTTTGCGTCCTTCCGGTCCCAGAGTTAAAAAGACAGTATCATTATCAAAAAAATAGGCCAAAGGAACCGCATAAGAACTTTCTCTGTCGTTTAAAGAGAGAGTCCCTACTCGCTGTGACTTCAAAAAGTCAACAGTCTCTTCTTTAGTTAAATCACGGATATTACTTTTTGTTTTCATAACTTTTCTTTCTTTATTATTTTTTGTTTAATAAATTCAGATGGGGACAAAGAATAACAGTCTGTTAGTTTTTGTCAATAAGTTAATGGCTGTCACCTATGCCCTGCTGAATAATTAGAGTTTGTGATGAAAAATAAAAGAGGTTTATTTCCTGTATTGTCTGTCGATGGTCGATTTCTTCTTGTGTGATTTATGAAACAGTAGGGTTAGAGAGAATGGGATAAAATCTTTTCTAGGCACCTACAGCAAAATAACAATGTTAACACAATTAACCTAACCACATGCCTGCATATCGAAGTGGTTAAAGCTTCACGCA
>JAHEEI010000056.1 GCA_024640785.1 Pseudomonadota bacterium
TTTTTCATAATAACCCCTCCCGTTAGTTACCATTAAAAAATTTTAAAAGCTTATATTTAATTAATATAATAATACTTAATTGGTTAAAAAGTCAATAAATATAGTACTATTTATTTTTTTTATATGAAAAATAGTGAGTCTATCTAAGCTATAATTCCGATAGATTTATATGAACATATAACTTATATTTGAATATTATCTATTAGAAAGAATTTTGAAAGGAAAATCGAATTTAGTATATAAAAGGAATTTGAGAAATTCTGAGTAAACTATTGGAGTAAAGATTACTTAAGTTATCCTGTACGTTTTAGAGGTAGTCAAAAGTGAAGCTCTTCGAAAAAGAACGGAGCTTCCCGGTAAATAAATTAATATGATGATTTGTTTCGCCCAGCCTCAACATCAGAATCGGGCTTTCATAAAACACTCCGGCCAACAGTAGCGATAATAACTTTAATTCTCACAATACTGAAAAAAGTGTATACTCCTTTTAGTTATGTGAAAAACTGGTTATTTGGCTAGTGGATATTTTTAATAAGAGCTTTTTGTCAGATTAAGTTAAAACTAGATTATTCTTATAAGGTCAAGCTCAGGGTTTCACAAATTTGAACATCCTTAAGGCCTGCTTAGTCACCTTTAAAATATTTACCCTTTACTATTCCCTGCACAAAGGTCACTGATCTTCATCTGAACTGTTTCAATAAAAGATGAAGATACATACTCATTTTTAAAATCCGTGTAATACTTGCAGGCAGAGACATTATCACCCAAAAGCTCATAACCCCTGGCAATATTTAAAAGCGCCCCGGATATATCCACATCCTTACCCTCGTTTTTCTGCTTCTCAAACCATTCAATTGCTTTGGCAAATTCACCCTTACCTTCATACGCATAACCAAGGCCTTCATACGCAAGGGCTCTCAGATATATAAATGATCTATCTGATTTATTTAAGAATTTATTATAATAATCTATGGCATCATCATAGTTATGTAAGGTTAAGCTGCAGTTACCTGAATAATACAGGGATGCAGTCCCGGTTTTTGTTCCGGGATATTTTTCCACAACACCCTTGAAGATTTCAAGCGCCTGCTGGTTTTCAACTGCTCTTTCAGTCTCGGTCTTTACATCCTTTGACATTATTGTCAGGGCCCTGCTGAAACTTGAAAAAGATTCCTTTTCTGCTTTTAATGAAGTGTATTGCCAGTAACCAAAACCAGCGGCAATAATAAGAAGTATTGATCCTATTGACGCAATCTGATTCAGGTTTTCTTTAACATAATCCTTTGCTTTTACCAGCAACAAAACAATTGGTTCAGTCTGTTCTACTTCTTTTGCCATTACTGCTCCCTTCGTCAAATATGTTCTTGTTTAAACACCGCTATCAACACTCAAATAAAGCAATATCCTGTTAAGCCTTTTTTCCCCGATCCCCTTTATATTGACCAATTCGTGCAGATCGTTTATACCATTATTTTTATCCCTAAAACAAACAATGGATTCCGCTGTTTTTCTTCCCACACCCGGTATTAATGAGAGATCATCAATTGAAGCCCGATTTACATTAATGGGCAGAAAAAAATTTATTCGGGCACTTGCATCCAGGCTTTCGATTTTTATTTTATCAGTTAAAATAATTCTCGTACCGCTTTTAAGCTTTTTGTTCAAGCCTGTAAATTCTATTCCATCTGATAATCTACCGCAAGCATTTATTAGCTTTTGAATTGACTGCTTTTCATGGTATGAATAAAATCCTGGTTTTTTTACCTCACCACTTACTTCATACACATATTCAGGTCTTTTTAAGAAAATATTATTCTTATCATCTTTAAAATAAAAAGACCTAGCAGCTAAAACTCCAGAAAGAAACATAATTAATACAGAAACCACTAAAAGCTGTGACGAAGAAAAAACCCTCACTTTCATGCGTCAGCTCTTTCATCTTTAAGGAGCTTGTAAATGATACTGTCTGTTAAAGACTGCCAGCTAGCTTCTATTATATCTTCAGAAACCCCTACTGTTCCCCATTTGTCTTTTTCATCTCCACTCTCTATAAGCACCCTTACACGAGCCTTTGTCCCTTCTCCACTTGAAAGAACACGTACTTTATAATCAATAAGAGAGGTATCCTTTAGCTGAGGATAAAATTTTTCAAGTGCCTTTCTAAGGGCATTATCAATTGCGTTCACAGGACCGTTTCCAAGCGCAGCCGTATGCTCAACCTTGTTACCCACACGTACCATTATTGTGGCCTCTGCCATCAACTGACACTCTTCTTTTCTTTCAATGATTACTCTAAAACCGATCAGATCAAAATACTTCCTGTCAAGCCCCATCGCTTTCCTCATAAGAAGCTCAAAAGAAGCCTCAGCACCTTCAAACTGAAAGCCCTCTTTTTCCAAGACTTTAAGTTCTGATAAGATATCTTTAGCCCGAGGATCATTGCTTTCAATATCAAGATTAAACTCTTTTGCTTTCTGAAGAATATTGGCTTTGCCGGCCTGATCAGAGACAAGAACTCTCTGGGTATTACCCACAAGTTCCGGCAGAATATGCTCATATGTTTCAGAAGTTTTTGTTACAGCGCTCACATGCACACCAGCCTTATGGGCAAAGGCGCTATCACCTACAAAAGGTTGATGTTTTAATGGCTGAAGATTTGCAAGTTCGCTCACAAACCGAGAAGTTTCATGGAGCATTTTTAAGCCTTTGTCAGACAGACACTCCCGGCCCATTTTGATCTTTAAATCAGGAATAATGGAGCATAAATTTGCATTGCCGCATCGTTCACCATAACCATTCATGGTTCCCTGGACATGCAGGCATCCGCTCCTAACGGCTGAAAGTGTGTTTGCCACCGCAACCTCACAATCATTATGAGCATGGATGCCAAGAGGAATAGAGATCTGTTTTTTTACCTCAGCGACAATATCCTCGATCTCAAAGGGTAAGGTTCCGCCGTTGGTGTCACACAAAACCATACATTCTGCTCCGCCGTTCACAGCGTGCTTCAGCACCTTTACAGCATATTCCGGATTGGCCTTATACCCGTCAAAAAAATGTTCGGCATCAAAAAAAACACGGCTTACTCTTTTTTTAAGAAATATAACTGATTCTTCAACAAGTTTTAAATTCTCGTCTTTATCAATACCCAGGACATCGATCACATGAAGATCCCAGGACTTCCCAAATATGGTAACCGCCTCTGTATCGGCATGTAGAAGGTCATTGAGATTTACATCCTTTTCAATCAAGACCCCCGGTTTTGCCGTACTTCCAAATGCCGTCACAATGGAGTGCTTCAAATCAAGAGACTTAACTTCTTTAAAATAATTAAAATCTTTAGGGTTTGAAGACGGCCAACCACCTTCAATAAAATCAATACCGATCTCATCCAGTTTACTTGTAATGCGAATTTTGTCTTCAACTGAAAAAGAAATCTCTTCGGCCTGGTTTCCCTCTCTCAGGGTCGCATCGTATAAAAAAACTTTACCCATAGATCAACTCCCCCTGCCTTTTTATAAATTTATCAAGAACCGCTTCATGTTTTTCACCTTTAACACTGCATTTGAAATACCTGTTTCCATCTGCTTTTAATTTAATCTCTATTAACATCCGTTCTTCCGGAAGCGCCTCTATTATTTTATCTGCCCATTCAATAACAGACACCCCCTGTCCGTAAACATAGTCATCAAAGCCAATATCTCCAAGATCGTTTACACCTTCCAGCCGGTAAACATCAAAATGGTACAAGGGAACATCCCCTTCATATGCCTGAAGTATGGTAAAAGTCGGGCTGGTAACCTCTGTTACCGGCACATCATTTAGACCATTGGCCACACCTTTTACAAAACAGGTTTTGCCTGCGCCAAGATCACCAATCAGACCCACCACACAGCCCGTTTCAACGACTTTGCCAAGTCTTTTTCCTGCACATACTGTTTCTTCATGACTCTTTGTTGTAAATGAAAATTCCATATAATATCAATTTTTTTTAATATACTGCTTAAGAAATTCGGGGATCTTTTCCGCTATGTCAGAAGCCAGTATTCCTATTTTCGATCTACTTTCTGCAATAAAATCGCCAATAGCCCCGTGAATAAAAACAGCCATTCTTGATGCATTAAGAGGGGATATACCCTGAGCAATCAGCCCGGAGATAAAACCGGTCAGCACATCACCCATACCCCCGCCTGCCATACCCGGGTTGCCGGTTGTATTTATGAATGTTTTCCCTTTAGGCTCTGCTATAACTGTGGTTGCTCCCTTTAAAACAAGAATCACCCCAAATTCCTTTGCAAATACAGAAGCCGAACTTATCCTGTTCTCCTGAATTTCCTTTACTGACAAACCAGTCAGCCTTGACATCTCTCCCGGATGGGGAGTAAGCACATGAGACCTTTTAGCTTTTTTCAGCACGTCTTTATTTTTTGCCACCAGGTTAAGCCCATCCGCATCAATCACCAACGGAACATCAGCCTCTTCAATAAGTTTTAAGACAAGCTCACCCGTCTCAGACCTGTCTGACAGACCCGGGCCCACAACTGCAACGCTTTTACGCTTTAACATTTCAGCTAACTTCTGCCAGGAATCAATTCCAAGATACCCACCATCAACATCCGGCAAAGGCTCTGTCATAACCTCCTTTGTTTTTTCCTCAACAATATGTCTCAAGCTGTCCGGCACACCAAGGGTAACAAGACCTGCCCCTGCTCTCATGGCAGCATTTCCTGCCATTGAAGCAGCACCTGTCTTCCCGGGAGACCCGGCAAGAACAAGCACATGTCCATATGTACCTTTATGGGAATCAGGTTTCCGAGCAGGTATAAGCCCCATAAAATCATCTTCTTTCTGTATAAATGTTTTAATCCCTGATGCTTCAACTACTGATGCAGGTATACAGATATCAATCACTTCAAGCTCACCGGTAATTTCTCGACCGGGATACGTAAAATGACCGATTTTAGGCAGCCCGTATGTACAGGTCAGCGTTGCCTTTACAGCAGATCCAAGAATTCTACCAGTTGTGGCATCAAGCCCTGACGGCACATCAACAGATACGATCGGAATATTTTGAAGGCTGTTTAACTGGTCAATTACAGTCCTGTAAAGCCCTTTGACTTCAGATGACAAACCGGTTCCGAGAAGTGCATCAACAATAATCCCGGCCATACCCAGCTCATTCTGAACCCTTTGAAAAACACTTTCATCCTGTATTTCAATAATATTTCCTCCCATATTGACATATGCATCTAAGTTAACTTTTGCCTCATCAACAACCTTATTAGCTGAATCAAACAGGAAGACTTTTACATCCGCACCATAATTAAAAAAATATCTGGCAATCACAAAACCGTCACCACCATTATTTCCCCTGCCGCAAAGAACATGAACTGGCCCTTTCTTTTTATGGGGAAAATGGTACAGAATCTCTTCAACAGTACCCCTGCCTGCATTTTCCATTAATACAGCCCCAGGAATACCAATCTCCTGGATTGTTCGCCTGTCAAGCTCTTTCATCTGATCTGCAGTTACTATATACACAGGTTTTTCCCTCTTACAGCCGAAGTAATGAACATTAAAAGTTCGCTGAAATCGGCTCCTGGCAGTGTCGTTCACAGCCTTCCATTAATAATATCCAGCATCTCCCTTACCGCCTGACCAATTCCCACAAAAACCGCTCTGGCGATAATACTGTGCCCGATGCTGAATTCCTGTATCTGTTTTATTGGAACAAGCCTCTGAGTGTTAACATAGTTTAGACCATGCCCTACATTCACATTAAGTCCTATTGAATCCGCATATTCTATGCCCTTTTTAATTTTTTCGAATTCTAAAATCTCTTCTTCTGAGGTTATGGCGCCACTGTAATGACCGGTGTGTATTTCAACATAATCAGCGCCGACTTCTTTAGAAGCATCCAGCTGATTTTTATCGGCATCAACAAAAAGACTCACCAGAATCTCTGCAGACTTCAGTTCTTCCACAATACCCTTTAAGTTCTCTACCTGTCCATAGACATCGAGTCCGCCCTCAGTAGTCAGTTCTTCTCTTTTTTCCGGCACCAGGCAGGACATTTCCGGCTTTATTCTGACCGCGAGCTTGACCATCTCTGGAACAGCTGCCATCTCAAGGTTAAGCTTTGTCTGAACTGTTTTTTTTAAAATCTCAACATCTCTTTCCTGAATATGCCGGCGGTCTTCTCTTAAGTGAACAATAATCCCATGGCAGCCTGCAAGCTCGGCAAGAGCAGCAGCTGTTACCGGATCAGGTTCTGTTATCCTCCTGGCTTGCCTGACTGTTGCGACGTGATCAACATTAACTACAAGTTTTGACATGATATCTCCTATAACTCATATATGCATTACATCATTTATATTAGTTATATACATTATAGTATTATTTATTCAAAGCACAAATTGAAGGATTTGGAGATTTAAAGGTTCAGGGTTCGGCTTATTTTATATTTTTGACCTTACAACCGCATCAGCAATTTTAGCTGCCATTTTAGTTTGGGGAACATTATGCACTCTAACAATATTTGCCCCATTATGAATGGCAATAGAAACTGCCGCCAGTGTACCAATATCCCTCTTATCAACATCAGCATTTAGAAGCCTTCCTATAAACGCCTTCCGGGAAGGTCCGACAAGAACAGGCAGCCCCAGTGAACCGAACTTTCGCATTTTCCTGATTATTTCAAAGTTGTCATTTTCAATTGATTTGCCAAAGCCTATTCCGGGATCAATAATTATTTTTTTTCGTTCGACACCATTATTGATTGCAAAATCAACCCGTTCTTTTAGAAATTCAGTTATATCATCTATAATGGAATCATAACATATGTTTTGCTGCATTGTTTTGGGAGAACCCAGCATGTGCATTAGAACAACTGATGCCTTATAAGACCCAGCAACATTAACCATCCCGGGATCTGCCCTCAGCGCACTTATATCATTTATTATTTTAGCACCTGCATCAAGCGCCTTTCTGGCCACATCAGCTTTTGTTGTATCAATTGATAAAGGGATATCAGTTCGTTTAGACAGTTCTCTTATTAAGGGCACTGTCCTTTGTATCTCTTCATCAGCTGAAATGGGATCAGCCCCGGGTCTGGTGGATTCACCGCCCACATCAATGATATCAGCACCCTGCTCCGCCATTTTCATACCATATTTAATTGCATCATCAAGATCAAAAAATTTCGCACCATCTGAAAATGAATCAGGGGTAACGTTAAGGATACCCATAACATAGGAACGTTTACTGAAATCTAGGATTTTATTCCCAATCAAAACAGGATGAGGAAATAAATTTTCTCTGTCTCCCATATAATTCTTCCTCCAGACAGCTAATCCACAAATATAAAATGCGGAAGAAAATAAATTTCATTCCGCATTCAAAATCAAACTAAAACTGCCTCACGACCTAAGATTCGGTCTCTGTAACAATATTATCTTTTTTTTTATTTTCTTCCGACTCTGCTTTTTTATTTTCTTCAGGCTCATCTTTTTTGTCTTTTGATGAAGAATCCGTTCCGTTTTGCGCCTGTGCCCTTAAGTCCTCACCATTAAGAATCGCTGTTAACTCTTCCGTATCCAGCGTTTCACGCTCAAGCAGATTTTCAGCAATTCGTTTAAGCGTCTCTATATTATCGGTTAACAGCTTTGTTGATGTTTCACAGTTTTCATCTATGATCCTTCTTATCTCATTGTCTATATCTACGGCAATGGCCTCACTAAAATTTCTATGCTGGGCTATCTCTTTGCCGAGAAATATCTGTTCTTCTTTCTTGCCAAATGTCAGCGGTCCAAGTTTATCACTCATGCCCCATTCGCACACCATCTTCCTGGCCATATCCGTGGCTC
The DNA here is from genome assembly GCA_024640785.1 of Pseudomonadota bacterium. Classification (GTDB taxonomy): domain Bacteria; phylum Desulfobacterota; class WTBG01; order CAIYCZ01; family CAIRTM01; genus JAHEEI01. The sequence continues at coordinate 7,866 of JAHEEI010000056.1, forward strand.
TCTCCAGATCATTTCCAGCTCCGGTTGTGACCTCATTAAATATCTTTTTCTCGGCAATCCGGCCGCCTAGTAAAATCGCAATTCTATTTTCAAGATAATGTTTTGGATAGGTATGTTTCTCATCTATTGGCAGTTGCTGGGTAAGCCCCAGAGCCATTCCTCTTGGAATAATTGTTACCTTATGAATGGGATCTGTTCCAGGAAGCAACATTGCCACAAGAGCATGCCCGGCTTCATGATAGGCTGTAAGCTTCTTTTCTTCCTGACTGATGATCATGCTCTTTCTTTCAGCCCCCATCATGACCTTGTCTTTAGCATGCTCAAAATCACTATGATTAATCGTCTTCCGTTCAAATCTGGCCGCAAGGAGTGCGGCTTCGTTTACAAGATTTGCCAGATCAGCACCGCTAAAACCGGGTGTACCGCGGGCAATCAGTTTCAAATCCACATCATCGTCAAGTGGTGTCTTCTTTGTATGAACCTTAAGGATTCCCTCCCGGCCTCTTATGTCCGGTATAGACACAATGATTCTCCGATCAAAGCGTCCGGGCCTTAACAAAGCAGGATCCAGTACATCCGGTCTATTGGTTGCCGCCACCAGAATAACGCCTTCACTGGATTCAAATCCATCCATCTCAACCAGAAGCTGGTTGAGGGTCTGCTCTCTTTCATCATGCCCGCCGCCAAGCCCTGCGCCTCTGTGACGGCCCACCGCATCTATTTCATCGATAAAGATAATGCAGGGTGCATGCTTTTTACCTTCTTTGAAGAGATCTCGGACTCTTGCAGCACCCACACCTACAAACATCTCAACAAAGTCGGAACCGCTGATACTAAAGAAAGGAACGCCTGCCTCACCTGCGATAGCACGGGCAAGCAGAGTCTTTCCTGTTCCAGGCGACCCAATAAGAATTGCTCCTTTAGGGATTTTTCCACCCAGCTTAGTGAATTTTTTTGGTTCCTTTAAAAATTCAATAATCTCTTCCAGTTCCGTTTTAGCCTCATCTATTCCAGCCACATCCTCAAAAGTAATTTTCTGCTGATTTTCATTTAGAAGCTTTGCCTTGCTCTTGCCAAAAGACATGGCTTTGCCGCCCCCACCGGATACCTGACGCATAAAAAATATCCATACTCCTACAAGAAGAAGCATTGGAAACCATGATATGAATATCTGCATCCACCATGAGGACTGTTCATCAGGTTTTATATCAACTGAAACCCCTTTTTCAGTAAGCTCCTTGACCAGGTCATAATCATTTATTGACTGGGTTACAAACTTCGTATCATTGACAAACGTCCCTTGAATAATATCCCCCTGAACAGTGACCTGCTTAACCTCACCCTGCTCAACAGCCATTTTAAAATCACTGAACATAATTTTTTGCTGTCTGGTTACGGCCTGCTGATTAAAAAGATTGAACAGCAGGATAAACACCAGTGCAATTACCATCCATACAGCCATATTTTTGTAGAAAGGATTCATTCTTTTTCTCTATAATTTATAACCTAGTTTAATATTTTTATATATTTTATAATTAGCTAATTTTTTTTAAAATTAATATATGATATATATCACAACTAGAGCTCTCTCTCAACATTAAAAATACTGAATAAGCCTGACCTCAAGAACCTTTGCTTTGCCTTTTTTGAGTTTGAAACGATTATCAATTCGAAACCCGCACAAGCAAGCGATCCTCCCTTCTGACACAATCAGAGGAATTCTACTCCGGTCTCGAACCGGAATCTTCAGATCAATGAAAAAATCTTTGAGTTTCCTGCTATGTTCCATACCCAGAGGAAAGAACCGATCACCGGGAAGAACACTTCTTACAACAAGGGGAAACCTTATCTCTTCAAAATTAAGGAATTCAATACCTGACTCCCGCTGTTTCAAAAGTTTTTCTACATCAGGATTTTTAAGAACATTAAAAAACAATTTTATTCCAGCTTTCTCTATAAACACACTTTCCGGCAGACTGTCATATGTAAAATTAAATTGCGTTTCCTGATCCTGTTTATAAGTAAAAATCAGCTTGCCATATTCACGCCACACAGATAGGCCTTCGGGAAGCTGCACGACCTTTGAAGGTCCATCTGAAATAAGACCGCACACAGAATCCACATGTTTAAAAGTAATTCCACGGGTGTCTCCCTTTATCCTTGAAACAATGTCCATAACCATCCTGCCATGAAGCGCTTCAGGATATTCTTTTATTTTCTCTATTGAAACACAGAGGTCACCCCCCGACTCAATAATACAACCATCCGTCGCCTGCTTTGCACTATTATAAAGAAACTCATCATCCACTCTTAAAAGGTTTGTCATCCTTAAAATGGCGTCATCAATCTTAGGATTATATTCTTTCCTTAAAAGCGGAAGGAGATTATGCCGAATATCATTCCTCAGATATTGCTGCTCATTGATCGAAGTATCATTGATATAATCAATATTGTTCTCTTTTAAATACTGTTCAATCTCCTTTCTTGTCGTTTCAATCAAAGGCCTTATAAATAGCCCCTCTCTCACTGGAGGCATACCGCTTAACCCCTTTAAAGACGAGCCTCTTATAAACCACATCAGGGCTGTCTCTATCTGATCATCCCTGTGATGCCCGATAGCCACCTTGTCTGCCTTTAAAATATCAAGGGTTTCTCTTAAAAATTCATACCTGACTTCTCTTGCTGCTTCTTGAAGAGATAGGCCGTCATCATTTTTAACATCAAAAACATCCCTTGCTTTTGCGATACATTTCACGCCCATCTCAGCTGTCAGAGACTGCACAAAAAGCATCTCTTTTTTTGATTCATCACCTCTGATCATATGATCCATATGCGCCGCAGAAACTGCGATGCCCAGCTCATCTTTGAGTGCATTTAAAACCGAAAGAAGCGCCACAGAATCCGCGCCGCCTGAAACCGCAACCACCACATGGTCGCCTTTTTTAAGCATGCTGAATTTTTCAATTGTTATTTTAATCTCTTGTATGAACATAAATTAAATAATAGATTTCAGGAGTCCAGTGTAACAAACCAATACCCCTAGTTCTGATTTTATGCTTCTGCAATTATGTTTTCTTGAATTCTTAGTACAAAACGCAGCGCTCTTTTCAGCTGTTAAGGATTTCCTCATCCTCTTCTTTCCAGGCTGGGTCAACCATACAGAGAAAGGTGAGGTTCCTGTTCCCCAGATTTTGAATGTTCTGTTTGGCTCCAGGCGGAATATATATCACCATCCCAGGACCAACCCCTGAGCTTTCACCATCTATATACATGATGCCCTTTCCTTCCATAATATAGTAAACCTCAGAGGTTTTAAGCCTGTGTGGAAGGGTGGTCTTGCCCGGCCTAACCATAGCATGTGCAAGGCTGTATCCGATCTTAAGGTCTGCTTTATCAGGATGAAGAAGCTCCTTTAATATTGCCTCATCTGCAGACATAAACTCTTCACAACTTTTTAAATCACGTATGAACATTATTCCTCCTTATTGAATCTTTACTCACCACAGACAAAGTCCGGAGATAACGATCTCATTTTTTATTTATGAAGCACCTGAAAAAAGAATTATTCCTTTATTATAAAATGCGCCCGCAATACATGCCGTCATCAAACATGCGAGAGTTGCGGCAATAAAAGCCCTTAATGCAACCTCAGAAAGAGTCTTTACCTTAGAAGGAGCAATTGCTGAAATACCACCAATAAATATGGCCATTGATGCAACATGCGCAAAACCGCAAAGGGCATAAGCCGAAATTACAGAAGAACGACCATGTTTAATCAAACCATCAGCACATGCAGATGCTAGATCGAAATAAGCGGTCACCTCTGTAACGATCGCCCGCTCACCAATAATTCCGGCTACAATTCGTGCATCCTCAAGAGGAACACCCATAATCAGCACAAAAGGATAAAACACATATCCAAGCAGCCCCTTTAAGGACCAGTCAATGCTTACCCCTGCCACAAGATTAATCTTTTCACCTATCACACCAAGTCCAAGATCAAACAGCGCCACAAGACCTAAAACCGAGATGAGAAGCGCAATAATACCGGCTGCCAGTCTCAGCCCGGCATTGGCACCGTTTATCACAGACTCAAAAATATTACTGTCCCTGTCATAATGAGGCTTCACATTAGCACCTAAAGTCTCAGGATTTTCTCCCTCAGGAAGAATTATCTTTGACATGATGAGCGCAGCCGGAGCTGAAAGAATTGTGGCGGAAATAAGATGTGCCGCAATGTTAGGGAAGGTTTTCTGAAGAGCCATAACATAAAGAGAAAGCACACTTGAAGCCACGGTTGACATTCCCGCAGTCAGTACAGTACAAAGCTCTGATTTTGTCATATTAGGAAGATGCGGTTTGATGGTTAGGGCTGATTCTATACCTACAAAGATATTACTTGAAACACACAAGGATTCAGCACCGGAAATTCTCATGAAACGGGTGAAAACATACGCAAACCCTTTTATGAGAGCAGGCATTACCCTAAGATAATATAGGGCAGACATCAGAGAGGAAAAGAAGATAATGGTTGGAAAAGCCTGAAACGCCAGGAAAAAACCAAGCGATGTTTCGCCTTGAGCATTAACTGTTCCAGGAGCTAGGGCCAGCCTTCCAAAAACAAACTCAGTGCCAGAAAGGGCACAATCAAGCACCTCTAAAATAACAGAGTTGATAAATAAAAAGAACCTAGACCCGGCAGGAACCAGAAATATAAAACAGGCAAAGACAAACTGGAAAACAACGCCCCATATCAAAAGTCTCCCGTTCATATTTTTACGGTCAGAAGAAATAAGCCAGGCAAAACCCATCAAAATAAAAATACCGGCCAGACTTATAAGATTATATTTATCCATATAAAAGCTCTTAAGAACCATCTGTTTTAAGCTAGAATATAAAACCTCGTGCCTTAATGTCAATTAAACAATTTTCACACCCCGGCACACTAGAAAAACAAAGGCCTAAAACAAATGTAAGTGTCTTGAACAAAGGACTCTTTTACTTTTAATCCAGGCTGTTTCATGCTATAAAAAAACAAATTTAAACGATTAAACTAGGATTAATAACCCAATCATCATTAATAAACCTGTTGAATCACATGCTGAAAATCCATAATAAAAATAATATAATCCTGAAATTAACTATTCTAATAATTCTAATTCCACCACTGATATCCTGTTCTATTCTCCGGAATACATGTTCTTTAGCAAGAAATACTGTAAAAACAACTTGTAAGATCAAAAAAAGTACAACAAATGCCACTATAGGAACGAGTAAAAGAATGTACAAGGTCGGCGGGTTTGCCTTTACATTACTAAAAGCCCCAATTAGCTGACCCCTGACCCACAACGAAATAGAAACTGTGGCCGGACTTTCTCCAAAGGAGGCTATTAAACAGGGAAAAGTTAAAAACTCACCTTATGTTGTAGGAGGAAAAAAATACTATCCAATGTCAATTGAAAAATCAAAAACATACAGAGAAACAGGAATCGCTTCCTAGTACGGAAATGAAACTCTCCGCCAAAAAGGGGGCCAAATGACAGCAAATGGAGGAGCTTTTAATGCAAACGGACTTTCTGCGGCGCACAAGCATCTCCCTCTTCCGGCTTATGTTCGGGTCACAAATCTTAAAAACATAAAATCTATAATTGTCCGTGTTAATGACAGAGGTCCGTTCATTGACAACCGCATAATTGACTTAAGCACCGGTGCGGCAAAGAAACTGGGGTTTTATAAAGACGGCACAACCAGAGTATTCATTGAAACAGTTGAAGGATAAACAACATAAAAAGAACAGCCTTATGGGACAGAATAACAGCAAGGCTGAAGAAGAAGTGATTTTTTTTCAAACATGACACAGATTGAATCATTAACAAATGCTCATGAATAAAAGGCATTATCACAAAAGATGCACTGAAAGCTTAAAATTCAAAGATGATGAATAAGTCAAATCCAGGCGCACAGTAGAAAAAGTTTTTGCTCTTCAAAAATTGCCCGGTTTTCTTCGAATTTAAATTTAGCATACCGCCTAGGCAGTACGATAATTTCTATTTGTCTAGAATTAGAATATCTTCTTTTCTAGACTGCGTAAAACGGCTACTTAAAAAACAACTAAGCAAAAATTATAATGAATGCACTGAATACAAAAAAACAGTTGAACACCTTACCCGCGATTCTGGCAGCCATATTTACCGGAGGGCTGGGATTTGGCATTGTTCTGCCGGTATCTTCTGTCGTCCTCGAAAATATCGGGGTCAGCACCCCGCTTATTGGACTTACAGCTACGATCATGTTTGCCGGAATAGCAATTGGGGGACCGTTATCCGGAAGACTGATTGAGCTCTTCGGAATTAAGCGTACCCTTGCAGGGGGTCTTTTGTGCAATGCACTTTTAATGATCTGTCTGGGTCTTTATATTTCTCTTCCCTTCTGGTTCGTCAATAGATTTTTTATGGGCGTTTCTTTTGCCTCAGTCTTCACCTCCTGTGAAACACTTATCAACAGAATAAGCAATAATCAAAACAGGGGAAGAAATCTTGGACTTTATGCCTTTGCTTTTTCTCTGAGTCTCATGATCGGCCCGGCGGGTTTATGGCTTCTTAAGTTCGGAACCTTAACTCCCTTTGCAATAACAGGCGCCATCAGTTTTATATCAGCGTTTATTGCCTTATTCATGCTGCCGTCTATGCAGGAAAAGAGCCCGAGTATAAAGTTTGACCTTTCCTTTTTAAAAAAAATCAGACTGTCTGTTGTCACCATGCTGACGGCCGGTTTTATGGAAGGCGCGCTTATAGCCTTGATACCGATTTATGCACTTCGTCAGAACTTCAGCCCTGCTGAAACAGGACTTCTTCTTTTTGCTTTTGTGATCGGACATGGCTGTTTCCCCCCCGTCATCGGCGCACTGGGCGACCGTGTCGGATTAAAAAATGTACTCGCTATCTCCTATTGTCTTGGCACGTTAAGTTTTATAGCAATACTTTTTTTCCCGGCAAAAATTCCGTTAACCGGCCTGCTGGTTTTAGGCGGTGCTTCTGTAGGGGCATTATATCCCCTTGCTGTTGGACTGCTGGCTGATTTTCTAAGCAACGGGGAACTTCCCCGGGGGAATGCCATGACAACGTTCTTCTATGGTCTGGGGAGTATCCTCGGCCCTTTCATACCGGCTGTTATTATGCACTTCACTGTTCCAAAAAGTCTTTTCATCATATCTGCCCTTTTATATGCAGCCCTTTTCTGGATGATCTTATTACAAAGAAAAAATAGTCCTTATTAAAAAGGGCATAATACAAATGGGTTCTCAAAAAAGGTTCATCTTTGAAAATTAAAAAGGAAAGATGTTAAGTTAAAAGCCAGTTTCACTACCGAATTAACCGATTGACAGCTTCTTCCCGATAGCAAAAATACTTTCAATAACATCAT
>JAHEEI010000057.1 GCA_024640785.1 Pseudomonadota bacterium
GATACCTCAAAATAATCAAGTCCTAAAACAGACAGTTTTACCATTTCCAGCCGATGAACAGATTCAGCCACCGGTTTTTTCTTGTGGTGCGGAATATAAGCTGGAATAAATATTGTTTTAGCTAGATTAAATCTATTATGGATTTCCTTAACCGTGTTTATATGCCCAAAATGTACAGGATCAAAAGTTCCTCCGAAAAGACCCAGTTTTAAATTGTTTTCAGAATTCCTTTCCACATTTACTCTCTTATCTGTCCTTCCCCAAAAACAATAAACTTCTTTGTGGTTAACTCTTCAAGGCCCATCGGGCCGAATGCATGGAGCTTTGAGGTGCTTATTCCTATTTCTGCGCCAAGTCCAAGCTGTCCGCCGTCATTAAACCGGGTAGAGGCATTAATCAGGACAACAGAGGAATCGACAGCTGAAAGAAACTTTCTTCCGTTGGCATAATCTGAAGTCACAATTGTTTCAGTATGCTTTGAACCATAACATTCTATATGATTCATTGCTTCTTCCAAATTCTCAACCACACGCACGGAAAGGCGCAGGTCAAGATATTCCGCGTGCCAGTCATCTTCAGTTGCTTTCTCAATATCTCCTGCTATTTTAGTCGTTTTTTCACAGCCTTTTATGATAACCCCTTTTTCTTTTAAAGCCTTGATAAGATCCTTAAGATGTGTTTCTGCAAAGGCACGGTGGACCAGAAGAGTCTCAAGGGCATTGCATACCCCAGGACGGTGCGTTTTTGAGTTTATGGTAATTTGTTCAGCCATTAAAGGATCCGCTGACTGGTCAATGAATACATGGCAGACGCCTTTGTAATGCGCGATCACCGGTATGCGTGAATTTTCATATACCGTACGGATAAGACCCTCTCCGCCTCTTGGAATAATTACATCGATCAGTTCCTGCAGCTTCAGCATTTCTGTGACAGCCTCACGGTCCGTAATCGGGATTACCTGTACGGCGTTTTCTGAAATCCCTGATCTGGCCAGCGCTTTTTGAACAATATCAGCAAGTGCAAGATTGGAGTTTAGCGCTTCTTTTCCACCCCTTAGAATAATTGCATTGCCTGACTTAAGACACAGCCCTGCAGCGTCTATGGTTACATTAGGTCTTGATTCATAGATCATTCCGATAACTCCAAGTGGTATTCTCACCTTTCCAACCTGAAGTCTGTTTGGGCGTATCCACATTTTTTCAACTTCACCCACCGGATCCGGCAGGTTTATAACATCATCAAGGCCTTCTGCCATCCCTTTGATGACCTTGTCGCTTAAAGTTAGTCGATCGATCAGGGAATTTTCAAGCCTTTGTTTTTGGGCTTTTTCAAGATCTTTCCTGTTTTCTTTCTGGAGCAGGTCTTTCCCAGAAATCAGCAGGTCTCTGATGTCGGCAAGAACCCTATTTTTCTGCTGGGTATCTAAAATCGCCACACTTCGCGAAGCTTTTTTTGCCTGCTTAGCAATATTTGTGATCTGTTCAGCAATGTCCATTTTATGGCTTTCTCAAAATTACCATGTTGTCTCTGTTTATGATTTCAGGATGACGGTCATAGCCCAGTACCTTTTTTATCTCTGAGGTGTTGGCGCCTTTTATTTTTTCGATATCTTCAGCTGAATAGGCGCTTAAGCCCCTTGCAAATTCAACCCCGTCTTCATCGCAGCAGCTGACCGGTTCGCCTGGGTCAAAGTCTCCGGCAACGGCGCTTATGCCGGAAGGAAGAAGGCTCTTGGCTTTTTCAAGCATTGCTGTTTTTGCGCCGTTATCAACGGTTATTCTCCCCTGAGGTTTTAAGGTAAAAGCGATCCAGTGTTTTCTGCTGGTGAGCTTGTTCTGTTTCGGCAGAATAAGCGTGCCGATATCATCACCCTGTAATATCTTTGAAAGGTTTCCCTTTGTTTTACCATTTGCAATGATGGTGGGTACACCAAAATGAGCCGCGGTTATAGCAGCCTTTATTTTTGTGGCCATTCCGCCTCTGGCGATTTTACTTTTTGTACCAAGGGCCAGCTTTTCGATTGATGAATCTATGTCTTCAATCAGAGAAATGAATTTTGCATCATCATATTTTCTGGGGTCTTTATCATAAAAACCATCAATATCAGTGAGTATTATCAGAAGATCCGCCTGGACCAGATTTGTTACCAACGAGGAAAGGTAATCATTATCGCCAAATCTGATCTCCTCCACAACCGTGGTATCGTTCTCATTAATTATGGGAACCGCACCGTATTCAAGAACGCTGTTCAGGGTATGGCGTGCGTTTAAGAACCTTTGTCTGTTTCGCAGGTCGCTATGTGTCAGAAGTATCTGCGCGGCATTGATATTAAATTTTCCCAGCAGCCGGCTGTAAAGGCCCATTAGGCTAATTTGGCCGATTGCGGCTGCAGCCTGTTCCTGTGAGAGGAGCTTTGGGCGCTCGTTTAAGCCAAGGGTTCCCAAGGCAGAGGCAATTGCACCGGATGAAACCAAAACAGATTCGATGTTCTTTTTACGCGCTTCTGCTATTGATTTGATCACATCTGAAAACACCTTCCTGTCAAGTTTGAAGGAAGGTGTTGTGAGGACATAACTGCCAAGTTTTATTACAACCCTTTTGGCTCTGCTGACAATATTTTTTCGCGTACTGTTACTGGTCACAGTTGCCTTTTATTCGGTTATCTCTAAGCACTTGTTTTACTGCTGGACCGGATGGACACTTACTTTTTTTCTATCTTTCCCGTATCTTTCGTATTTTACCAAGCCGTCAATTTTAGCAAAGATGGTGTAGTCTCTCCCCATGCCGACGTTATCGCCGGGATGGATTCTGGTGCCTAGCTGTCTAACCAGAATGTTTCCAGCTCTCACAACCTGATCACCATAGCGTTTGATTCCGCGTCTCTGCGCGTTGCTGTCTCTTCCGTTTCTTGAGCTTCCGCCCGCTTTTTTGTGTGACATTTTTCTACCTTCCTTCTGTTTCTATTGTATTTTGATCCTATTTATTTTTTATCATATTGCTTCAAATATTGAAAGAAATCACTGTTTGTGCTCAGGATAACTTTTATATCTTCATTAAGAGATTTTTTATAGATCTCAAGTGTGTTGATAAATGAATAGAACTCAGGGTCCTTGCCGAAGGATTCCGCGTATATCTTGGTTGCTTCCGCATCTGCTTTACCCTTTATTTCCTCAACTTTTTTGTATGCTTCAGACTGTATTCTTCTAAGCTCTTTCTGCTGCTCTCCCTGGATCTTTTTGCTTTCTCCTTTTCCTTCTGAGCGGAATTTTTCAGAAATCTGTTTTCTTTCCGCGATCATTCGGTCATAAACTTTTTGCCGGACTTCTTCAACATAGTTAATTCGTTTGATGCGAAAATCAACGATCTCGATTCCGAATTCGGCAAGCTTGGGGGCGGCCTGTTCCAGAATCCCCCGGGTCATTCCTTTACGGCCGATTGTTATATTATTAAGTTCCGGAATATCCTGAGGACCCTTTTTTGCTTTACTTTCTTTTGTTGTCAATCGGTCTGTACTTCTTACGGCTTCAATCAGATCATTTGACGCAATAAAGTTATTTATTGTGGGGTTCAGGATGTCATCCAGTTTTTTCTGGGCAGCCATTTCATTGTTAACCGCTTTATAAAACTTTAGCGGGTCCTTTATCTTCCAGCGTGCAAACGTATCTATCCAGATAAAGGTTTTATCTTTTGTCGGGAGCTGGCCGGGATCACCGTCCCACTCCAGAAGATTCTTTGCAAAATAGCTGGTCTTCTGGATAAAGGGGACTTTAATATGCAATCCGGGTTCGGTGATTGCACCTCCTATGGGTTTTCCAAACTGCGTGATAATGACCTGTTCGGTTTCATCAACCGTGTAAAATGGCCTTCCGATGACCAGAAAAAACAGAACAACTATTGCGGCTATGCTCAATATTTTGTTTATCATTTTTGGTCTCCCTTCTCACCGAGGTTAAGAAGCGGAAGCAGGCCGCTTTTCTCTGGATCAAGAATATATTTTGTGCCGAGTTTCGGAATCACTTCTCCCATAGTCTCAAGGTAGAGCCGTCTTCGGGTGACATCCTTTGCTTTGCTGTACTCTTTCCACTGCAATAAAAACCGGTTTGCATCCCCTTTTGCCCGGTTGATCCGCTCCATGGCATATCCTTCAGCATTTTTGATGTTCCTTTCCGCTTCTCCCTTGGCTTCAGGGATAATTTTATTATAGGCTTCACGGGCCTCATATATCATCCGTTCTTTTTCCTGCTGCGCTTGGTTGACTTCGTTAAATGAGGGCTGAACAGGAGCAGGCACGGTTGTCCGCTTCAGCTCCAGATTGACCAGAGTGATTCCTGTTTCCGCATCGTTTAATGCCTGTTGCAGACTTTTTTCAGCGGTGGTGGCGATTTCTCTTCTTTCACTGATGACTTCATCGATGGTCCGATCGCCGATGACCTGCCGCATGACCGCTTCAGAAAGATCACGGAGTGTATTGGTTACGTTTTTCACTTTAAACAGATAATTTGCCGGATCACCTATTCTGTACTGAACAATCCATGGAACCAGTGCTCCGTTTAAGTCTCCGGTAAGCATCAGTGACTCATTTTCGAACTGGCTGCTTGGCGCGTATTGTGTCCTGACTGCTGCTCGGAGGGTTCTTGAACCGAATTCCTCCTCGTATACTTTCTGTTCTTTAACCAGGGTCACCTTTTCGATGCCCGCAGGCCACTTGAAGTTTAAACCCGGATTAACAATCCTTGAATATTTGCCAAATCTCTGCACCACACCGACTTCATCTGCCTGAACACTGAAAAAACATGAAAAAGCAAAAAGGCCGATTACAACAATGGCTGCGACAATGGCGCCGGTATAACCGCTGTTTTTGAACTGTTCCTTAAGCTTTTTTAATGCAGCATCAACATCTGGAGGACCCTGCTTTTGCCAGGGGTTTCCATTGTCATCATCGTCATTCCAGGCCATTTTTTCTCCTATAGAAAGAAAGGTTATTCTGGTTTAATTTTCTTTTTAAGAAATTTTATAATAACTATTTAATTTAATTAAAATAAACAAGAAAGTCAAGTTTCTTTATTTTCTATTGAACAAATAGCCAGTTATTCTCATAACACACTAAAATTTCATTATAATTTATGATAAATATTTATTCGGATTTTCAGAGCTTTATTTTATAATTTAAATCTCTTATATTATAATCTTTGGGTCCTGCTTTTAGTATAAATATCAATAATCGGTTGATCAATCGAGATTATATGGATTCTGCATTAAAATATTATATTCTCGATAAACGGAAATTAAAAACCATATTTTTCCTGAAAAAGCTGATATTTGAAAAGGGTTGCTTTTGCTTTCTATATTTGATATACATATATTTTAGCACACAAAAATTATATAATTTGTAATCTTATAAATCAATAAAACAAGCCGGCACTCAAAAAGGACAAAAGAGAGTGCCGGCTTCCTTTATCAATTGGTGTTTTTGGAAAAATTATATAAAAAATTATTATAAGGAGTTAAAAAATGAGAAAGACAATGATGACCATAGATGGAAACACTGCAGCTGCGCATGTTGCCTATGCCATGAGTGATGTGGCCACCATTTATCCCATAACCCCCTCATCTCCAATCGGAGAGGTTGCTGATGAATGGGCTGCCAAAGGACGTAAAAACATTTTTGGACAGAACATGACTGTTCGCCAGCTTCAGTCCGAAGCAGGTGCCGCGGGAGCTGTTCACGGGTCCCTAGTAACCGGCGCATTGACCACCACTTTTACTGCTTCACAGGGACTTCTTCTGATGATTCCCAATATGTACAAGATTTCAGGGGAACTGCTTCCAGGGGTAATGCATGTTACCGCACGAGCTATTTCATCACACGCGCTTTCGATCTTTGGTGACCATCAGGATGTAATGGCTGCCCGTCAGACCGGATGGTGTATGCTGAATTCCGCTTCTGTTCAGGAAGTTATGGACCTGGGTCTGGTGGCTCATTTGAGCGCGCTTGACGCAAGCCTTCCTTTTATGCATTTTTTCGATGGGTTCCGCACCTCCCATGAGCTTCAGAAAATAGAAGCCATTGATTATGAAGATATTTCAAAGATCGCAAACTGGGATGCCATTGCAAACTTCCGCGCGAGAGCAGCAAGCCCGGAGAGTCCTGAACTGCGGGGAACAGCAATGAACCCGGACATCTATTTTCAGGTATATGAGACCCGTAATGCCTACTATTCAAAAGTGCCTGAGATCGTTATGGCGAACATGAAGAAAGTGGGAGATTTAACCGGCCGCAACTACAGCCTCTTTGACTATGTGGGTGACCCTAGTGCAGAGCGCGTTATTGTTTCCATGGGGTCTTCCTCTGAGACCATTGAAGAAGTTGTTAATTACAAAGTGGACAAGGGCGAAAAAGTAGGGCTAGTCAAAGTTCGTCTGTTCAGACCTTTTTCGGCAGAACACATTCTCGCTGCGATTCCAAAGACCGCTAATATTATTTCTGTTCTTGACCGCACCAAAGAGCCGGGTGCGATTGGTGATCCGCTTTACATGGATATTTGTACCGCATTTGAACAGAAGAAGATGACCCCGACCATCCTGGCCGGCCGATATGGGCTGGGTTCCAAGGAGTTTAACCCGGCAATGGTTAAGGCGGTTTATGATAACATGGAGAAAGATGCTCCGAAAAAGGCCTTTACCGTGGGGATACATGATGATGTAACCAATACTTCTCTTCCGGTTGAAGGTCGTTTTGATGTTGCTCCGGAAGGTACGATTCAGTGTAAGTTCTGGGGACTGGGTGCGGATGGAACTGTGGGCGCTAATCGAAGCGCTATCCAGATTATCGGTGACAATACTGACATGTATGCTCAGGCCTATTTTGCCTATGATTCAAAGAAATCAGGCGGTGTGACCATGAGCCATCTGCGCTTTGGTAAAAAACCTATCCAGTCAACTTATCTGATTGATTCTGCAGACTATATCGCCTGTCATAAATCAAAGTATGTGGATATGTATGATTTGCTTGAAGGAATTAAAGAGGGCGGTATTTTTGTTCTCAATTCTGACTGGAGTCTGGCGGATATGGAAACCAAACTTCCGGCAGCCATGAGACGCACCATTGCACAGAAAAAACTCAAATTTTACAATGTTGATGCGGTTAAAGTGGCAGTTGAGATCGGACTTGGAGAGCGTATCAATATGATCATGCAAACCGTGTTTTTTAAACTGGCAAATGTTATTCCTGTTGAAGACGCGATTAAATATTTAAAGGACCAGATTACCGCTATGTTCTCCAAAAAGGGAGATAAGATTGTTTCTATGAATCATGGAGCAGTTGACGGTGCACTGGAGGGCCTGGTTGAGATCAATTACCCGGATTCATGGGCAGAGGCTAAAGATGATTCAGCTGTCGGAAAAGATGTCCCTGACTTTGTTAAAAATATTCTGAGACCCATGGTATCAGTCCAGGGTGACAAGCTTCCGGTGAGCGCATTCAACCCGGATGGTATTTTCCCGGTTGCCGGTTCCCAGTATGAAAAACGCGGTGTGGCTATTGCTGTTCCGGAATGGATTGCAGAAAATTGTATCCAGTGTAATCAGTGTGCCATGGTCTGTCCTCATGCGGCCATTCGTCCGGTACTTTTAAATGATGAAGAAATAGCAAAAGCTCCAGATACGCTGAAAACCTTAAAAGCAACCGGTAAAGAGTTTGATGGTCTTCAGTTCCGTATGCAGGTTAGTCCGCTGGACTGTATGGGCTGCGGCAACTGCGCGGATATTTGTCCGGCTAAAGAAAAAGCTCTGGTCATGAAACCGCTTGAGACTCAGGTGGAGGCTGAAGTGCCCGACCATGAATTTGTGGTGACGCTGCCTATTCGCGGAAACTTGACCAAGCGTACTACAGTAAAAGGCAGTCAGTTTTATCAACCACTGCTTGAGTTCTCCGGTGCCTGTGCCGGCTGCGGTGAGACTCCATATACCAAGGTCTTAACCCAGCTTTTTGGTGAGAGAATGCTCATTGGAAATGCAACCGGATGTTCCTCTATCTGGGGTGGCTCTCCTCCTGCGATTCCCTATTGTGTAAATGAAGACGGTCATGGCCCCACCTGGGCCAGTTCGCTTTTTGAAGATTCAGCAGAATTTACCTATGGTATGATGCTGGGTCTGGTGCATCAGCGCAAAAAACTGGCTGAGCTTGTAACGGAAGCGATTGGAACAGATATTGCCCAGGAAGTTAAGGATGCGTTGCAGGGCTGGCTGGATAACATGAAAGATGCCGAAGGCTCTCGTAAATTTGGCGATCACCTCAAGGCCATTCTTCCTGCACATAAAGACAACAAGCTGTTAAGCGAGATCAACACCATGTCCAAACTGTTTACCAAGAAATCTTTCTGGGTATTCCTGGGTGACGGTGCGGCTTATGACATCGGTTTTGGCGGTGTGGACCATGTGCTTTCGACTGGTGAAGATATTAACATCATTGTTTACGATACAGAAGTTTACTCAAACACAGGGGGCCAGTCTTCAAAAGCAACACCTTCCGGTTCTGTAGCAAAATATGCGGCCTCTGGTAAGAAGACCGGCAAGAAAGACCTGGGCGCCATGGCGATGACCTATGGATATGTTTATGTTGCCAGCGTGGCAATGGGTGCGAATAAGCAGCAGATGATGAAAGCCATGCTCGAGGCCGAAAGCTATGACGGGCCTTCTCTGATTATTGCTTATGCCCCTTGTATTAACCATGGTATTAAAAAGGGCATGGGTAAAGCCCAGGAAGAATCAAAGCTTGCTGTTGAATGCGGCTACTGGCCGCTTTATCGCTACAATCCCATGCTTAAGGCTGAAGGAAAGAAAGCCCTTAGCTTGGATTGTAAAGCACCAGACGGACACCTTCAGGAATTTCTGTCCGGCGAAATCCGCTATGCGACCCTTGAAAAATCGTTTCCTGAAGAATCAAAACGACTACGGGCACAGATCGAAGATGAATGTAACGGGCGTTATAAGCATCTGAAAAAAGAGACTGAATAGCTAGCGTTGAAAAAAGAAATCTGAATTTAAAAGAGGCGGGCCTTTTGTCCGCCTCTTTTTTTGTGCTTAAATCAAATTTAGGTTGACAAGGAATCTTTAGTAAGAGACCATTTGCATGGATATAATAATTTTTTCAGGTTTACGGGGATTGCTTTGAAAGTATCTTCTATAGACTGCCTTCCGCAAATTGAGGTTTCACATAACCAGAAGATAAGGAAATATATGCTGGTTTTAAATGGTGAAATTTCTCATGTAACTAATTTTTCTCAGGCGGTTTTTCCTCCGGGAGAAGTTGCTGAATCTCACATGCATGTTAAGATGACAGAAGTTTTCTTTATTGAGTCCGGACAGGGTGTTATCACGGTGAATGAGAAGGATATAACTTTGAAAACAGGCACATGTGTAGTTGTTGAACCTGATGAAAAACATGAGCTTAAAAATACCGGTTCTACTGATATGGTTGTTTTGTATTTTGGTATTAAAACGCAACCGAAAAATTAATTCTGATGCATTTCGCATGATTAAGAACCAATTATGATGAATGAGTTAATTGATCTCACCATGTTCAGCCGGGGCGGACAGAGCCTCATGTATGGACTTTTAGTAGCTGGTGTTTTTCTGGGAGTTTCCGGAATTATCAGTTTACTATGGCCGCGTTCGGTGCTGGAACGCCCAACAGCCTGGGCGGTGGTTGCTGCTAATGTCATTTTTCTAGCAGGATTTTTTTGGATTTGCAGGCTGCATTATCAGATTTACTGCCAGTTGCCCCTTGAGATGTCAGAGAATATGGTTAGCTGGTTTAACAATTACATGCAGCGTTCTGCCGGTCCAGGACTGCCCCTGCTGGACCCGTCAAGTCCAATCCGCTACACTGTTCCGTTATGGATTGAAAATGAAAAATACTATTTCTGGTTCATGTGTTACAGTATTATGGCACTGGTAGTGCATTTTAGAATAATTAACCATCGTTTGAGGGCATTGCTGCACCTAATGCTTTCAGGTCAGATCCTTATTCTGTTTTTTGCTGCTGACCCGTTCACTCAGCCGTTACCTAAGTTTTTTTCAGAAATACAGCCCTGGTTTGAAGGGATGCAGACACCCGTGGAACGTATACGTTTATTTATGCAGCTTTATCCGCGGATGACCTATTATTACAATGCCTCCTATATGTGGATCCATCCACCCATGCTTTTTTTGTCCTATGCCTGTATCACCATTACCTTTTTGACCTCTGTTTTCATGCTGGGTGTAAGGGATATAACAATTGAGAACACGGGCTATGATTTTGCCAAGCTGGGTTTTGTGCTGCTTACCCTTGGGATGCTCCTGGGATATCCCTGGGCACTTCAGGCCTGGGGAGAAAACTGGTGGTGGGACCCAAAAATCTGCAGCTCAATTATGATGTGGTCAATTTACAGCACCTATCTGCATACCCGTCTTTATGTCGTACGATCCGACATGTGGTATTTTACCGCTGTGATGGGTATTCTATGTTTTGTTTCCATGGTGTTTACCCTGCTATCATCCCTTTATTTCCCGGGGGAACATTCTTTACAATAGGAGTCATGATGAACCCTAAAAGCAGTTATGATTATTATCTGATCCTGGCAACCACAGTGGTGCTGTTTATCATTTCAGCGATCTGTATTTGCAGCATGTTCTACTTTAAACTGGAACAGGTTCAGGAATTGCCGGTGATGGTTAAGGTCGGCTACATGAATAACATGAATACGGTGATGGCGCCTTTTCTGATCGCTTTGATCGTGCTGCTGGGGATTTGTGTGCCGAAACGGCTCTTGCCGGCGGTATGGTTAAACCGTTTTTCAGCTGTTCTGGTTTTGCTGGCGGTTATCATCAGTATTATCTGGAATGTAAAGATCGGTCTTGCCTTTGTACTTATTGTGTCAGCAGTTCTGCAAATCGTGGTATTTTTGATGGCCCTGGCCGGCAGCAAAAGCCTGCACTTTGAAAAAACCGGCTACTGGGTCCGGGTTGGATCATCACTATTACATCTGGGCCTGATCCTTTTTATTCTTGATGTTTTCTTCTACCGCTATCAGCGGCTTCACCTGATTTTATTCTGGGTTACGACAGTCACAACAACCATAGGGATGATACTATGCTTCTATTCGGATTCTTTCAGCAGTCTGGTCAAAAAAATCAAACGTATCTTTTTGAGAAAAGAAATAAACAAGAATTAGAAAGGTGACATCTCTGCTCTTGGATTAAATCCTATCCTGTTTAAACAGTTTTACTCGGTTTTGTCACAAGCACATTCTTCATCAAAAGCAACCCAGTAGGGGGTTCCTGTTACCAGATTAGTGTCAATTGCTCTGATAAGAGGTTTCGGGTTTGTCTCTGGTTTGCGGTCACCGTTTGTATCAATTAAATCGGGGAAGAATTTCTTATCCGGAAAAGGACTCATCATAGCATCGGCTTTTCCGTTTATCACCTTGGAAAGGCATGATGAGATATCAAACACATACTTGGTTGTCACAGACTGTTCCGGACCTTTAAAGTAGGCTTTTGTCGTCTGTGTAGACAGCGGTCCTGCGCATATTTTTATGTCCGGATCATTTAGCAGATCTTCAAAATTTTTATACGGGGCATCATTTTTAACATAAAGGACCTGCCTGCTCCCACTGAGGGTGCAGGTGAATCTGCGGGATGTCCTTCTTCGCAGGTTTTCTGACTTGCCACCGAGAGCATTTAACTGGTCAATGATGTCGATCTCTCCATTGTTTAATGCGGTGGTTGCGTTAAATGGCGGCGGGATGTTGACCTTTGTAACAGTTATGGGTTTTGTTTTGTAGTGTTTGGCAATTTCTGTTAATACGGCTTCTAACATGTCCGTGCTTATTGGGGCGAAAAAGTTTGAGGTTGTCTCGGGTCCGGGAGGGCCGGTAAGCATGGTACCCACTTTTATTTTTTTGGTATCCAGAATCTGCTTGAGCAAACCTTCTGGTTTTTCTGGGAAAGGAATCATCGAAGGGGAGGGCAAACAGTCAACAATATTTATTATCACTTCAGCCGCATTGTGTGCATTCAGGATCTGTCTGTATTTACCATTGTCCAGTATGCGTACCCAAGCAGCGTCCAATGCCGTTACTAACTGTTCCCGGCCCTTTGCCGAGTTGGATGATTCGGCTGATGTCTGTGAGAGTCCCGGGAAAAAGGTAATGAGCAAAATCACAATAAAAAAACGGCTTGTTCTGTTCATGATTTAATCTCCTGTGATGTTCATTAAAGGCTCTATTGGGTAACGCACTTATTTAACTTTAAAAGTAAAGTTTTCAGGCGCCTAGTCCATGTCGCAGATCAGGAGTTTTCGGGCGGTAATGGATCCGATCAGGAGTTTGTTGTTATAGGTCGTGCCCCCGCTGCTGGTAGAGATCTGCTCTCCATTATTCAGATAAATTTCTTCTATCTTAGGTTCTGTTCCGATCAGATTAATGCGCAGTACCTGGCTTGGTGCATTGCTTCCGATTATGAAATGCATTATCAGTGCGGCGAGATTCGAGTGTGCGCCGACCCAGAGTGAACCGTCTTCGGCAACATCGATATTGTCGGGTGAGGTTCCCAGGTTAATGTTTTGTATGGTTTTCACGCTTCCATCAGATGAATCGCGTGATACAACTCTTATTCTCTCGCCCCCGGTTTCGGAGATATACAGTGTTTTGTAGTCTGCCGAGACATTAATGCCGCCGCCTGACTGAATGTCATTTGCGACAACTGAGTAGTCATTGCCATCAAAGTAAACAAGATCTGTCAGTTTCACGCCGCTTTTGCGATCTACATCCTGTGCTACATAAAACTGCCGATCTCCTACTACGACCATGTCATTGGCGCGGGTGATTAGCGGACTCATTAATGTTTCCTGGTGCTGGAACATCCCAGAGCTATTTTCAAGGTAGCGTTCAATCTTTTCTTTCCCGGTTGCGCGGTCTTCAGGATGATTGATTACATACAAATGTCTCTGCCCGGCCTGATCTATAAAAAGGCTGATGCCGTGAGGATTTAGATCAGGCCCATCGGAAATCGCAGACTTTGCTTTTGGCGGTGTGCTTGTCAGGTCAACCTGCAGGATGTCTCCGGGTCCAGGATGTTCGCCTTTAACACCAGCCATTCTGTCAAACAGCGACACGTAGGCCAGTCCTCGGGCGCGATCAATCTGGAGGTCCTCGCCGCTACCAGTCATCTCGAAGTCGGTACATGTGCCATCGAAATGTTCGTCAATGTCCTTATTGACAAGGCTGTACAGATACAGCCCGCTTGCTGCACAGCTGATTACAATGATGATGAGTAAGCCCAGAAGTATTTTTTTAATCATGGTACCTCTCCTTTTTACAGGCTGTTCTTCCTGATCTTGTATCAGGTTTCGTTTTCATCGTATTAAGTTGTATTTCTGTCTAGTGAAAGCGTGTTTAAATTATTTAGGGCAATTTTTTGACTCGGATGACTAAACATAGGGAAAATATATTATTGTGTCAATAAAGATTTAAGCAAACTATGCCTTTAGGATGTATAATTATAAGAAATAGGAGTAGACGACCTGTTTTATGTGTAAAGTTGATAATTCTGGTGACTGGGTTGTACATCTTATTTTCCCGGCTTTTTTTGACAGTTTTTGCAATAAAAAGTTGAGCGTTGACCGATTGCAATCCGCATAATCGTATGGCTGCAGACGCTGCATTTCTTTCCCTCCTGTTGATAGACCTTTAACTTCTGAGAAAAATACCCGGGCCATTCCCTGTCCGGATAAAAATCCGTTTTCTTAATTCCATTTCTAATTGCTTTTGACAGTACTTTCTTGATGGCTGTCACAAGCTTCCCACAGTTTTTTTTAGAAAGATTTCCTGCAGGGGTTAAGGGATGTATCCCACATATAAATAGAGATTCATTTGCGTAAATGTTTCCAACCCCAGCCACATTTTTATTGTCCATGATAAACTGTTTAATGGATACTTTTCTGCTCCTGCTTTCTTGAAATAAATATTTCCCGCTAAAATTTTCTGTTAATGGATCCGGGCCGATATTTTTTAAAAGCTTATGGTTGAGTGGATCTTTTACTGTCCAGAGGATTATGCCGAATTTCCGGACATCATTAAACCGGAGAATAATTTTGTCCTTGAAGACCATATCAAGATGATCATGTTTTCTGGGTGTTAAAAGTTTGGACCGGATCAAGAGATGTCCGGTCATGCCCAGATGCAGGATCAGGGTTCCGGCGTTTGTATTAAAAAGCAGATACCGGCTGACCCGGGTGATGCTGTTGATTTTTTGCCCCTTGAGGTTGCCAATTATTTCACGGGAAATCGGCAGGCGAAGTTTTGGGTTGTAAATTTTGACCCCGGAAACTGTGTTTTCCTTAATGTGAGGTAAGATCCCACGACGGGTCACTTCTATTTCAGGAAGTTCAGGCATGATGTTGGGTCAGTAAAAAAATCTATGAGCTTAATGTATCCATAAACCTGGGTTAAGTGTTCGATTGTTTCAAAAAGGGTTCAAGGAATCAAGATGTCAGCTGTTTAAGTAAAAATCAAAATTTGTTAAGATCAAAATGCTATAGCATACTCTACAGCCTGTTTCATTAAGGTGATAGCCTGTTTGATTTTTTCCAGTTCTTCAAAACCATATGACAGTCGGAGCTGGCGCGAACCCTGTTCAACCAGAGAGCCTTGTGGATGGACGCAGAACTGACCTGGCAGGTAGATTACTTTCGGGTGCTGCCTATCACTTGAACCGTCAAGGTCTGTGTTTCCGGTTGCTCGGGATAAAAAATTAAAAAAGGGTGAACCCTCTGTGGTTAAAGTGTCTTTAAAGGTGAGGTAAAAATAGAATCCGGCCTGACCTCCGGTAATATCTTCCAGATAATCTCCCAAGTGTTCTTTTATCCATGCCCCGGTTTTTTCAGCTTTAAGGTGGTAACCTTTATTTACATGGTCAAGCTGGTTGTCGATATGATGTTCCAGTAGATAGCTTGCTATTTCCTGGGTAATGAGCGGTGCACTGAAACCAACGTCACTTGTTTTCTGGATCATTGCCTGCATAAAGGGGCAGTCCGGGCCGATCATATAGCCGATACGAAGCGCAGGAGAGAGGATTTTAGAAATGGTTCCGACCTCATACACCAGCTTATTTTCATCATAAAGAAGTCCGGACAAAGGCTGTTCCGATGAGGGGTCATGGATGAGGTCTTCGTATGCCTTGTCAAAGATCAACGGGACTTTTCTTTCCAATTTT
>JAHEEI010000204.1 GCA_024640785.1 Pseudomonadota bacterium
AGCGGAATGCATCTTCTTATTGCAACCCAGCGTCCCTCTGTTGATATTTTAACCGGAGTCATAAAGGCGAATTTTCCAAGCAGAATCTCTTTCCAGGTGTCCTCAAAAGTAGACTCGCGAACAATTCTTGATACCATGGGTGCTGAGAAACTCCTCGGGATGGGTGATATGCTTTTTATTCCGCCCGGCACCTCAATGATCCAGAGAATACACGGCGCTTATATTTCCGAAAAAGAAATATTTCGTATTACTGAATTTATTAAATCACAGGGTCAGCCTACGGTATATGATGAGTCCATTGTCGCTATTAATGAAGATGAGTCCAGTGCGCCAGTTGAAGGGGATGATGATTATGATGAGCTCTATGATCAGGCCGTTGCGCTGGTGGCAGAAATAAGGCAGGCTTCTATTTCAATGCTTCAGCGAAAGATGAGAGTTGGATATAATCGTGCGGCTAGGATGATCGAGCGGATGGAAAAAGAGGGTGTGGTTGGTGTCAGTGATGGTGTGAGACCCAGAGAAGTTCTCATTAACAAACTATAAACGAATTTTAAAATGGGGAGCTCGGACCGTGGTATAGCTTTAGTAAGGGCTGCCCTGAAGAACTTTATAAGGTGGAATAAATATGAATAACAAAACTTTAAAGTATTCGATTTTTCTGACGGTTCTTTATGCCTTTGCGCTTTGCCCTTTTGCTCTTTGTGAAAAGGCTGAACTAGAGGTTTGTATTACAGCCCTGGAAAATCGCTATGGCACGATGAAAGATATCAGTGCTTCCTTTAAGCAGGAAACTTTTTTAAATGTTGCAAACCGTATTGAGAAAGCTGAAGGGAAAGTTTATATAAAAAAGGGAGGGAAGATGTTCTGGGACTATCTCCAGCCGACCCCTCAGAAAATTATTCTGAACGGTGAAAATCTCTGGATTTACCTTCCCGATGAAAAACAGGTTGTAAAGAACAGGTTCACCCCTTTTTCATCACATATTATAGCGGACCTTTTTTATGGCAAGGTTAACATTATGAAAAGGTTTAATGCGTCTTTTTTAAATAAAGAAAAAGAAGATACTTCCAGTAATATTATTTTAGAGCTTTTGCCTAAAGAATATAATCCCACGATTAAAAGACTTTTACTTGAGATTGATCCAGTTGGTTTTCTGATTACAAAAACTGTACTCGAAGATGAGCTAGGCACAAAAACAACCCTTAGGTTTAGTGAAATTAAGGTAGACGAGGGAATAGAGGATTCCTGTTTTACCTTTACACCTCCGCCCGGGGTGGAAATTTTCAGCCCACCAGAATTCTGAAATAATAGTTAATGCCTTTAAATTTATCAAAACATCCTGACAGTGATAATCCGGCCAGCAGACTCCTGAGCCTGCTGCAAAGAGGTGAGCCTGACATCCATGTGTCAGGTGTGAAAGGCTCTTATCCGTCATTATTGTCCTCGCTTCTTTTTAGAAAACTGAAAAAAAGTTTTATAATAGTTACTGCTTCCCATGATTCTGCGCGGGAAATATATCATGAGCTTTTATTTTTTCAGGGGAAAAACAGTACCGGCTGTGTCGAGCATTCTGAAAATGTGATGCTTTTTCCTTCGCCTGAAACACATCCTTATGAAAACGTTTTAAGCCACTGTGAAGTCAGTGCAAGGCGGATGTGGGCCCTGTACCGATTATGCGATTCGCAGGAACCGGTTATTGTGGTGGCAAGTATCAGGGCACTTTTACAGAAGACCATACCAGTTGATTTGCTAATCGACGCATGCAGTACGGTTTCAAAGGGTGATGAGATAGACCGTGAGAATTTTACAAAAATACTTGTTGAAGGCGGTTATACCCGGGTAAGTCTTGTTGAGGACAGAGGGGATTTCAGTATCCGCGGCGAGATCATGGATGTCTTTCCTCCCGGCTATGATAAGCCTCTGAGGATAGACCTCTTTGGAGATACTGTTGAGTCAATAAGGCTATTTGATCCGGTTAGTCAGCGCTCCTGTCAGGATATTTCAAGGTCTGTTATTGTTCCTGTGCGTGAGATTATTCTGTCTGAAAGTGTGGTAAAACATTTTGAGGACAGGGTTGAGAAAAAAGAATTTGAAGAAATTTTTTCGGCACGTAAAGGAAAGTCTTTCTTTGATAATATTGCCAGTGGTTTTATTCCATCAGGGGCTGAATATGCACTATCATATATTTATCCTTCTCTGGCGACTTTTTTTGATTATCTGCCTGAAGAACGGACCATGTTCTGGTGGGATAAACGTGAAATTGATGAAGCCTTTGCAAAAATAAATTCTGATATTTCAGAGTATTATTTTGCAGCAGTTGATGAAAGGCGGGTTGTTTCAACTCCTGAGGATGTTTTTATAAAAAATATCTCTTCTGAGATTCAGCAGGTTCAATTTGAGCCGTGGAATATAAAAGGGCTGACCGGTGTAAATATATCTTTTGCCGTGCAGTCAAATGAGGATATCCGCCGTGAGATTATGTCCTTTGATACCTCTTCAGGGATGCTGTCTTCACTTGTGGAGAAAATGTTGCAGTGGCTTTCCAGTGGCGTACGCGTATTGCTTATTTGCCATACCCGGAGTCAGAGTGAGAGGCTTAAAGATCTTTTTTCAGACTATGGCCTTGATTCCGAGATTATAACTGACATGCAGTTTAATGATGCGGTAAAAGAAACACGAAGGGATAATAT
Organism: Pseudomonadota bacterium; assembly: GCA_024640785.1. Classification (GTDB taxonomy): domain Bacteria; phylum Desulfobacterota; class WTBG01; order CAIYCZ01; family CAIRTM01; genus JAHEEI01. The sequence goes on from JAHEEI010000204.1 coordinate 2,691, forward strand.
AAAAATTATTGTTGGCAGCCTGACAACCGGATTCAGGTATGAAGACGGCCTTCTTGTTATTATTACTGAAGAGGAAATATTTGGTGAAAAACGAAGAAGAATTAAGGCGCCAATTCGTAAACAGGGATCAGCAGTTGCTGATTTCAGTGACCTTAAAGCTGGGGATCTTATTGTTCACAGAGATAATGGTATAGGTCTTTTTAAAGAATTGCTCCGGCTCGATGCCGGGGGCACACGTGCTGATTATATCCTTCTTGAGTATTTAGGGGGTGACAGGCTGTATCTGCCGGTGGACAGGATCAATTTAATAAACAAGTATGAGGGGTCAGAAGATGATGCTGTCCAGCTTGACAAACTGGGCGGAGCTTCATGGAAAAGGACTAAGAAGCGGGTCAAGGAAGCAATAGAAAAAATTGCCAATGATCTTATAGAGCTTTATTCGGCAAGAAAAGTACATAAAGGCCACTCCTTTTCACCGGTGGACCATTACTACAGAGAGTTTGAGGCGGCATTTCCTTTTGAAGAAACACCTGATCAGATTTCAGCCATAGAGGATGTCAAAAATGATATGTCTTCTGATATGCCTATGGACCGGCTGATCTGCGGGGACGTGGGTTTTGGAAAAACAGAGGTTGCTTTGAGGGCCGCGTTTAGAGCTGTTATGGACGGGAAACAGGTTTCTGTGCTTGTTCCGACCACAGTATTGGCACAGCAGCATTATCTGACTTTTAAGGAACGGTTTAAAGCGTATCCTGTAAAGGTCGATATATTAAGCCGTTTCAGGGTCAAGAAAGATCAAAAGAGGATACTTGAGGAGGTGTCGACAGGTAAAGTTGATATAATTGTGGGCACACACAGGCTGGTACAAAAAGATGTCAGCTTTAAGGATCTGGGGCTTATTGTAATTGATGAGGAACACCGCTTCGGGGTTAAGCATAAAGAGCAGCTGCAGAAGATTAGAAAGACAGTTGATGTTCTTACCCTTACAGCGACCCCGATTCCAAGGACGTTGCAGCTGTCTTTGTTTGGCATAAGGAATTTTTCAACCATAGAGACACCCCCTGAAGACAGACTTGCTATCCGGACAGTCATGACTCACTTTGAAGATGATGTAATAAAAGATGCGATTTCGCGTGAGCTTAAACGGGGCGGGCAGGTATTCTTTGTCCATGACCGTGTCCATTCTATTTCAGCCATGGGACAATTCTTGAAAAAACTTGTTCCTGAGATGAGGCTGGGGATTGCTCATGGACAGATGAATGAAAAGGAGCTGGAAAACGCCATGATGCAGTTTGTTAATAAAGAGCTGAATGTTCTTTTATGTACGACAATCATTGAATCGGGTCTTGATTTTCCAACAGCAAATACGATTATTATAAATAATGCCCACCGTCTGGGGCTTGCGCAGATGTATCAGCTCAGGGGAAGGGTCGGCCGGGGAAAGGTAAGG
>JAHEEI010000205.1 GCA_024640785.1 Pseudomonadota bacterium
ACCTCCTTAACTGCCTTGAGTAAGCTTTCTGGTTTTATTTTTTGGCCGTTATAGAGTAGTGCTTTGACTACCATTGTTTCAGATATTTTCTTGTAGGGCGATATTTCGTTGACAGCAGCAGTTATACTCTTGAGCCGGTCAGAATCTTCGGGGGTCAGGCGAAAGCTTGTTGGCATTAACTGCGATTTGCGTTTTACCAATTTCAGCTTTTCTGTAGAGGTTTCTGGGGAAGTGGTAGTGGCAAGCTTGCTTTTCCCGGTAATCTTTTTCTTAGCCATGGCCGATGATCTCCTGTGTTAAGGAATAAAAGTCCTTTGTACCATTCGATCTTGGATCAAAGGTAAAGACCGGTTCATTGTTCATCTGTGCTTGATTAATCGCCTCATTCTTGCGGATGATGGTTTTAAGGAGACTGGATTGTAGAGGTGCGATCTGTTCTTCAATAAAATTATTTGAAACCTTGTTGCGGGAATCGAAATTATTCCTCACAATCCTGTAATTAAAGGTATCCGATTCCTTTACCTCGCTGATGGTGGAAAACAGGTCGGCTATACCGTCCAGTGAGTAGCGTCCATAAATGGTAGGAATCAGTAGAAGATCGGAAGTGAATATCGCATTTATAGACATAACTCCAAGCGTTGGTGGGCAGTCAATCAGAATGTAGTCGAAATTGTTTTCAATCTTTCGCAGATGGTTATGCAGAAGTTTTTCTCGGTGAGTCCTAGAATTAATCTGCTCTGAAGCAGTGGCAAGGTGGATATCTGAAGGCAGGACCATTAGGTTGTCTATTGCTCCGCCGTTGATCCATGCCGGGTAAAGAAATTTCCTGATATCAAGGGACCTGTCCAGGAACAGTGATCTGACAGTTTTTTCTCCCTGAATTTCGGGACAAAAAATTACAGTACTATGTGCCTGCGGGTCAATGTCAACCAGCACCGTTTTTTTGCCATTAATTGCCAGGCCGTAGGCAAGGTTGACCGCAATCGTACTTTTCCCGACACCACCTTTCTGATTCAATATACCAATTTTCATTATTGCACCTTACTAAATTTTTTTTACGGTAACTATCACATTATATTATGCATTGCAAGCAATTTTGTAGTGCATAAATACACTAAAAAGTAATATAAATATTTAACTATAATATGAGCTAAATAAACAGTCCACGAGATCGAGGGTTATATTACCTCCGATACGTGTGTGCTTTAATATCCGGATAGTTTTCAGTTGTAAATTAACTTTTTCAGCTTGTTAATTTAAAGGTATGAAAATTTACAAGTTCCAAGTTCATTAAATTGTTCCCTTCTTGTTATTACTAATCGATTGAGACTATCTGTCTATCCAAATTACAATCATGAATGGTTCTTAAAATACCAAGATGTACAGTGGATATATTGTGTCAAATTTAGTATGACAAAACCATAGATTGTGGCAAGCAATCTGGACTTTTCATATTTTCTGCCTTAATTCTAAAATCTCTACGAGTCCTCAGAGGGCTTGGGACTTATTTCAAATCTTCCATCAACTTCTTTACAATCAAGCTCATTTGCTTGGCAAATTGCTTTTATACCCTTTACCAAACCAAAACAGCGATTCCGGCGACAACAGGTATCGAAGCTACAACCGCCAACCCCCCGAGCATGGAACCCCCAATTGCTGCTAATCCTGAAGTAATTCCAGCTCCGGAAAGACCAGCAACAGCACCAGATGTAGAAACAGCAGCAATTGCACCACAACACCTATTGGTTGGGTTGTTGCAGCAGCAGTGGTCTCTGGTGGTGCATGGTATGGAATCACGCAATATTTAAAAAAAACAATCGAATTCCCGAGTAACCACAATTCCAAACTTCATAAACACACCAATAAATGTATTAGCAATCGGTTTATTTGACCTTATGGTGCCTCTTGCACTCAAAGTCGCAGATGTAGACGAAAATATATGTGAATCAGAAAAAGAATTTATAAATAAAGAATTTATAAATGAATGGGGATATGATCCTGTCTTTGTAAAAGAAGGAGTTTCCTTTGTCAGTTCAAATTTATCAAATTATTCAATAAAAGATGTTGCTCATAGTTTAGCAGAATTTCAAAAGGTGAATAGCGATTGTAACTATGATGCCATGTCTAAAGAATTAGTTATGTTTCTCAGTGGCATTATGGAATCAGATAATAGAATCGATGAAAAAGAAGAAAGAATAATTCAAGATATTGAAAGAATTTTTTTTCAAGCAGGCCGAATAAACATTTGGAAAAAGATAAATTTTTTTTGAGAAGAATTTCTCTGTTCATAAAAATAAAATTTAAAGATTTCTATCAAAGAAAAATGAGTAAAAAGCACTTAACAAACGGGTCGAACTGACCGGAAGAAGTTAAGTCAATCCCAAATTATCAAGGGTCCGGCAGTTCACCCAAAACCTTAACTACCGACTTTTAATTACTGCTATATCTTTTTAGTTATAAATAAAATATGGTGGCCTCTCTCGCCACCAGTAAGGATTACAGCCGTTTTATGGGTACTCTAAAACGGCTTTTTTCTTTCCTTATTAATACAAATGTACCCCCAACTGTAACCCTTGCTCATGCTTTTATGTATTTTTAACAATTTCTCTTTCTTGCTTATGCAGCCCTCCGAGAAGGAGGGATAACTTTTTTTAGGCGACTAGTCTTTTTATAAAGACCTATTTCCTGGAGAATCTGAGCTGCTAGCTCTTCAATCGACTTTCGGGAAGTGTTGATATACGGAATCTTATATTTCTGATAAATCTGCTCTGCTTGCCTTAACTCCTGAATGCATACTGAACGTTTGGCGTAGTTGCTGTCAGGATATCGTTCTTGTCGTATTCTGCTTAGTATTTCATGATTTGAAGTCAAACCTACAGTTTTGGTTATATTCTCGCTTACTTCTTTGGGGAGTTTATAATTGTTCAAGGTTTCTTCTGTTAGTGGGTAGTTTGCTACTTTAAGCCCTATGTGGGTCGCAAGATAGATGCATAATGGTGTTTTTCCTGAACGGGATACTCCTAGCACGATGACATCAGCTATTTTGCAATCGACAATTTTTCTCCCGTCGTCATGCTCAAGGCAGTAATCAATGGCTTTGGCCCTTTTTGATATTCCGCTATCATCAACATGCCTGGAAGAACCAGGAAGAAGTAGTGGTTTATCATCAAGGCAGTTTTCAAGACGACCGAGGAAAGCATCATAAATATCAAAGAGTTCTACCTCTGGGCGGTTAAAGACCTCTCTAATTTCGGGGTTCACAAGACTACTAAATATTATAGGCTTAACACCCGAAGATTGTTCAAGAATATAGCTGATAGTTTTTTGAGCATCACTGAGATTTTTAATAAAAGGGAATTTTTCTTCATGAAATTTTGTTTCATGAAATTGGCTAAGAAGAGATTTTCCAACATCTGTTGCAACAATCCCGGTACACCCTGAAACATAATAAATGTTTTTTTTATTCAACATAAGAACTCCTTTTTGTCTGTATAATTATTAGAAACATTAAGGGCCCTCGTTGCATTGTCAATAGTCATTATATTTGGATGGAGCTTTATAGCTTATAGAGGCAAGTTGGGAAGCATTCTCATTTGTGTTTATGAAATGCTTATTTACCTAAACAACCTGAACAGGCATTGGCATGTGGTAAGGATTAACCTGTTTAAAATGCTTCGTGTATGGAGGCACATCTATAAAAGCTATCGTAATCACGGAAAAGGCTCGGCAGTGATCAGGTCAGGTACGGGTCATGGAGACGAGTAAAACCAAACCACTGATGAGGTGTCGAAAAAATAAGTTGGCGTCAGAACAGGGACCTATTTCCATCCCAGGATAAGTTCGGGGGGAGCCTGTCTATTGCCCGAGCCGCGTCCGGCATAAAGGTGGCGTGAACATGATTCTGGCTTTCGTGTGGAACGTGGGAACCTATCGTTCCGATGCTAAGGAAGAAATCCAAGTGGAGGTCCCATTAGGATGAGAGTACCGATGCGGAGCACAGGGGCGGAACAGTTCGTAGTAGTGGTGAAACTCCTGTAATGGAAATGGAGCGAAGGGGCCGTGTCTCCAGTTTTTAAATTGGTTAACCAGAAATGGGAGGAACCAATGGACAAAA
>JAHEEI010000206.1 GCA_024640785.1 Pseudomonadota bacterium
CTAGAAATATTCGTGCACGGCGCCCTTTGCATCTCGTATTCCGGCAGGTGTCTGCTCAGTTACTACTTCACTGGCAGGGATGCCAACCGGGGCGAGTGTGCCCATCCCTGCCGGTACAAGTATGCGCTCCAGGAAGAGAAAAGACCGGGGCAGTTCTTCCCGGTGGAAGAGGACGGGCACGGAACGTACATATTTAATTCCAAGGATCTCTGCCTTCTGAACAAATTGCCGCAGTTGATCAATATTGGTGTGGACAGCCTGAAGATCGAGGGCAGGATGAAAAGCGTCTATTATGTCGGTGCCGTGGTAAGGGTCTACCGGGCTGCCCTTGATTATATTGCTGCAAACCGGAAAACCACCGCGGCAGACAACAGGAATGTCACGCTGCCGCCGCTTTACATGGAAGAACTTATGAAAGTGGGCACCAGGGGCTATACGGAGAATTTTATTTTCGGCCCGCCGGATTCTGAGGACATGCTCTACGACAGACCGCGCACAGACCAGGAGTATTTGCCTGTTGGAGTGATTCAGGGTTTTGGGAATAAAGCGCAGTCTGAACATTGGCTTGAAGTGGAGGCAAGGAACCCCTTACGAAAAGGTGACACAGTCGAATATCTCGGCTGGGGTATCAATGCTGTTGCATTTGAAGTACTTGAGTTGTTGGATCAGGATGGCATCCCACTGAAACAGGCAAATCCAGGAAATGTTGTAAGGGTAACTTATCCTGCAGCTGTTAATGCAGACTGGGAAGTTAATTCTCTGCTCAGGAAGAAGAAATAGCTAACACGTTGTTATTTATTCAACATACCCAAAGTACATCTTGGTACTTCAGGAATGGTTCACAATCTTTGATTAATAGCAGAAATTGAAAGTTACAAATGCCCTGCATATGAAATTAAAATTCCCCTATAACAGGGGCAAGGGATAAATCTTTTCTGCTTGACACTGTCAGACATATCAGCAGTTATCTAAAATAGGTGGGATATTTAATCGAAAGACTGCTTGTAAAATCAATTATTATTTATTGCTTCATTATACAGGTCAGGGTAAAGCTTTTGGGCACAATCCGGACAGATACCATGACTGAATTCCACCTTTGAATGATTGCGTATATATGATTCAATTTTATTCCAGTATCCCTTATCATCCCTGATATTTTTGCATGAGGCACAGATGGGCAGCATTCCGCTTAAAATATTTACTTGTTCAACGGTATTCTGCAATTCATTAATTAAGTCCACCTTGGCATCCTCGGCCCGTTTTCGTTCAGTAATATCCTGAAAGCTTTCCACAATGCCGATTACTTCTTTCTGGGCATTCAGGAAAGGTCTTGCGGTGACTATAAAAGTCTTCTCCTGTCCGTTTATATCATGTTTTATCATGTCACTTACAACTTCTTTTTCACCTTTCAGTATCCTGGTTAGAGGGCAGCTATCACTATTGCAGTCATCACTGGGATGTGATTCAAAGCACTTCGGCCTGTCAACGGATTGAGTGAGATGGCCGAAAATACCATAAAATGCTTTATTTGCCTGGATTATTTCAAAATCCTTACCAGTGATGCACAGTGGAATTGCACTGTTAAAAATACTATCCATAGTTGCTTGGGACTGCTTTAGCTTATTAGAAAGCAGTTTATGTTCCTGCATTTCATTTTCAAGTGCCCGGGAAGCGGTATTCATTAAGAGCAAAGTGTTTTGTATTACGCCCATAACCATCAGTACGAACAGCGACCCTCCCAGAAACACGATGCCTGTTATAAGTTCCAGATATTGATCCATACTCTGGAACTGGAGATACAGGAAAGAGCTATATCCCAGGAGAAACAAAATCATCAAGCCGGTTATTACGGACCATTTTTGCTTGGTTGCCTGACTGACTGTTTCATTAATTTTCAGGCTGATTTTCACGGAAACGATCATGAAACATAAGCCGATCATGACCAGAAGAATTGATATATTATGAAAATAATGAGTATTCATTATTTCAATGGAAGTTAACATTTTGTGTCTTGTAAAAATTTTCCTAGCTTATATTGATAATATATTCCGATAGGGAATAGTTATCACTTAATTGCTACTTTGCAAAAACTGAGCCGACCTTTACTTTATATTAGGCAGCACATTTTTTATATTAATTTCAATAAATTAACAACATTATTGAGTTGAAATCTAGATTTCAGGAAATAGCTTTAATAGATTTCGTGGGAATTTAACCAAAATGTGTTGGGGATTTAGCCGCAACTTTATGGTTAGGAAGAGTTAACAGAAGTATAGATGTCTTGCCAACATCGATAGTATTGGCAGGCTTAAACCTAGCTCAACATATCCACTGTACATCTTGTACTTTCAGGAATCATTCGGAACCGTTGATTGATAGGAGATCTTTACAGTTGCTAATGCCCTGCATATGAAATGAAAACCCCCGATAAAACAGGGGGCAATGGATAGGTCTTTTCTGCTTGACACTGTCAGACATATCAGCAGTTAATCACATCTTTCAAAATAAAAAAAAACAGGCTCAATTCTTGCCTGCCCGCAAATGTTTTAAAAAAATGAAAAGATTAAGTCTTTCTAGTCAATCGCTACACTTGCAATATATCGTCTTATTTTTTCCTTTTGGCCCTTTTCTAAACTAGTAAATTTCACCCCACATCGACGCAATTTTTTTGCCCCATCATCAAGTTGAACATCCCCAATTACGCTGGCCGAAATATCCTCCAAAAAGAACTCGCGATCAAGGATGTCAAGCTTTATACCTCTTTTGGGCCACTTCTCCCAACCAGTATAACTAAACGCAAGTCCTGAATCACTTATATCCAAAACTGCATATGAAAGATTTGTTGTTGGCGAAACCAATGCAGTGGACCGGTTCTTCACAGGGAAGCGCTTATGCTTGCGACGTTCTTTAAGCATTTTCATTGAAAACTACTCTGATTGAAGTTGAAAAACAATTACGCTTGAAACTTCACTTTTTTAATTTAAACAGAATAGTTAAAGAAAGAAAATCGTGCCGATAGAGTATTTTGCGGAGTATTTATTTGATAGGGTGGAGAAAAATTTCCTTTTTTAGTTGTATACCATCTTGGTTATACACAATTTTTATAGTGCGCTAAATGTAGACCTAAGCCTAATAATACTGGTAGCATGATATTTTTTATTTAAAGGACACATTTCTTGCCACAATCTTGAGTTTAGTAATTCAAAATTTGACTTAACATATCCACTGCATATCTTAAATTTCGAATAAAAAACCCCGCCATTTCTGGTAGGATTAATGTATCCAATGGACATAGCAAGCTTTTAAGAGCCATTCACGAGTGTAAAGAAATAGAAAGAATTGAAATTTCTCAAAACAATCAATTCATTATATCAGGTTGTTCTGAACCAGTTTATTTACAACAGTCTCGATGTATGAACCAAGACGCTTGTGGATATTATCTTGGGCATATGTGTCTGAGTTAAGCGAGAAAACAAGTTTTTGGTTTTTTGCATCGTAGAGATTACTCTCAAAACCGAATTGTTGCTGGTAGGTCGTAGTACTCCTGCGGTAATAGGGAGCAATAGCATAGCTGCGGTTGTAGTAATCGTACATGTTGTAGTTGTGGCTTTTATATTTGGCTCTCTCCTTACTCCTCTGCACTTGAGTAATAATAACACCGTCAAAATCCATACTTTCTATGGTTTGCACGATTGTCTCTTTCTCCCACATATTTTCATGTTGGATAAGGGTATGACTTGAAACAGCCTCTAACCCTTTGGCTTGTAATTGCCGAACGAATTCATTTTCATAAGATTTGCGATCTTGCGGCTGCTTGGCAACACCCATGACCATAATCTTCTTGTATTGTTTGGCAGTCAGGTTGGGGTCCTTCCACTCGCCTGTCACCTTGGTGGAAGCACATGACGTCATGAAAAAAAACATATAAAAATACAGCACACCAAACAGTATTGTCGAAGTTTTCATCGGGTGTATCCTTTTTCAATTTAAATTTATCTTAATTCAAACGGCTAGCCTGACTTATTTTGAGTAGTATCTGAACCTTTCAAAAGGTAAGATGAGAAGGCTGATTCTCGCGAGCTATGATAAAATCATGCTCAATATTAACGCAGT
>JAHEEI010000207.1 GCA_024640785.1 Pseudomonadota bacterium
GTGCACTCATCGGATTTATTTATGGAAGACAGATGTCCAAAGGTGTTGAGATCGGAACCTGGGTATTTAAAGTCATGGAATTCATAAAGAGTTTTTTTGTGCACAAACCAAAAATTAAGGTGAGTCACAGACAAAAAAAATCCCGTTCTTATTCCTCCTCTTCATCCACAACAAAAGTGGAAAAAACTGATTTTAACCAGGAGGAAATTGATAAAATTCTAGATAAAATATCAGAAGGTGGCTATGATAGTCTCACAAAAGAGGAAAAGGAAAAACTATTTAAAGCAAGCAAGTAGTTGTTAGTTGGCGGTCGCTAGTTAATGGAACACCTGGCTAGTGCGAGTTCAATGTGAGGAATTAGTAAAAATCGCTCGCTATAACAGGATAGTTATAGAAAAAACCAACAACAATCAATCAGGAAACTAACTCTTCAACACTTCATCGATTTTCCTGATTTCATCCTCATCAAATTCCAGCTTATCGAGGGCATCCAGGTTTTCCTTTAACTGATTAGTCGAACTCGCACCAATTAGCACCGAGGTGATACGATCATCCTTTAACAACCAGCTCAATGCCATCTGGCTAAGTTTCTGGTCTCGTTCAAGAGCTAATTCATGAAGTTGTTTAATTTTTGGCAATTGTGCCTCCACCTGGCTTCGCTCCAGATAAGTCATGTCTTTTGCAGCACGTGAATCCTCTGGAATTCCATGAATATACTTGTCGGTGAGCATACCTTGCGCTAAAGGTGAAAAAGCGATGCATCCAACACCGTTGTCATCAAGAATATCGAGCAAGTCATCTTCAACCCATCGTTCAAACATCGAATATTTTGCCTGATGGATAAGACAGGGTGTACCAAGGTCCTTTAAAATAGCAGCTGCTTTTTCTGCCATATCCGAGGGATAATTTGATATCCCTGCATACAATGCTTTTCCCTGACGAACAATCTGATCCAACGCTCCCATAGTTTCTTCCAAAGGTGTATCAGGATCCGGCCTGTGGTGGTAAAATATATCAACATATTCCAGACCCATCCTCTTGAGACTTTGGTCACAACTGGCTATCAAATATTTCCTTGAGCCTAGATTTCCGTATGGTCCCGGCCACATATCATAACCGGCCTTAGATGAGATGATCAATTCATCCCGGTATTTTACAAAGTCCCGTTTGAATATCAGTCCGAAATTTTCCTCAGCTGAGCCATAAGGAGGCCCATAATTATTGGCAAGATCAAAATGCGTTATACCAGCATCAAAAGCCACCTTGAGTATATTTCGTGCTTTTTCGATGTTGTCAACATATCCGAAATTATGCCATAGTCCCAATGAAATTGCAGGTAATAGAATGCCACTGTTTCCACATCGTCTGTAGGTCATTTCATCATATCGATCCTGAACTGCACGGTATTCTACTGGGTTGGTTTTGTCAGATATTCTCATAATAACTTTAGTATTGTTTTACTGCATGAAGTTAAGATGAAAAATGAGTCCTGAAAATGATTTTAGGTATTTTATTGGCAAAAAAAAGTGCAAGCCTTTCGACCTGCACTTTCGTTAAACAGACAACCTAACCATGAAAAATCTTTATAATTGATGCATGCCCCAAAGAATCACATCAATTAAACGTTACTTTGTTTTTTCTTTAAAAAGACGCGAATCTTATCTCTTCGATTCTACTCCTTTACCTTAAGATTCGCATCTGATTTACTCTCCTCCTCTTCAAATAATCTCTTCAACTTCTTTTTGCTTTCCCCTCTTCTTATTGCGCTTTTCGTTGCTCACACATGCTTTTACGGAAGGTTTTAAAAATGTTCTGAAAAAAATTGGGTAATGAAGTCTCATCTTGCAAACTGAGACATATAGATAGCAAAAAGGGCTTTTAAGCTGCAAAAAGAGACATTTTGTTGAATAGAATTGTTACAATTACTATTGATAATTGTTAATGAATTTGGCTTAAAAAAGAATTTTCATCGCATTAATTAAAATAAAGAATAAAAATGGGGAACCATTTTCTAAAAGTTTTCGTTAATCGTAATATTACAATATACCAATTAAGAATATGGGGTTAAGCAAATCATTTCATTTTAACGAAACACAAAACCAGCTTGCATTGTATGCCAAGGCACTTGCACATCCAGCCAGGATCGCAATCCTTCAGCAAATTGTTAAAAACAAGACATGCATTGTGGGCACATTATCCGACGTTCTGCCTCTTTCACAATCGACCATTTCCCAGCATTTAAAAGAATTAAAAAATAGTGGAATTATTAAAGGTGAAATAGACGGACCATCGGTTTGTTATTGCATCAATGAAGAAAACTGGAAAATAGCCAGAACAATGCTCAATGCCCTATTTTTAGAACTAGACAAGAATTGTTGTTAACTGAAAAATAAAATTTATAAACAAATAATTAACTATGAGTACTGACGAAGAATTAAAAAAAATTGTACGCGAAAAATATGGTGAAATCGCCAATCAAAATCTCAGCAGCAATTCTTGCTGTGGACCAACAGCTAGTTCGTGTTGCAGTGTTGATCCTGATCTAACCGTTTTCTCGGAGGATTATACTAATCTGAAAGGATACAATCCGGATGCAGATTTAGGATTGGGATGTGGACTGCCCACTGAGTTTGCAAAGATAAAAGCCGGAGATACTGTCGTCGATCTGGGATCGGGCGCTGGAAATGATTGCTTTATCGCGAGACAACTTACCGGAGCAGATGGAAAAGTAATCGGAGTGGATATGACTGCCAATATGGTTGAAAAAGCTCGGTCAAACGCAAAAAAGCTGGGCTTAGAAAATGTTGAATTCCGACTAGGCGAAATAGAATTTCTTCCAGTCAGGGATGAAGAAGCCGATGTAGTTGTCAGCAACTGTGTGCTTAACCTCGTACCCAATAAAAAAAGAGCCCTTGAGGAAACGTTTAGAATATTGAAAAAAAATGGTCATTTCAGTATATCCGATATTATCATATACAATACAATTCCTGCAGGATTGAGGGAAGAAGCTGCACTTTATGCAGGTTGCGTTTCAGGTGCATTGATCAAGGAAGACTATTTACAACTTATTATTGATGCGGGTTTTAAAAACATACAGGTACAAAAAGAACGTAAAATAGAATTACCTGATGCGATGTTGGAAAAATACCTGGACTCAAAAAGTGTAGAAAAATTTAAAAATGAGTTCGCTGGAATTGCCAGTATTACAGTATATGCAGAAAAACCATGTTGTTCAAACCAAACGCCGTGTTGTTAGTTGTTTTATTTGAATAAATCAGAAATAAAATTGTTTGAAAAATTAAAAAAAACTTCGGAGTTGCTTCTTGGCGACTCCGAAAGTATTCCGGAAGATCGCAAGATCCTTTTATCAGAATTAAGCATGTATATAAAAGAAAAACTTATTTCTTCAAAGGAAGTACAGTTGGTTTTTATTTGCACACATAATTCTCGAAGAAGTCACCTGGCACAGGTATGGGCACAGGCGGCTGCCAATTATTTTAAAATTCGAGGGATTAAGACCTATTCCGGAGGCACTCAGAAAACAGCCTTTAATATTTCTGCAGTAAGGGCACTTAAAAAAGCAGGATTTAAAATAAGTATCCTGGAGGAGGGGAAAAACCCAAAATATAAGGTTCGATTTGCTAAAAAGTCAGAGCCTTCCATTTGTTTTTCAAAAGAGTACAATCATAAAACAAATCCTGCTGATGGATTTGTGGCTATTATGACCTGCTCAGATGCAGATGAAGCTTGCCCGGTAGTTGAAGGTGCGCACTACAGAACAACCATTAAATATGAAGACCCTAAAAAGTTTGACGGAACGGAAAGGGAAGCTGAGATCTATGAAGAAAGAAGTCTTCAAATCGGTCGTGAAATGCTGTATGTCTTTAAACAAGTTGCATCCTCACTATCAAAAAATTAATTTTACTTTTTTGTTTTTAAGGCTTCAATCTCCTCTTCATATACTTTTTCCTTAGTAATATCCCTCGTGACCACAAGTGTTCCAAGTATATTACCTTCAGTATCTTTTAAAGGAACCCGTGAAGTCATCCCCCATATTTTTATACCTTTTGAAATTTCAATTCGCTCCTCCACATTGAGAACAGGCTTTTGGGT
>JAHEEI010000208.1 GCA_024640785.1 Pseudomonadota bacterium
TCACTTGATGCGCCTATCCAGGCAATAACCTCATCTCTGTCAACAGATACATTCTCAATAGCCATTTTTAAGTCGGAATGCTCTCTTTCTTCCAGCCATTCGATTATTTCTTCTAAGTTTTCAAGTTCTTCAATAAGTTCTCTATCTTTCATAGCGAATGCTTTCTTCTGTAAAGTTAATTACAGGGTTTATCTGTAATTATTATACCACTTTAATTTATTAAGTATACGATTTTTTGCATATTTTTTTAATTATAAAGCTTTTTTTAAGCATTTATTGTCTGAAATTTTCTTCAGTACAGAATTTTTTAATGGTTTTCTGAATAGCAAGTTGCTCCTTTTCTTCTGCAGTAGCCATTGTCTATCAAGCTCTCCGCCGTTCTAGCATAGCACCCCTTCAAATTCCATACTGCTCCGGAATCTATCATTTCCTGAAAGTATATAAATATTTCTTTTTCATCCATCGCTTCCATTTTTTCAAAGAGTTCTTTGGTATCCATTTTTAAATCCTTTTATTTTGATTAGAAGAAATCTGTTTTTTAGTTTAAATACATACAAGAAAAGTGCCAAAAAAAAGGTTGCCATATAATTTTATTTATCATTAAAAATTAACAGGTTATAAGGCTGATTTTTTTCGTAAATATAAAAAATTATGATAAGTGTTTAAGACTTGTCTTATGTGACAAGAATTTGTTCTATTTTTTTCCAGATTGGAGTTCTGGAAAAATCAAAAATAGCTTATTTTTATCTCAAAAAAGTCATTCCTTGACATGAATAATCAAAAAAGCTATAAGGCCCTAATAGATAAATTATACTAGAATACAGGACATTGAGATAAAACATGAAAACAGTATATGTTGATGGACAGCATGGAACTACAGGACTAGAAATAATAAACCGTCTTGAAGCGAGAAACGATATTGAACTAATTAGAATTACTCATGAAAAAAGAAGAAATGCCTCTGATCGGAAAAAACTTTTGAATGAGGCAGATCTTGTCTTTTTGTGTCTTCCGGATGATGCAGCCAGAGATTCTGTTTCACTCATAAAAAATCCGGAAACAAGAATCATTGATTCCAGCACGGCATACCGTACAGCAGAAGACTGGGTTTACGGGTTGCCGGAAATATCCGGCCAGAGAGAAAAAATATTTAAATCCGGCAGAATATCAAATCCGGGATGTTATGCAACAGGCTTTATCCTTATGCTTCGTCCCTTAATTGAGAAAAAAGTGGTTTCACCTTCATATCCTGTGGTCACCTATTCAATTACCGGGTACAGCGGAGGCGGAAAAGGCATGATCTCGGAATTTGAAAATATAAGCCAGCATAATCTTCAGGAAATAATATGCAGGCCAAAAAACCTGCATATGGGGCATAAACACCTGCCTGAGATGCAGAAAATGGCGCTTATTGAAAAACAGCCCCATTTTTTACCAATTGTTGGAAATTTTTATAAGGGCATGCTGGTATTTTTGCCTGTCTTTACAGAAAACTGTTCTCAGGGCATCTGCGGTAAACAAATACATCAAATACTTGCTGATTATTATGATGACGAACAGTTTGTAAAGGTAATGGACCTAAACAATGAAGAGAAACTAAATAACGGGTTTCTTTCTCCCCTTGGGTGCAATGATACAAATCGGGTAGAACTTTTTGTTTATGAAAACAAAGAACAGACACTCATTGTGGCACGTCTTGATAATCTAGGCAAGGGGGCGTCCGGAGCAGCGGTTCAAAACATGAACATTCTTTTTGGAGTTGAAGAGTTTCTAGGTCTTGAATAAATATTCCTCGCCTAATATCTCAGGGGTCACAAGCCAGCTTAACGCCCAAGGGTTGTTATCTTCTCTCTGAAGACAAACAATACCGCTGTTTTTGAAACCAATGGAGAATTTTCCGTCACTGCCCGTTAGTAAGAGAGAAGCAAGTTTTGAGAGATGAGGAAGGTGCCCCACAAGCATAATATCTTCTTTTTCCTCTGATAAACGTGAGGCCCATTCCTGCGGATCATCATTTGGCAAAAGATCTTTTTCTTCTATCATACCCTTTACCGGACAAAGGTAAGAAGCCATTATTTCTGCTGTATCACGAGCCCTTGTTTTGCCACTGTGCAAAATAGCCTTAACAGAAACCTGCGCCTGTTCAGCAGAAAAGCAGGCTGTTTTTTTAGACGCATTTTTTCCTGCATCGGTTAAAGGGCGATCAGGGTTTTCCTCCTTTGTTTTTGCTTCACCATGCTGAACAAGATAAAGTTTCATTTTCCTCTCACGGCCTTTCGGTATTAAAGAATAAAAATTTTCTACCTTGATTCAATAAAAGCCTTTTCAATCATTTTTCCTGCACGGACTGACTTTTTATACCATAAAAGTTTTAGGTTCCTTTTTTCTGTTTCAGAAAGATTCCAGTTGACTTTAGAAGCTCTGAGTTTCTTAATTACATGGGATAAGGTTATGGCAACACTTACCGATATATTATAGCTCTGGGTAAATCCATGCATTGGAAGGCTTAAACAGGCATCCGCTTCATTAAAGGCATAGTCGCTAAGCCCCTTTTCTTCATTTCCAAACATGAATGCAAGTTTTTTTCCCATTGGTATTTGATCCAGAGATAAACTTTCAGCATCAGGAGAGGTCGTAATTATCATGTAACCTTCTTTTTTTAATAAATCAATGCATGTCTTTGTATTATTTTGGGCCTTTTTTTTATAACGGCTCAGACTTACCCACTTTGAAGCCCCCTGGGTTACCCAGTTGCTTGCAAAAAAAGGACTCACGTTTTCAGGGTTTTCGATTATATGAATATTCTGCACTCCTAGGCATTCACAGGTCCTTATGGTTGCGCTGGCATTATGGGGCTTGTTGATGTCTTCAAGAACAAGAGAAACATAACCAGTACGTTCTTTTAAAACTTTATCAATTTTGTTTTTTCTTGCACTGCTTACATATTGGGAAAGATGTTTAATCAGTTCTTTTTTTGTATTATCATCCATAAAGACATCTCTATTAGCTAATTCTGATATCTCAAGTTTAATTAAATATTTTTATATCTATTTTTAAATAATAACAACTTTTTCTTATTGATTAAAATATGTATTCAGAATATTATTATCCCTCTTGCGCCCGTAGCTCAGCTGGATAGAGCATCGGACTTCGAATCCGAGGGTCGGGGGTTCGAATCCCTCCGGGCGTGTAAGATGGTTAATAAAAAACAGGTATTTATCAGTTGTCTGATGACCGCCTGTTTTTTTATTTGGTGCTGGTGTGTGGATTAGTGTGTGACTTTTTTTCGATTTCATCAAATACCTTTATCGCTTCACGTTCGGATTCATTAATTGAATGTAAATAGATCTCAGTTGTTATTTCTATTTTTGTCTGGGATTAACAAAAATAATCTCGGACTCTGTTTCCTGACGAATTCAGCATGGCCGATTATGGTGGGGTATCTGTCTGGTTAAATAATATTTTTTGTTCAGAATAAAAGTAGGGGGAATGCCAATAATATAATAATAAAGTATATAAAATAAAAAAAGATGCTACTTGAAAATAAAATTAGTTTATGATATAATTTATATAAAAGAGATAAAAGGAGCATAGTCTTGATAAAAAATTTCGGTACTATAGCATTTTACACTCGCCGACCTGTTGGCAGGCGAAGAGTTAAGGATAGGCGTGTATTTCGTAAACAGGAATATCTTGATTCCAACCCTGATAGAAGAGTTAAAAGGAGTATAGTTTCGGAAAAAAATTTCGGTAGTATAGCATTTTATACTCGACGACCTGTTGGCAGGCGAAGGGTTAAGGATAGGCGTGTATTTCGTAAACAGGAATATCTTGATCACAACCCTGAGAGAAGAGTAAATATAATTGATCGTCGGATGTTTGAGAATAGAAGGGGATTGCTTCCTGAGATTATGAATACTTTTGGGGAAAAAGCCTTTTAATTTTCACACACAAATATTTTGAGAATTAACATTTAAATTATTTTTCCTTATCCAGTTGTATAAGTTTACCTGACTCGACCCATACCTTTCAGCGACAAATTTTTTAGAAGACCCATTCCTTAATAACGCAATAATCTCTTCTT
>JAHEEI010000209.1 GCA_024640785.1 Pseudomonadota bacterium
CAAGGAAAATATCGGGAAGAGATCTGGGCGGATTCACAATTGAATATGTTGAAGAAGAAGGTGCTTGGGGGGTCAATTACAGACGATGCGCCATTTATGATTTTCTCAAGGAACAGAATGCCGAAGATTTCTCTCCCTATGCTTGTTTGTCTGATATGGCTTTGAGTGATGCAATGGGCTGGGGATTAAAAAGGACCGAGACCTTGGCAGACGGTTGTGACAAGTGTGATTTCCGGTTCAGAAAAGGTGCGCCAACAGAGATCTCGTCGAGAACTCCCGAAGTTCAAGCAACAATAGAGAAAATAAAGAGCAATGTGAGACTAAACGCATAACCACCTTCTGCACCATGCGCTTATAAATAAATAGAAAGGTTAGAGAAATGAAAAATGCAAAAATATTAATAATTTTGTGTTTAATTTTATTTTTAACTACTATCGGTTGTTCAGACTATATGGAATTTGCAGAAAGAGAATACCAGGCAGAAAGAGATCTCAGGGAAGAGTCCTATGAAGAAGAGGATTTTTTGATATTTCCTGAAATGGAAGGAAAACAGAACATGAAACCCTATAAAGATGACTCGCTAATAAACAGAGGGGTCTTTGATAAAAAGGGCAACTATGAGAATGAACAGGGCTATTCACCCATGGAAGAGAAGGAACATTCTGAGATAATTGAGCGGGATTTGGAGAAGTCAACAAAGGAACGTGAAACCCCTGAAGAGAGAAGAGATTCCTACTGGAAGCGCCTTTGGGAGTTCAGACCGGAGTAAAAGAGATCGCATTCTGGAGCTGGATCAGTATAAAACAAATCAGGAAAAGATCAAGTTTACTTTTGACTCAGGTTTCATGATTGTTTGTTTATAAAACCATGCAGACAAAAAGCACTTTTAAAAAAAATATTTTAAGTACAATTAGCCAAACCAATCGCTGGAAAAATCCTGCGAGTGTCTCAGCGCCAGCGTTGTCCGTTTCATGAAGGTAGTTAATGGCTGTAAAGGTTTAAAATCCAGGGGTAACTTACAGGGTTTGTATGGTTATCGTGGTCAGGTTTGGCAAATTTTAATCAAAACTGCCGAACCTGTAAATGTCTAACAAATTAAAGGAGAAAAAAATGGCTGAAGAATATTCTTTCCCTCCCTATGGAGAAGAGGTTTCAAAGATAATAGAAAAGTTTGGTGGGAAAAAAATGGAGACGTATGGCGGAGACGACATAACCCCTTTGTGGGACCTCAGGGGGGGCCCTATTCTCTGGAGCTATAAGTATCTCTATTCAGCACCCAAACTTGAGAAGATAGTTGTTGCGGTGCAGTCCTTCAAGGACAAGCTGATGACCTACATGGCAGCGATTTGGCCTGATGATGAACATGCTCTTCCGGCCTATTCATCTTTTTGGGCAGAAAGTGAAAAAGGTAGTTATTTTATTATAGATTTCTATCCCACTGCGGACTGCATATGTGATATTCCCTATATGGAGAAATATCTTGAGCCGCTGGAAGACATCTATGACGAGGGGAAAAAACATTTTCCCGGCATATCCACCCGCGATCCCAACTGGTTCCGCGCCATGGTATCTCCGTATTATATCAATGCGGACTTCCATCCCAGCACCAAAGAAAAACAGGATCAGCTGCTTAAACTGACCACAGACTATCTTAACGTGTATTATGACCTGTGGAAAAAGGATGAACCTGCAGACGCTGAGTACATGAAGAGTTTAAACGTAAAAAAACAGGCGATTAGACAAAATATGCGTGAGAAAGACCCCGGCGGAATCATGATTGAACATGCTGTGGGAAAAGAGCTTGCAGAGCTCAGTTTAAAAGCACTGTTTTAAATTTATTAGAAACTTACGACATATTTCTACTCTTGTTTTACTGGAGAGTGCGGCGGGGGATACAGAAGGCAGGGTACCTTCACGTGATCTGACCGGAAACCGAAACAATCACGTACCGAAAGTCTAGAGAAAGGAAAAAGGTGAAAGTCCTCGGATTTAGTGCCGGCAGCGTAGGGCGTGAGGGCAATGTTGACCGCATGGTCAAGGCGATTCTCGACAGGAGCGGTCACGATGCCGAATTCGTCAAGCTCACCAATCTGAACTTCTCTGGATGCAAAGGCTGTGTGCAGCAGTGCGCAAGGCCGCAGGTCTGCATTTTGGCAGATGATGCGCAGCCATACTATGAGAAAATCAAAAAAGCGGATGCCGTGGTGATCGGCGCACCCGTTTACTTTGGGGCCATTGCTTCCACGGCACTGGCCTTCATCGAGCGTTTTTTTGGTTATCGCCATGTCGACATCCCGATCGCAGGCAAGCCCTTTGTGACCGTGATCGGGGGCGGTCTGGAGCTGGACCCTGCGGTAGAGCAACTTCATAAAATGTTGGGTACATTCCAGGTTAATGTAATCGACACAATCAAGTTCGAATCCAAGGTCCCACCATGTCTCAAGTGTGGCCGCCACAAGGAATGCGAGATCGGTGGGCTGTATAAGATACGGGGTGAGGCAGCCAAAGAACTGGTGATCACCAAAGAGATGTTCTTCAGATGGGAGGATGACACGGCGATTGCTGGCGCGGTCGACACTGCAGCAGACAGGCTCAAGAGGTTGATGCGATGAACCGTGGAGATGATGCACAACTTTGTGTTAATAGAGGAAATCTGTGCTGTCTTAAAGTTAGAAAAAAACGAGTACTGTTAAAAAAAATATAAGGCCCCTTTTTAAAAGGGGTAAACCGGTATGATAAATTCCAAAAGCACAGAAAAACTTTTTTTCTGTTTTTTCTTTCTTGTTTTATTTGCGCTGGTTTCTCTTATTGTAACGGCCCCCACTGAAGCTAAGAAAAGCTGTTTGTGGGAAATAAAAACAGAAAGAAATTCTATATATCTTCTGGGTTCTTTACACCTTATGAAGAAAGAAGCCTATCCGTTAAGCCGGAAGATTGAAAACGCTTATGATAATTCTGAGATAATTGTTTTTGAAACAGATCTTGATGCTATGAATGAACCGGATTTTCAGCTAAAGATGCTGTCGGCTGGAATGTATCAGGACGGTAAGACCTTAAACAAGAATCTCCCTGAAAAAACATATCTCCTTTTTAAAGAAAGGCTGAAGGAGCTTAGCCTTCCTGCAGAACAGTTTGGTTCTCTTAAGCCCTGGTTTTGTGCAACGGTAATAAGCCTCTCTGAACTAAAAAAGCGCGGATTTGATCCGGCTTTCGGTATAGACAACTACTTTTTCAGCAAAGCAAAACAGGACCGTAAAAAACTCTTATTTTTTGAGACCAGAAAATTTCAGTTAAATCTTTTTACGGCAATGGAAGAATTAAACCAGGCCCTGTTCTTGGAGCAGACCTTAAAAGAGATTGAAATTATAGAAACAGAGTTCCCAAAAATAGTAAAATACTGGGAAATTGGAGACACAAAAAATCTGGCCTTAATCATAAATAAGAGCCTCATGGAATATCCAGCGATATATGAAAGGTTTATAATAAATAGAAATAACAACTGGCTTTCCATGATAGAGTCTTTCCTTCGCCAGGACAAAAATGTCCTTATAATTGTCGGAACAGCGCACCTTGTGGGGAGAGAGGGAATAGTTGAATTGTTGAAAAACATAGGCTATAACCCGAAACAGCATTAGTTGTGAAAGTACTTAAGGTGCTGGAAGTATGGTCAAAACGGAGAAGCGTGAACATGAAAGAAAAGTCGAAAACAGATCAAACCGGCAGCCTGCGTCAGTCTCTTTACAGAATTATCTTTGAAGCAGATACCCGGGCGGGTAAATGGTTTGATATCCTCCTGATAATTTCTATTGTTTTAAGCGTCATCGTTGTGATGCTGGACAGTGTGGAATCAATAACTTCGGTTTACGGCAAACTGTTTTTTTCCATGGAATGGGTTTTTACCGTTCTTTTTACGATTGAGTATCTGCTAAGACTTTTCTGTGCCAAAAAATCCATAAAATACGCAGCAAGTTTTTTTGGGGTAATTGACCTGCTGGCCATTCTTCCCACATATTTGAGTATTTTAATTCCAGGCAGTCAGTATCTGCTGGTAATCCGGATACTGCGAG
>JAHEEI010000210.1 GCA_024640785.1 Pseudomonadota bacterium
GAAGTCTCTTAAAATTATAAAAGATCGTCTACCGATACCCGGTGTTTTAGGCCGTGTCTGTGTAAGACCCTGCGAAGAAAACTGCCGCCGCATGATACTGGACGGTCCAATCTCAATAAAACACCTGAAACGTTTTGCTGCTGATCATGCCTTATCAAGAAAGGAAAAACCTGATTTCAGGCTAAATCCATCCAATAAAACCGGTCGTGTGGCAATTGTGGGGGCTGGCCCGGCCGGAATCACCTGCGCCTATCATTTAGCTTTAAAGGGTCATCAGGTAACAATTTATGAACGTCTGGGAGAACCGGGAGGGATGGCTGCTGTAGGTATTCCAGATTATCGTCTTCCTAGAGATATAATAAAAGTTGAATACGATCAAATTACAAAATTGGGAGTAACCATTAAATACAATACAAACGTTGGCACAGATATAAGTTTAAAACAGCTTGAAGACGAAAATGACGCTGTTCTTATTGCCATTGGCGCACATCTGGGCACGTCTATGCGTGTAGAGGGGGAAAACGAGAACTATCAGGGATTCATACCCGGTGTTAAATATCTTCTTGATATTAATGCCGGAAAAGATCCCTATCCAGAAGGCAAAAAAGTTGTAGTTATTGGCGGCGGGAATGTAGCAATAGACTGTGTCCGCTGCTCTTTTCGGGTAAACAAGCCTGATGTGAACCTGGTCTACCGGAGAACAAAAAATGAGATGCCGGCTGACCATATAGAAATCAAGGATGCTGAAGAAGAAAAGGTTGTGTTTCATTACCTTACCAATCCTACAAAAATAATTGCCGAAAACGATAAGGTTGTGGGGCTTGAGTGTATAAAGATGGAGCTGGGTGAACCGGATGAAAGCGGCCGCCGTCGACCGGTACCCATTGAGGGATCAGAATTTATCATTAAGTGCGACATCGTTGTTCCTGCCATCGGCCAGACAATTGACCTGTCACTGCTTGAAAACATGGATGATATCAGCACAACTCGCTGGAGCACAATTGATGTAAATGAATTCACCAAGCAGTCAAATCAGCCCAAAGTATTTTCTGTCGGCGACTGTGAAACGGGCCCGGGCGCTTTAATTTCGGCTTGTGCAAGCGGCTGTAAGGCTGCTGACAATATTGACAAAATGATTAATGATATAAAGCTGCAGCCGGTTGAGGATGATCATTTTGATAAACTCCTTTCAAAGGTTAAAGTCTTTGACCCAAATGAAAAGATTGGCTTTCTGGGTGGCCGAAAAGGTCATGAACTTGAAATGATTCCTCCTGAAACCAGAAAATTAACATTTGATGAAGTAGAAAAAGGCTTCTCCACAAAAGATGCAATGGATGAGGCGGACCGCTGCCTTAAATGTTACCGTGTGACAACCATAGCTATATAAATTTTAAACGGATGATACTCGATAAATGAACATGCTAAACCTAACAATAAATAACAAACAGATAACCGTACCTGAAGGAACCACCATACTTGAAGCTGCTGGAACCGCAGGGATTATAATACCGACACTCTGTTTTCATAAAAGACTAAATCCTATAGGCTCCTGCAGAATGTGTGTGGTTGATATTGAGGGTTGTTCAGAACCTATGGCATCATGTACAACACCTGTG
This sequence comes from Pseudomonadota bacterium, assembly GCA_024640785.1. GTDB lineage: Bacteria > Desulfobacterota > WTBG01 > CAIYCZ01 > CAIRTM01 > JAHEEI01. The sequence continues at coordinate 1,617 of JAHEEI010000210.1, forward strand.
ACCAAAGACATTATCGTAACAACGGACTCAGACCGTCTGTTTCGTATACGTCAGGAGTCTTTAAAACTGATCCTGGTTAATCATCCCCTTGACTGTCCAATCTGTGATAAAGGCGGTGAATGCAAGCTTCAGGACCTTGTCTATGAATTTGGCATCAAAAAGGTCCCCTATAAAACAAATGGCGTACTTCGGAATACCGATTATGCCACACCGCTTATTCGACACTGGGCGCAGCGCTGTATCATGTGTATCAGATGTGTAAGTGCCTGCCGCGAAATAAAAGGATTAGGCGCCATTGATGTTATTGATAACGGTTATGATTCTCAGATCTCACCTGTCAATAAAGATAAATGTGAATCCTGCGGTGAATGTCTCAGCGTTTGCCCTACGGGAGCGATTACCGAGAACCTCAGCAGGTACAAAGGCAGACCCTGGATGGTAGATCGTGTAAAGACCACCTGCACCTACTGCGGTTGCGGCTGCCAGCTCGAACTTAATGTAATGGACAACAGAGTAATCGCTGTAACCACAACTGAAGACCGGGGCACAAATAAAGGCAGCCTCTGCGTAAAGGGACGTTTTGGTTATGAGTTTATTGGAAGCGAGCAAAGACTCCAGACACCGCTGATAAAAGAAAATGGGAAATTCAGGGAAGCTTCCTGGTCTGAAGCCTTGACCCTGGTTGCAGACCGATTTTCAAAGATCAAAAATGAATCCGGCCCGGATGCACTTGCCGGGCTGTCTTCCGCACGCTGTACAAATGAGGAAAATTACCTTTTTCAAAAATTCATAAGAGCGGTTATCGGCACGAATAATGTCGATCACTGCGCCCGTCTCTGACACTCTTCGACGGTGGCCGGTCTGGCCGCCACGTTTGGTAGCGGAGCTATGACCAATCCAATAAAGGATCTTTTAAAAGCAGAGGCTATTCTTGTAACCGGTTCAAACACAACCGAAAACCATCCGATCTTTGCAAACTATATTAAAGAGGCCGTTTTAAAGCATAATGCCAGGCTTATCGTTATTGATCCCCGCCGTATTGATCTGGTGGATTTTTCTGATATATGGCTCCGTCCTCTTCCCGGAACAGATGTGGCATGGTTAAACGGTTTGATGCATATTATTATTAACGAGAACCTCCATGATCAGACCTATATTGATGAACGGACAACCGGGTTTGACAATTATAAAAAATGCCTTGAAAAGTATACCCCGGAATATGTTTCTAAAATTACAGGAATTCCGGAAAATGATCTGTATACTGCCGCCCGCATCTATGCACAGGCACAGCCCGCTTCAATTCTCTATGCAATGGGCATTACCCAGCATACCAGCGGAACTGACAATGTTAAATCTCTTGGCAATTTAGCCATGCTGTGCGGAAATGTCGGTGTTGAAGGCGGCGGAGTCAATCCCTTGCGCGGCCAAAACAATGTTCAGGGTGCTTGTGATATGGGTTGTCTTCCGAATGTATACAGCGGATATCAAAAAGTGTCTGATGAATCCACAGTTGCCAAATTCAAGGATTCATGGCACGTAGATGTCCTTTCATCAAAACCGGGTCTCACCGTTACGGAAATGTTTGCTTCTGCTGAAGAAGGCAGCGTTAAAGCACTATACATCATGGGCGAAAATCCTCTGCTTAGCGACCCAGATTTAAACCATATAAAACACTGTGTTGAAGCGCTTGACTTTCTTGTAGTTCAGGATATTTTTCTGACTGAAACCGCACAATACGCTGATGTGGTACTGCCGGCTGCATCATTTGCAGAAAAAGACGGCACCTTCACCAACTCTGAAAGAAAGGTTCAGCGTGTCCGTAAAGCAGTTGAATCTCCTGAAAATATAAAAGAAGATCGGAACATCATCTCGGAGCTGGCAAAGAAAATGGGTTATCCAATGGATTATCCTGATGCCGAATCAGTTTTTAATGAGTTAGCCGGAGTAACCCCCAGTTATTCCGGTATCAGCTATGACCGTATTAATGAAACCGGTATTCCCTGGCCCTGTCCAACACCTGATCATCCGGGAACCCCCATCCTTCACGTGGATACCTTTTCACACGGTAAAGGTATCTTCTTTGAGATCGATTATCGTCCCGCAGCGGAAATCACGGATAGCGATTATCCGTTTATATTAACCACCGGCCGGGTTTTGCAGCATTTCCATACCGGAACCATGACCCGTCAGGGAAATGGTCTCAATCAGCTTTATCCTGAGCTGCTTGCTGAAATCAGTCCAGATGATGCTCAAGAAAACAGCATCAGCGATGGAGATGAAATTTCCATCTCATCCCGGCGTGGAACTATTAAAGTAAAAGCTCGGATATCCGACCGTCCGGGCAAAGGTCTTATTTTTGTTCCTTTTCATTTTCATGAAGCGGCGGTTAACTTACTGACAAATTGTGCGCTTGACCCGGTTGCAAAAATTCCTGAAT
>JAHEEI010000211.1 GCA_024640785.1 Pseudomonadota bacterium
GGAATAATTTTTTATCGCACGATATTTTTCAGCATTTGTAAAAAGAAGTATACGAATTTCGGAAAGAGTCAAATCCAGTTCATTGCTATCATCTACTGCATCTTTCAGCTCAACAACAGCAGCTTTCAAATTTCCCTGTTCCAGTAACCTGCTTGCTCGCTGCAGATGCAATGCCGGATCCTTCCTGACAGTAGAAACTACGGTACAGGAGTTAAAGCATAAAGCAAGTACCGTAGTTAAAAAAAATAGTGGTATTTTGAACCTTCGCATAATTTTCTTTTTCCTGGTCCCTAAACAACCTTAGCAATTCAACTTTTCACTGTCCCCTTTTACAGCAAGTGGTTCGGGGCATTTTCTTGTGTAGATATAATAAAGGACTAAATATGACCATTATACGAACCCTGCGTTCTCTAATCACTGCCCGCAAGATACGGGTTTACCAAAGCAATAAACATGACCGTTATACGAACCATAAAACACTTTACCATCAGCAAGCGCTGGAGTGCCGAGGGAGTAAAAGGAAACCTGATAAGGATCATGCCCTTTGACAAGATTTTCATTACCTTCATCGTTTTTAAACTGATACTCCCATACAGGCGTCAGTGTCGCACCCGGAGATGCATAGTCAAGGCAAAAGAGCTTTTCTTTACCTTTGCTTGAGGATCCTTTCCATGCACTGTCAAAATCAGTGCCGGCAATATAGACAAGGCCCTGTTCTGGAACAATAGACGGGGCTGAAGCACCAGGAAAATAAAATCCGGAATCCGGCTGCCCATCCGCAGGTTCCCAGTCAGGAACACCCAGATAAGTGCGCCTCAACGGCATACCCGTATCCATGTCAAGAACAAAGACGTGGCCGGTATCAGATGCACCAATAACCAAGCCTCGTGTCTCATCAACAGCCAGGGAAGATGCAACACCTGTTGCGCCATACGGCTGAAACCCTCCATGATAGGTCCATTTAACATGGCCGGTAGGTCCTTCCGGACCAGGTGTTGTCTGAGTAAGGTCAACCGCCCAAACCGCTCCATCGCCTTCGGGATAGAAAATTGTATTACGTGAAAGTGAAATTGCAGGGTTCCCGCCCTGTGCCAATGGTATAGGCCCCACATGCCATGTTTTTACACCCGTCTCAATATCAACGGCCGCCATCTGACCATAATGATAATCAATTACCGTATCTGCATTAAAAAAGACATTTCCTCCCGAAACCGGCGGGAGATTGGTAACCCCGCAACCACCGGGATCCCATCCCCACAGGATATCCCCTGACATCTTGTCTGCAGCATATGTCCACCCGTCCCGTCCTACCCAGTACTGCTTGTAATCCCTGTCAAAAGAAGGCCAGCCCGGGGTTGGATTCCCATCGTTATCTAAAAGAAAGGGCATTGCTTTGAACACCCAGTAAAAGCTGGGAAGAAAACTTCCAAAAAACATCTTATCCTGATAGATGGATGGCGGTGACAAATGCCAAGCGAACTTTTGGTCGTACCACTCCCTGCCTTCATTGGGACCGCCCGGCTCTTTCCAAGGCTCCTTTTGCCAAATTTCATTACCGCTTTGCAGGTCCAGACAGAAAAACCTGCCATCCATTGTACCAAAATAAACCCGGCCAGAAATTGTGCTTCCATTGTCAAGGTCAATAGTAGGTGCAGCGACAAAGGTACCAAAATCAGTAGGAAAATGAAGTGGACTTATCAGGTGGACACCGGCCCAAGAAAAATTGGCTGAGCAATCATTTGGTGTATCAGAGCAGCTAAAGCACCAGTCAGGACAGTTGCCGTCAACAGTGTAACCACATACACCAGTGTTGGTTAAAAGGGTTGGGGTTGATCCCTGGCACCAGTCTTCAGGTGAGTCCGGCGGATTAACAGGCAAAGGCAACCAGTTATACATTTTAGTCCAAAGCAGTTCTCCGTTATCCTGTCTACGTGCCTCAACACGACCGCCATGCCCGGTAACAATAACGATTCCTCCCCCAACCGCTATGGGAGTTGAGGCGCGGGCAGGTATCATATCGGGCTCTTCTATTTCTCTGGTTTTTTCCCATAATATTTCCGGTGTTGTGGGATAATCATTCCCAACCGCTGCGCCCGAATTGTTCAAATCATGTCGCCAGGACAGCCATGGCCTTTCCGTGGCAAGCGCTTCTCCTGTAACGGGTATAATGGTATTACCGACAATTATAAAAAAGGTTATGGCTATTAAATAAAAATACAAAGCTGATATTTTTCTCATAATTTTTCCTCCTTGGTAATTATTTTAAGAAATAACATTCATACACACATAAAAAATATAACATTAAAACTAGAATTGTGTTTAAAGACTAACCCTCCAGACTTCTAACACACTAAACACTCTAGAAATCTTTTTTTATATGGTCACCTTATTTTAAAATTAAAAAATTATTTACTAATAAATTAAATATAATGATTATTTTTAATGTTTTATAGTTATTTAATATTTATTAATTATAGATTAATATAATAATTATTGATATAGTTATATCTATAAACTATGCTTTGATTATAATAAAAATCACATCTTGTCAAGTTTAAAATTAACACATATTATATTTTCAATCTAAAGCCCTATAAAAAATTTGAAACGCTGTGTATGTTATTAACTATGGACACAATACCGATATTTGTATAATAAAAGAATGGGTTTTTAAAACATTATACGAAGAAAAAAGAGTCCTAACGATTTTTTTAGCTCATTTTTAATGCGGCAGATATTTCTACTTTTATATTTGGATCAGCCTCCTTTTCAAAAGCCTGGTCAAGCAGACTCACAGCTTCATTCGTTGCTATCCTGCCCAAAGCCCATGCTGCATAACCGCGCACTTCATCCGCTCCGCCGATTAAAACTTTCGAGAGTTTTCCAACAGCCCTTTTATCCTTGAAGTTGCCAAGCGCGATGGCAGCGTTTCGCTGCAGATATATCTTGCTCCTCATAGTCATACCGGTCAGGTTACAAGCATAGCTTTTCTTCCAACTTACATCATCCAGATCAATAATATCTAAAAGTTTGGGATGAAGAAGATCTGGCTCTGCCACCAGGTCTGGGACAGGTAAAAGTTTTTTATTTTCCGGACAGACGTCCCTGCACACACTGCAGGCTGAACCGATAAAATTTCTGCACAGCAGACGAATCTCATGGGGGATCTTCCGTTTATTATGGGGCAAATGAAAATTAATACATTTGGATTCATCACATCTGTAAGGTGAGCTTAATGCGCCTGACGGGCATGCCCGGATACATCTGTCACAATCATTGCAGCTTTTATTAATCGGCTGATCAATCTCAAGTTCGGCATCCGTAAAAAAAGCTGAAAAAGAAAGCCATGATCCGAAACCCGGATTAATAACCATACTGTTCTTACCGTAATAGCCGATCCCGGCTCTAACCGCCATTATTTTTAAAGGAAAAATGAGCGAAGCAGTAACGGGCTTGCAACTTAATCCACGGTCAGTGAAATAAGAACATATTTTCATGCTTCTATTTTTGGCTCTGATCATTAACTCAGGAGTCACATGAATCGGCGACGCAGTACCCAAAAGTTCAGACCTGCAAAAGTCAAACCCTTTTGGCCTTTCCATATAGTTAGAAGAAGCAATAACAATAATTGATTTCATATCTCCCATTAATTCACTGAGCTGTTTCGGCACTTTCATATTGTCCGGAAGGGTTGTCAGTTTTGAGAAATATGAAATGAGTGCTTTCATTGCTCTCAGCTCACGCTCAGAGAAATCATCACAAGTGGCTATCCCCGCTATAGAATTATTTAACTCATTATTCACAAACTTGAGAAATTCGGCTTTTAGGCTCATTATAAATTTTTCAATTAATACAGGCTGTCCATAACCTGACAGTCCCTTATCCTTAAGTTACCAGCATCAGACAACATAAAATACTAGCCTTACAGCTGAAAATTGTCAATTCCGGTTAATTCATATTAATAAATTATAAGATGGGATTTTATTCAAGAGATTGAAAAAGAGAAGGAAGGAGGTGGGTATTTATTTCT
>JAHEEI010000058.1 GCA_024640785.1 Pseudomonadota bacterium
GGCATTGTAAAGTCTGAAACAGAGAATCTCCACAAGGTCCTGAAAGAATATCTTGAATGCACACACTTTCCCACCATAAAGCCAGAAAAACAGAACATAAATGCCATCTTACGGGAAATGCTTACTGCGATGGAAGCAGACTTTAGACAAAAGCAGGTTCAGTCAAAAACAAGCCTGGAATATAACCTGCCGCCGGCAAATGTTGATCAGGATCAATTAAAAAGAGCATTTCTCAACATTATATTAAACGCTCTGGATGAAATGAACTCAGGAGGAATTATTGAAATATCAACCTGTACAGTTGACAAATGGATAGAGATCAGATTTACTGATACAGGTCTTGGAATTTCTAATGAAAATAAAGATAAAATATTCGCGCCGTTTTATACCACAAAAAGTAGCGGCACCGGTCTTGGCCTTTCAATAACAAAACATATCATAACAGAACACCAGGGAGAAATTCTCTGCCAAAACGTTCCTGAAAAGGGAGCAAGCTTTATAGTAAAACTTCCGGCAATGGAAGAAAAGGTATAAAATATATTATCGGAGACTAACCTTTTGATTGACACTGAACCCAGCTCTATCCTGGTCGTTGATGACAATGAAGGCATAAGAGAAGCCGTTGAAAAGATCCTGAAAAAGGAAAAGACCTATACTGTGTTTACCGCTTCTGACGGAGAAGAAGCGGTAAAAATTCTTCAGCAAAATACTATTGCTGTTCTTTTAACTGATCTCCGAATGCCTAAAGTTGACGGCCTGGAGCTCTTAAAAATTGCAAAAACAATATCAGAGAACATCGAGGTGATCCTCATCACAGGACACGGTACAATAGAAGTTGCCGTAGAAGTAATGAAGGACGGCGCGTTTGACTTCATACAAAAACCCTTTAACAAAACAACCGTCTTAAAAACCGTTAGAAAAGCCATTGAAAAGAGGGACCTTGTCCTTGAAAACAGAACTCTTCATGAAAAATTAAATAGTATCAGGGAAACGAATACCATCATCGGTAAAAGCAGCGCCATAAGAAAAGTAATCGAACTGGCAGCGCAGGTTGCATCAAGTTCAGCAACCATCCTTATCTCCGGTGAAAGCGGTGTAGGTAAAGAAATAGTGGCGCTGGCCATCCATAATTTTAGCTCACGCAATAAAAAAAGTTTTATCAAAGTAAGCTGTGCCGCCCTTCCCGAAACTTTACTTGAAGCAGAACTTTTCGGATATGAACGCGGCGCTTTTACCGGTGCATTCAGCAGAAAAGAAGGCCGTTTTGAACTGGCAAATGAGGGCACCCTGTTTTTAGACGAAGTCGGTGATATAAATCCTTCCATTCAGGTAAAACTTTTAAGAGTTCTTCAAAACGGTGAATTTGAAAGACTTGGTAGCGGAAAAACACTCCAGGCTAATATTCGACTTATCGCTGCAACAAATGCGTCATTAAAAGACCTGGTAAAAAATAAAAAGTTTCGCGAAGATCTGTATTATCGTCTGAATGTAATCAACATTGAAATCCCACCGCTTCGTGAAAGGAAAGAGGACATACCGCTTCTTGCTCATCATTTCCTTAATATTTACAGCAAAAAAAATAACCGGACAATAACTGGAATTACAAAAGAATCCATAACAATACTTCAAAAATATAACTGGCCCGGCAATGTTAGGGAACTTGAAAATACTATTGAAAGAGCTGTTATCCTGACGAAAGAAAAGGAGATAACTCCTTCTGACCTTCCACCTGACCTCTTAATCAACTTTGATAACACTGAAAATGTTACCATTGCCAACAAAACCCTTTCCATCCCTCTAGGTAAAATTACTCTAAAAGATATAGAAAAAATTGTAATGGAGGAGACCCTGAAACAGTCCGGAGGCAACAAAAACATTGCCTCCAAAATACTGGGTGTCTCCGCAAGAACCCTTTACCGCAAGATGGATGAATAACCTCCTATTCCTTGACAAAATGTCAATCAAGAAGCAGCTTGAGATCAAATATTATTCTTGAATATAATCAAACTAAAAAATAAGATTGGGGTTTCAAAGCGTTATAAAAAGCCTGTCAATTTTTTAAATATATGGTACCGAGTTTGCAATGATATTTTACTTGAAGTTTAAAAACCTATATGTTAATTTTTTAAGCCATTAAAAATATAAAAGAACCACTAAATACAAAACATGTTAGGAGGAAAAAGTGAATAGTATTGTATGCCTAAAACAGGTGCCTGATACAGAAGCACAGTTAAAAGTAAAGTCCGAACAGATAGGAACAGAAGGGGTTAAATTCATCATCAACCCATACGACGAATACGGCGTTGAAGAAGCACTGGTTCAGAAAGAGAAAGACGGCGCAGGCGAAGTAAGTATTGTCTGCCTCGGCCCGGACAGATGCGTTGAAGCAATCAGAACCGGCCTTGCAATGGGCGCTGACAAGGCTTTTCATATTGATGATCCTGCTTTTGACGGCAGTGATGCCATGGCAACCGCAAAGGCTCTGGCTGAACAGATCAAGAAGATGGACAATTACGACCTGATCTTCTGCGGAAAACAGGCAATTGATGATGACCAGGGACAGGTCGGTGTAGCTCTGGCTGAACACCTTAACCTTCCCCATGCTTCTCTGGTAACCAAAGTAGAAGTTTCAGATGACAAAAAGAGTGTAAAATTAAACAGGCAGATCGTAGGCGGCGAGCAGATCGTAGAACTTCCGATCCCCTGCATAATAACAGCACAGAAAGGCCTTAATGAGCCTCGCTATGCATCTCTTCCCGGCATCATGAAGGCAAAGAAAAAACCCTTAACTCCTGTTAAAGCAGCTGACCTCGGAATCGATACGGCAGCAACAGGCGCTGCCGGTTCAAAAACAAAGGCATCAAACTTCTCATCTCCTCCTCCAAGAACAAAAGCCAAGATAATCGGAGGCGAATCCGCTGAAGAAAAAGCCGCCAGTCTGGCAAAAGCATTAAGAGAAGAAGCAAAGATCATCTAACTGAATTAAAAAACTTTTTTTGAAGGAGAAATATAAAATGGGAAAAGGAATTTGGGTATTCGCAGAGCAGGAAGAAGGTAGCATAAGAAAAGTTACCTTTGAAATTCTTACCGAAGCAAGAAAAATAGCTGATGCTAAAGGCGAGCCTTTGTGTGCAGTCTGCCTCGGCAAAGACATTGCAGGCCTTGGCGACAAATTCGCAGCTTACGGCGCAGACAAAGTATATCTGGTTGACCATGAGGCCCTTGGTGACTATACGACAGACGCATATGCTAAAGCATTATGTAACCTGATTACAAAAGAATCGCCATCCGTTGTGTTAATGGGTGCCACCGTCATTGGAAAAGACCTTGCCCCTAAGGTTGCCGCACGTGTTGACGCCGGTCTTGCATCCGACTGTGTAGAAATCAAACTTGAAGGCGACGGCATTGTGGTAAAACGCCCGATGTACGCAGGCAAAGCTTATGCTGAAGTTTCTTTCCAGAACACTGAAATCGCAATGGCTTCCATCCGTCCGAACGTTCTGGTTGCCGCAGCCCCTGATGCCTCAAAAACAGCTGAGATTGAAAAGGTAACTCCAGAAATCTCCGCAGAGGATATCCGGGTAAAGATTATTGAGACCATTAAATCAGCCGCCGATAAGGCTGATCTTACCGAAGCAGAAATTATCATTTCCGGCGGCCGCGGCATGAAAGGCTCTGAAAATTATAAGATGCTCGAGGACCTTGCTGACGTTATCGGTGCAACCGTCGGGGCATCACGTGCAGCCGTTGACTCCGGATGGAGACCTGTTTCAGACCAGGTTGGACAGACCGGCAAAGTGGTATCGCCGAACCTTTACATTGCCTGCGGTATTTCAGGTGCGATCCAGCACTACGCAGGAATGGGAACCGCGAAAGTAATCGTTGCCATAAACAAAGATGAAGAAGCCCCTATCTTAAGCAAATGCGACTATGCGGTTATAGACGATCTTTTTAAGGTAATACCGCCGCTCACAGAAGAGATGAAAAAACTAATGGCTAACTAATCTGTTAAAATCAGCTCTCCCATTGAATAAAACAAAAAATCCCTGCAAAATGCGGGGATTTTTTTTGGTTAAAACCCGCCAAGATATGTTTAATTATTTAAGTTTTCCAGCCTTTTTTCGAAATGTATAAATTATATACATCCACCGGTTATCTCACACAAAAACCGCGCTTGCCTTAGACAGCAGGAAATATTAATTAAAATTCAAATAAAAATGAAAAATTTAGCTGAAAACCGTATTTTCTATTAAATATTTTAACAATTATATTAAAAAACTTTATAACTATTTCTCTTCAATGAATAAATTAAATCGTTAATAAATTAATTAATAAGTTAAATCAATTATTTAACAACAATAAAATTTCCGGGCACGCTATATGCTTCAATATTAGACGAAAAAACAGTAAAGGAAACTTGAAAATGAATAATAAAAAAGCTTTTACGCTAGTGGAACTCATGATAGTCATTGCAATATTTGGCATATTTGCTCTCATCGCTGCTCCAAATCTTGTTACCGGCCTACCAAAATACAGAATTAAAAGAGCTGCCAGGGACATCACCTCAAAGATACGGGCAGCCCGTTCAGAGGCGATCAAAACATCATCCGATATAACCCTTAAATTTGACACTACTAAAAATAAATACCAAATCGGCGAAAAGTGGTATCCGGACAGTAATCTTTCTGACCATTACGGAAGTGGCGTCTCCTTTGGTGTTGTTGGTGATTCCTGTGATTCAGACGACGGCCCATGCAGTTTCGATGACCACAAGGTCACTTTCAACAGCCGGGGAATTAGTAATAATGCTGGAAGAATTTATCTGACAAACACTCAAAACGCGGCATACAGAATTGACATAAATATCGCAGGCACCATACAGCTTCAACAATGTACGGGTTCTAAGTGGCAATAAGGTCTCTAACCATTTTATGTAATAAGCATTCCCATATAGAAAGGCCATCAAAACATGAAAAATGACCGGGGCTTTACCCTTGTTGAAACCATGATTGCCGTTGCGATCTTTGGCATTGTAATGATTGGAATATACCGGACCTATGATTCCCAGCAGAAAACCTACATCGTTCAGGAGCAGGTTATTGACATGCAGCAGAACCTTAGAACTGCGCTCTATTTTATCGGTCAGGAAGTAAGGATGGCAGGATATGACCCCACAGGAAATGCTGACTTAAAAGACGAGCCCAGACTTATTACCTCTCCCGGTTTTAAAATAGCAGAAATTGGTGAATTAAAATTTAACATGGATATAAACGGAGATGAAGACATTGATTCTAATCAGAATGATAATGATACCAATGAAATAATAAGATACGCCCTTATAAATTGTGATGCTGACGGAGACGGCATCTCAGATGCGATCGATGCCAATTGGTCAAACAGCGGCGCTGAGTGCAGCCTTGGAAGAGAAAATATTACGCTTAACGGTTTAGTTGAAAGTTCAGACGGGCTGCAGGCAATTGCGAATAATATTGATGCGGTGGAATTTCTATATATCCTTGAAGACGGCTCCGTTATCGCATCAGTCGAAGATGCTAGTGCGGATGAAGAACAAAGAAAAAAAATTCGAGAAGACATCCGAGGTGTGATTGTTTCAATTCTGGCCAGGACCAAAAACAGGATCAAAGGTTACCGAAATACCCAAACATACATCCCGGCATCAAGGGAAACAGACCCTGACGGTAACTACCGAATACCCGACGCCCAGTTCACGGGAACTCGTCCAGATACTTCCTGGGGACCCTTTAATGACAGTTACAGAAGAAGTTTATACATTACAAAATTCAGATGCAGAAATATGGGAATAAACCCTTATGGATCTCTGCTATAACCCATTAGCCGGAGACAAACGGATGACCATTAAATCAATCCAGCAGGAAAACGGTTTTACACTCATTGAAATCATGATAGCGCTCCTCATACTTGCCGGCGGGCTCATGGGCGCAGCCTATATGCAGACCCGGTCTGTTAACGATGGAACCACTGCAAACAGACTGACCCGCAGAGTAACAGAGGCAGAAGAACGGATAGAGGATCTTCACATAAAAACCATTGAGTACAACAAAGACTATGATTCTTTTTATAAATACGATGACGAGGGATATCCCATCGATGGAGACATCTCCTGGGACAATGAAAGTTCCCCCTATTATAATATCCAGACACAGTCGCGGGGCGGGGTCCCGCTTAAAAACCTCACCACTATAGAGGTTACCATTACACCCAAAGGTGAGAAAAGTGAAACCGCCAGAAAAAATAGAGCCATCGTACTTAACTATATCAGATCATCTACATATCAATAATGTTCATACCAAAAAGGAAAAAGCCATGAAAAATGAAAAAGGGATGGTACTGGTACTGGCTATATTTATGCTCGCGCTTCTCTCAATGATAGGTCTGTCATCAATGATGACCAGCACCACCGACATAAATATCGCTGGAAACGAGAAGTTTTCTAAAACCGTCTATTATCAATCAGAATCAGGCTTAACCCTGGCCGGTGAAATGATCGAGCAGCAAGCGGGTAAGTTTGCGCCTATATTAAGCGACGATTCCCCTTTCGTGGATACGGTTAGCACAGGGAACAACACCACCATCAAGAATACCATAGATACGATAACCGTGATTGACGGAGGCTGTTTTAAAGATGAATCCTTAGAAAAGACTGATGGCAATAAAATCTGGCATAAAAATGATCAGGAAGTGGACCTTATCGAAGAGGAGCCGGATATACGGCTGGCTGGAAATCTCAATGCCGTTCTTGACATTGATCAGCTGGAAGTTAAACGCGCTCCCGGCACAAATGTTGAATTTACCTTCGAAGGCGAAGGGGGCGAAAAAATATATGTTTATCACGTAGAAAGTGCAGCAGCTCTGCCCAGCAACAGCTCTGTAAAGGCCGATCACATCATGGGATACCAGTTTGTAGAATAAAGCAATATTCTTAATATATCCGCTGCATTTTTCGGCACAAATAAAAGAGTTCACAATTTCCTTTATTCGGAGAAATACCATGAAAGTAAAAAAATATCTCTATAACCTTTCCCTTCTTTCCCTGAGCCTAGCCATATTCCCTTCTTACGGGGCGGGCCAATTTATAGAGCCGAAGATGATCGATTACACCAACTACCCCATCTTCCAGCTCAATACCCAGAAGCCAAACATCATGATCATTCTGGACAACTCGGGATCCATGAACTACAATGCCTACGGCACCTCCAAGAAAAACGGAGAGAATGTGCCTGAAAGTTATGACGACCCGACGGACTGCGGCATCAGGGAAACAGCCGTCACGACTTCTGCCGGGGATTCGGAACAGCAGGCTGCAGGAGGCGTCCCTTATTATAACAACAATGACCTTGATCTTGGCAGTTTTGAGTATGAAATATTCGACCCAGCCATTACCGGCTTACATTTCAAAACAGTAGATGTCCCCTGGAACCGAGATATTTTTAAAGCCTACATCAAGTTTACGCCACATGAAAACTCTTCTGACAACTGTTCCCTGACCCTCTACGGACATGCCACAGGCAATGCCCCGGAATTTACTACAACATCCAATGAACTGAAAAATATCAGGGACAATGAAAAGACCGCTGCCACAGTAAGCTGGGACAATATCCCCAGGTGGATCGCGAACACGGCCAATGACGATACCACCGTCGATATCACCGCCATTGTTCAGGAGCTGGTCAAGCGCCAGGACTGGAAAGCAGGAAACAGCATGGCCTTTGTCATCGACGGAAAAGGAAAAAGAAATGCCCATGCCTATGACAGTGACCCGGCCAAGGCGCCCCAGCTGTATATTGAATTTGCGGCACGGGATGATGACTGCAACCTATACTACGGCAATTTCGATTCAGGAACCTACGAGGACGGGGTTTACAAACCCTCACTGTATGGCTATGGCAGCAATATCTTCCAAAGGTGTGAAGATACAGCAATAACGTGTACCGCCAATAACACCTGGGACGGGAACTGGCTCAACTGGATCACCACGCGCCGAATCGATGTGCTGCGCAAGGTTTTGGCCGGCGGAAAGCTGGGCGGAACCCAGGGGTTGGGTGCGCTACAGGTACTGGGCGCGAACCAGGCTCCTGCTGAGTGGTATTTTAGCAAATTGTATAATACCTCGTCCAATCCTGCCGAAGTAACCCCCTATAAAGGTAATTATAGATATGTGACACAGCCCAACGGAACTTTAAAAATATTTAATAACCCGTCTGATGCTGCTCCACAGTTAGTAGGCACCTACACGCTTAAAGTGCAGAAGTACCCCGACCTTGAGCCCGAAGAATTCAATGAAGACAGAGACCAGCTGGAGGGTGTTTTTCAGAGGGTAAGAGGTGGCGCCCGCTGGGGAAACATGTGGTTTAATCTTGACCCGAATAAAGGCACTGCCGACGGCGGGAAGCTCGGCAGCCGCATCCAGGGCGGCAACCTTGCCGACCTGATATCGGATGTAGTCAAAGAACCCTGTGACGGCTACACCCCCCTTGCCGAGACCTTAACCACGGCCATGTATTATTTCAAGCAGGAGCAAAACCCCATACCTAACGGAACAAAATTGGTACTCAATGATGAAAATGACCCTTATGTAGATGACTCAAAAGGCGTTGTTGAATGCGCCAAAAGTTTTATCCTGCTTCTTACGGACGGGACATCGACCGACGACCTGGACGTGCCGGATTATTTAAAGAACACGGATGGGGATGACAGTGAAAATTCAGGCGTTGCCGTCTGTACCGAAGCTGACCTGAAAGATTTTCCAAGCGGTGACTGCTTCCGCGAATTTGACGAGTATCCTGATCATTTAGGATCTGACTATCTTGATGATGTTGCCTATTATGCCCGGACCACTGACCTTCGTCCGGACAATGATCCAATTAAGGGCCTCGACGGCGACCAGAACCTGTACCTCTATACCATCTATGCCTTTGGTGATGACCCCACCGCCCAGGCGCTCTTAAAGGATGCGGCCATTAACGGCGGCTTCCAGGACTCGGACGGCGATAAAAAACCTGATATTGTGGGAGACCCCCGCGGCGGAGAATGGGGCGACCTCGGCCACAACAAAGAGTGGGACAAAAACGGGGACGGTAACCCGGACAACTACTATGAAGCCAAGGACGGCCGTAAGCTGAAAGACGAGATTTTAAGAGCGATCAACGACATATTAAACCGGGCGGCCTCCGGTACGGCCCTGTCCGTTCTTGCCACCCGGGGAGAGGGTGAAGGCGTCATCACCCAGGCTTTCTTCAAGCCCGCATTCCCAACTGTTTTCGGCGAAATTAAATGGCTGGGGTTTATGCAGATGCTGTGGGTGGACCAGTTCGGCCTGCTCAGGGAGGACACCGACGGAGACCAAAGCCTTAATATTTATGAGGATAAAATAGTTGACTTTTTCCTGAACAAAGAAACCGGCGAAAGCAGTGTCAGGCGGTATACCCCGGACATTAACGCTCCTTACCTTGTGGATAATGCAACATACGAAACCGCTCTGCTTGAAGACATTAACCCTGTCTGGGAGGCCGGCGAAATACTTTCCCAGCGGGATTCCGATACAAGAAAAATATTCACCTATCTGAACGACAATTCAACCCTTGATTTCATCACGACAAATGCCGGAGCCCTTGCTCCCTACCTGGGCGTTGAAGATAATACGGTCTGGGGAATTGGTGCGGGTCTCGGTGCAACGGAAGATAACCGGGTCAACAACATCATCCGTTTTGTCCGGGGAGTCAACGACCCCACAGACCCCTATGACCCGGACGGAACCTCCGCTTACGAAGGCTCGCCTTCCCTTCGCCAAAGGACCGTGACCGAGGAAGGCGCTGTATGGAAACTCGGCGACATTGTAAATTCAACACCGGTCACCATATCAGAACCGGTTGAAAATTACGGCAGAATTTATCAGGATTTTAGCTTCAATCCTTACTTACAAAAATATTTAAATCGTGAAACCGTTGTTTATGTAGGAGCTAACGACGGTATGCTGCATGCCTTTACCGCGGGCATCTATGATTCAGATACCCAGAGCTTTGAGACACCCTCAACCCAGTATCTCTCTGATATGGGGACCAGCATTGTGGGAAATATCGGGCTGGGGGATGAACTGTGGGCTTATATCCCCCGCAGCCTGCTGCCGCACCTGAAATGGCTTCCCCAGAACGGATATACCCATGTCTCTTACGTGGACCTCAAGGTAAAAGTAACAGACGCGCCGATCTTTACACCGGATGACACGCATCCGAACGGATGGGGCACCATTCTCCTGGGCGGACTGAATTTGGGAGGCAAAGACATTCCTACCCAAAATGCAGGGGCGTTTACGCCGTCTGTTTTTGCGCTTGATGTCACCAACCCCCGCGATCCTCAGGTACTGTGGGAAAAATCATTTGCTGATCTGGGCCTTTCAACCAACACGCCCGGAGTCATCCGGGTGGGAGGGGAATGGAAGGTCGTCATCACCTCCGGCCCCACAGACTTTAGCTATGATGAACTCACCGGTGAGCTGACCATATCCAGCGACCAGAACGCCCATGCATATATTGTTGATATGGCAACTGGCGATGTTGAAAGAGATTATATTGTCCCGGGCAACGCTTTCACCGATTCCTACCTCAATACGCCGGTCGCTTTTGACGAAGGCCTGGACTATAATGTTGATGCTATCTATATGGGTGCCACCTACAACAGCAATAAAAGCGGCGCCATCTTTAAAATTACTGTTCCCAAGAACGTCTCTGGAGATCTAGCTAATGAAGATGATGGCAAATATAATCCCGATCCGTATGGCTGGAGTGATATCAAGCTTTTGGCCCTTGCCCCGGCACCCATAACGGGCCCCTTAGCCCTGAGTACCGACCGCTTTAAAAATACCTGGATATACGGCGGCACCGGACGCTATATGGATCAGCCAGATAAAACGAATGAGGCCCAGAATTATCTCTTTGGTATAAAGGATCCACTCAAATACGGCCTCAACACGGATTATGAAAATGAAGCAAATCTTGATCCCATAAGCATATATCCGAATGCAAATGACCTTTTTGACGCCGACCCATATACGGTTAGCGCTGGAGGTGCCATCACCAACGGAGGAGCCATCACTTCCTGGAGACAGCTTTTGCAGGCGGCAAGAAGCTTTAAAGGATGGCGTAGAAGCCTGTGCCCGGGATCAATAATCGCGGGAGCATGGGACCAGAGCTGCAGCAACTCCGGACCTTCAGAAAGGTCTCTTAGTAAGCCTGCCCTGCTGAGTGGAATTGTGTTTTTCCCCACATTTTCACCCAGTTCGGATGTCTGCGGATTTGGCGGAGAAGGCAGGCTCTTTGCACTCTACTATGAAACCGGAACCGCATTCTTTAAACGTGTCTTTGGCGACCCTTCGCAGGACCCCGTTCATGACGTCTGGTACCTGGGTTCAGGGTTATCGTCAAGCTTTGGCGTCCACATTGGAAGGGAGAAAGGCGCCACCATCTTCGGCCAGATGAGCACCGGCGTCATCAAGCGGATTGAGGCGGAAGGTGCGTACGAGTTAAAGAACCAGCCCATTTACTGGAAAAATTATTTGGAGGATTAATATGCACAACAATACCTGGACACAAAAAACGGCATTGATCTTTATATTAATGATCTTAACCACCAGCAATGCGGGTGCATCTCTAATGGAAGAAGAACAGCTCACAGGAAACAAAGCAATCATTGTGAGAAAATTTACAAATTGTATTGTAATTAAAAATCACACCCTGAAACTTCCATCAGACTACATCATGATAACACCAAGCTCGAGCATTATGGATATCAATGGTAATTCCATAAGCTTAAACAGCCTTAAGCTTCCCTGTGCCGCCTCAATTCGATATTATCTGAAAAGCAAGACCCATGACGCGGAACTGATCGATCTAAAGGTTTTGGAGTATGCGGAAAAAACCTCTGCCAAATTTATATCCGAAGTCCCTTTTTCCAGAGGCGAATAGTAAAGATGATTAATTTTTGATCAAATTCTGAACGTACCCCTTAAACAAAGAGCCCTTGGACAGTCAAGGGTTCTTTGTTTATCCTCAATTCTGAGTTATCCCAAACAAACGTCAGGAATACAACTGAAACCCTTTCCCCCTAGGTTCCTTATCCTGGAACCACCATTAAGCTCCTTCATGTTAAGGCCGGTTTGACCCCGATAGCCTCTCTTTTCTTCTTGCTTAATGTTTTTGTTTTTTAAATAATCCTTTCTATGATATAAAAATCCTAGTATTCGAAAACAGTTGAGAAATCGGCTTTCATCTGGACAAATTTCTGTTTTTAACACCCTCCAAAAGGAAAATTGCTATGAAAAAAAAACTGGGGCTGTCCCAGGTATGTGAAATACTCCTTAGACAAAATCTGATCACCAAAGAACAGAAGGACTCAATTCTTTTAAAAGAAGAAAGTCAGAAGAACAAGCTGGCTAAATTAAATGCATTTAAAAATAACGCTTCTGAGCTTATCTGCAAAGACATCCTCCCATCAGACATAATCATAGATCTTAAGATACCGAACCAAAAAACAGGCGAGGGCTACCTGACGGAAGAGACCATCATGAGGGCTGTTTCAGACATGCTCTCAATACCCTTTAAAAAAATAGACCCTTTAGACCTCGACATAGAAGTCGTAACAAAAACTGTATCAAAGGCCTTTGCCATAAGAAACCTGGCGGTTCCGATTGAAGTTAAAAACAACGAACTTAAAGTCGCCATGGTAGACCCTTTGGACAGTGAAGTCCTTGACGATATCAAAAAGGTTCAAAAACTTAAAGTTTCTCCAGTAATTAGCACAAAATCAGACATTTTAAAGACCATCAAAGAGTTTTACGGCTTCAAACAGTCTGTGATCAAAGCTGAAAAAGAACTGGTGACGCCGATTATTGATATCGGCAACCTTGAACAGTATTCAGCGCTTGGAAATCAGGGCGGAATAGAATCAACGGATAAACACATCCAAAATGCTGTAGATCATCTCTTCAGCCACGCATTGGAGCAGAGGGCTAGCGATATACACATAGAGCCAAAAAGAAATGAGAGTATTGTAAGGATAAGGATAGACGGCGTCCTTCATGTCACCTATACCATGCCCAAGGTTGTTCATAATGCGATAATATCCAGGCTTAAGTCAATGTCGCGCTTAAACATTGCTGAAAAAAGGCGCCCTCAGGACGGACGGACAAAGCTCAAGACCATGGAAAAGGATATTGAAATAAGAGTCTCGACCATTCCTGTTGCATTCGGAGAAAAAGTGGTGATGAGAGTGTTATCCCCTGACATTCTTTTTCAGGATCTTGAGAGACTGGGGTTTTTGGCACCTGACCTTATCCATTATCGAAAATTCCTGCAAAAAAACCACGGCATCATCCTTGTAACAGGACCAACCGGTAGCGGTAAAACCACAACCCTTTATTCATCTTTAAGAACACTTGCGTCATCTGCCGTAAACATCACCACCGTTGAAGATCCTATTGAAATGGTCCATGAAGACTTTAACCAGATCGCTGTTCAGCCAGCAATAGATATTACTTTTGCTTCAATACTCAAAAACATTCTGCGTCAGGACCCTGATATTATAATGATCGGAGAAATCCGTGACCATGAAACAGCCAGAAATGCTATCCAGGCCGCCCTAACTGGGCATCTCGTATTAAGCACGCTCCATACCAACGACGCAGCAGGTGCGGTAACCCGGCTGGTAGACCTTGGAATAGAACCCTTTCTCATAAGCTCCACCCTTCTGGGTATTGTTGCACAGCGCCTGGTGAGGTCAATATGCCCCCATTGTGAAGAAACATTTACCCTTACAGGGGAAGACTTTGAAACACTTGGATTCTCCCTTCCTGCTGATATCAGAAATAAACCCATAAACCTGAAAAAGGGAAAGGGATGCAGGCATTGCAGAGATACCGGCTACAGGGGAAGAGAAGGAATATTTGAGGTATTAAGTATAACCGATGAGATAAAAAACCATATTAATACTCAAAAATCATCCGATATAATTAAACAAACAGCGCAAAAACAGGGGATGAAACTGTTAAGGGAAAATGCTGTTACAAAAATATTAAAAGGAAAAACAACCTATAATGAGGTTTTAAGGTGTATCAGCCAAGAGGACTAGAAACCAAGCTTAAACCACTGGAAATCATAAAAAATGAAATAAAAGCTCTGCAGCAGCAGGGTAAAAAGATTGTCTTTACAAACGGATGTTTTGATATCTTACATGCCGGACATGTAGATATCTTTCAGCAGGCCAGAAATCTGGGAGATGCCCTCGTGGTTGCGGTTAACAGCGATATTTCAATAAAAAAAATAAAGGGTGAAAAAAGACCTGTTGTACCCCAGGTACAGCGGATGCAGATCCTTGCAGCACTTGAAGCCATTGATTATGTTATTATTTTTGAAGAAGAAGACCCCTTCAAAATAATAAAAGCGCTTCAGCCGGATATCCTTGTAAAAGGAGGTGACTGGCCCATTGAAACTATCGTTGGAAGAGAAATTGTTGAAAAAAAAGGCGGGAAAGTCTGCTCAATTCCATTAATGGAAGGAATTTCAACTACAAATATCATAGAAGAA
>JAHEEI010000212.1 GCA_024640785.1 Pseudomonadota bacterium
TAAGAATATCCGTATTGCCGTCATCGTCTATGTCGTCCAGGTACAGGGAACTTCCGGTAACACCAGGCAGCATAGTGCTCTGCCATACAGCCGTTCCATTGTCAATGCCAGCCCCCGGATTGAAAAAAATATTGGTCCCCTTGTTGCCTCCGGCCACAATGTCCTCTCTTCCGTCCTCGTCAGCGTCCATGGTATACATTTTAAAATACGGGTTATCCCCGGCACTTACCAGAAAGCGCTGCCAAACCCCGGAGCTTGTTGCCGGAGCCTTGAACCAATAAACCTTTCCGTCGTCCTCGGCCTCCCCGACTCCGCCCGTCCCTATCACTACGTCTTCATGGCCGTCTCTGTCCATGTCATGCACAGCCACACCATTGGTATTCTGAATAGGGTTACTTTCATTGTCACTGGAGCTGATAATATGCTTTTCCCATGTGCCGTCCACATCAATTTTGTTTTCAAACCAGGATACTTCCGAATTATAGTAGCCCGGATGCACGTTGGTGGTGGCAATCACATCCAAATCAAGGTCATTGTCCATGTCCTTCACGACCAGGTATATGGGGGAGTCCAGACTGCCGATCACATGTCTTTCCCAGTTGTCCTGGTCAGGAATCGAAGTATCATCATCTTCTTGGCATTCCTCATTCCGCACTCCACTTACAATACCGTAAACTTCCAGACCTGGATCTCTGTCCGTGTCAAACTTGAAACTGCATTTAGTAAAATCAAGAACCGAAGTTGGTGAATCCTGTGTCAAATTGTCGGGAGCTTCTGTGTAAAAATACGCTTGCAAAATATTCATCCAGTATAACCTGAAGTTCACATCCGGCTCTCCATCTGTCTGCTTTACCCCTGTGGCGTAACAGGGGAACACGGTGCTACTATATTCTTCCATACCGTCAATCACCCAGATACTCTGACTTTGGTCAGAATAGTGGACAGTCCAGCTCCCGATCAATTCCGAGCATACCTCGGCATGAGATATTTTTACAAAAAAACACAGTATTAAAATTAAAAAACCTGTCCGGATTTTTTTCATAACCTCTCTCCTCTGAGACCATAAAAAATCTGTATTTTACAGACTCAACCTCAAAATCATTAATATTATTACTTATAAGATATAAATATTATAAAAAAGAACTATTGTCAAGAACTTCTTTAAGGAAGAAGGGTTCTTTCTAAAAAACTACTTGAAATGCTCTTTTTAGGCTTTAAAAACTGAATTTTAGCTATTTATTTTAAATATTAACAATAATATATATTTTATACAAAAAGATTTTAGGGATGATTTTTTATCAAAATAATTTTATTTAGTAAATGTCCAGATTTGATTATTGTTAGAAGGGTATTATGAAAGAGAATCGTTATCTAAAAATAAAACAAGAACTATTATTAATAAGGAAATAAGTTTACTTTTAGTTGAATTAGGAGAAAGAGTTTTAAATCCTTGGCAGAGTGACGGTTACTTCAGAGGGCCTTAACAATTCAGGGGTTGTTAAAAGACAATAGAAGCGAGAATAATATTAAATATTCTACTTCAAGAAGAGTTTATATTACCAAGGTAATATAAACTCTGGCAAGAATTAAAGGTTTGGCACGAACGGTTGACTTTGCGTTTTGTTAAGGTCCGAATGGTTATGTGAAATAAAAAGGCAGAACCTTAACGGCTCTGCCTTCCTGAGAATAGAAAATCTTAAAATATATTAACAATTGTTAATTTGAAATTGCTTTAAAATCATAGGACCGAATGTCTGCCTGCGGGATATCAACCCAACTACGTATCGGAGCAAAACTATAACCCGCGGCTTCCGGCGAAACAATATACCGACCATTCTCAATTTCACCTATTGCAAAGTAACCCTGTGCATCAGTTGTTGTGGAGGTATAGGGTTGGGAAACTCCGCACGAAACCACAAAAATATTCACTTTAACACCTGCCTGAACAGCTCCGGTAACAGTTCCACTGATTGTATCAGGAGGCATTGTTCCATCGACTCCTGCCCGGAAAAGGCCAAGAACTTTTGTTTTAAAGCTCAGCAAACCATTGTTGTAACTGTCAGCCTGAATTTTTTCCCATGATTCGGTCAGATGGTTGTATATATAGGGGCTGACCAACTGGCCCTGAGTGCTTCCAACGTTATAGGGAATCGTTACGGTGACATCACGGTTAAACAGGGTTCGATAGGGACCAAAATGCACAGCAGGTCCAACAGCTGTTGCTACTGTCATAGCAGGAGGATTTGTACGGTGCGCAATATTTAAAACAGTATCTTCCCACATGCACTCAAATGTATCAGCTGGATCATTAAAGGCAATGGCTGTTTCCGGAGTAAACTGTTCGGGATAGTCAGGATAAGGATCAGCCGGAACAACTATTTTGGAACCCTGTATAGCGCTGGCTGAATCTGTTATTTCCAAAGTTCCGCCATCCCGTTTTGTTAGTGCCTGCGATGTTTTGTCTTCAAACAGCTCTCCCAGAGGATATACATTAAAGCGCTCTATACCGCCCCGTAGTCTTACTGCATAAACAGATGCAAACTCATCAGTGAGATCGTTAAAAGAAGGTGTAATGGTTATTTCAGCGGCTGCATCAGGACTGTTGCAGTCAGTTTCATTATCTGCTGAATCTTCGCAAAAGGTCAGGTCAAATTTTCCTGCCTGCATATCTGCCAAAGGAACAAGCGGCAGGCCGCTATTTTTACGCATAATATACTGGGTGTCCTGAGCATCACCATGCCAGTGAGCCGGAACAATGATCATTTTGTCAACCCCTTCAGCCTTTGCCATCTGAATGTTATCACGGATAATTAGAAATTTACCATCAAGCTTAGAAGTGGGTAAATATCCATATGAATAAAAGCTATCCAGAAGAAGATTACTATCATTACGGCTGAATACCAAGTTATAACGATCACCATACGCATCAATGAGGGCTTCTTTCCATGAGAGATAATTTAAAAAACTATTTTCGTGGATCACTTCTTTCCACCAGGGATGCTGGATTCCCATAAACCCATAGGTTTCTTTACCCGGCCACGAAAGACCATGAGTGACATAGATCATGGCAATGGTACTGCCCTCTGGATAAGCTTCTATATATGGCTTAACATGCATTACATTCATGGCATTAAACTCAGGGGTTCGTCCGATCTGACGTACCTGTAAAAACTCTGTTTCATCAAGTGTTCCGACTTCACATAGTGCTTCTTTGATATAGTTTCCAGTGATAAAGCTGTTAGCATAGTTATTGTTATCGGTTGTTTCTCGTGAAGCCAGCATTTTGCGAAAACCTTCCATAGCAAAGTCTTTAGCAACATCTTTTTCATGTTCTGTATATCCGGGTACAGCAGTATAATATCCGGGGCGAACATCAACCTGGTCTCCAAATGCGGTTTCGAGCTGAGAAATAGTGGCCGCCATTTTATCCTCATAAAACAGATGAACCTCATCTGCTTCAGCTGCGGTCCAAGGCTCTGTTGGCATACCCATTATCTTGTAATAATGCATAAACATCATATTGTTGAGTTCATACATATCACCAAGTCCGTTGCTCCAGACGTTTTCATAGCTTAGGGTTTCAATTTTGTACCAACCCTCCATCAAATCTTCTCCTGTGCGTGGATCTGCTTCGAACTGTAATGCTCCCGTCATAAAATCCACAACCTCACGAGCCGGAATAACGGAAACCTGATTCAAATCAATTGCTGACACGTCCAACGAAGGTGAATCAGGATGAATGCTCACATACTGGTTTGTTGAGTTGTCAAGATAATAAAACCCTCCCCGATCGTAAGTATATTCAAGACCCGGCCACTCATGGTTTAGACCCCAGGGCATGATACCAAGATGAGAAAGCTGCGACTCACCGCTAGGTTCGTGAAAATCTCCTATATGTCCAATCTTGCAAGGTTCGCCAGGATATTCTGTGGTGTCCCCGATTCTTGCCCA
>JAHEEI010000059.1 GCA_024640785.1 Pseudomonadota bacterium
ACCTTTTTAATCAAACAGGAAAAAAGTAAGGTCGTCTTGTTCTGGCTGCATTGTTTGGCTGTAAACCAATTCATCGATAAAAACTTTTTGCCTGGAAACTTTTACAAATCTTCTTTTTTTTAAAGCCTGCCGTCCAAACACAGATGAATAATTAAATTCTTTGGTTCAGAATAAATGTCTGGTCCTGAACGCAAAAGAAAACAAGATGAAGCTAAAAGGTATTCTTCATAAAACAGCTCCGGTCGAGCTTACCAAAAAAGAAATATCCCTTGAGACGCCGCCAGAAAGTGTATACAAAGATTATCTTGGCGGGCATGGCCTCGGAGCGTATTATCTTTTCACACCAAGCACCGGGTCAGAGCCTCTTGACCCGAAAAACATAATTGGGTTTTTGCCCAGACCGTCTACCGAAACTCAGATCGTAGGGGGAAACCGTTTTGCTGTTTTAGCAAAGATCCCGAAACGGTAGACTGGCGTGACGCAAACAGCGGAGGAAGTTTTGGCCCCACACTTAAAACTAGGGAGGGAATTCATAATGTTGAGAAATATTCTCTGCCAAAAAGGATACGTGGAGCCCCACACTCAAAGACGGACCATTTAAGGGGTAACCTTATCATTATACAGATTAAGGACTACTATAATGTACTGGAGTGTAATCCTGACAAGGGTGTTCCTTCAGCAGATGTTTTTGAAAGACAGGGTCTTTGTTTTGCAGGATATCTTGCGGATGTTTAAAAAGGGTTTTTATGCCATACACAACAATTAATAGAAATAGGTTTTTTTACCAGAAGTCAAAAAAAACAAAGAATGCCCAAAAAACTATTATCTTTATTCACGGATCAGGAGGGGATAGTTTTGTCTGGGAATATCAGCTTAACGGACTTTCAGACTTTATTACGGTTATCGTTCCGGACTTACCGGGACATGGGAAATCGGAAGGTCTTTGCTTTTGCTTGGCAAAAGATTACGCCGAATGGATAAACAATTTTTCAGAAAGTTTAAAACTTTCAACCTTTTATCTCGCGGGACACTCTCTTGGCGGTGCTGTTGCACAGGAATTTGCTACACTCTATCCGGAGAAAACAGAAGGTCTTATTCTTGTGGGAACAGGTCTTCGTTTTGATATTTCAAAAGAGTATTTGGAACTATTGCAGACGGATTTTAAGGCGGCAATAAATATTTCATGTGAAAGGGCTTATGCGGAAAAAGTTTCGGAAGAGACATATAAAAAAGGGTATAAAAGGTTACTAGAAAATGGCAAAAATACGCTTTACAAAGATATGCTGGCCTGTGAATCTTTTGACGGAGCAGACCTTTTTTTATCAAAAATTTCGTGTCTTATTCTTTGCGGTCAAGAAGACAAAATTACAAAACCAGCTCTTTCCAGACAGCTTTTAAAGAAGATAGATAAAAGCACGCTTCATATTGTTCCGAAGGCCGGGCATATGGTAATGATTGAAGCGCCGGAGGGCACAAACCGTGCAATAGAAAGTTTTGTAATCAGCAAAAGAGTGTGATATTTTAATATAATAACAAGGAAAACCCATAGAAATCAAACCCCAGATATTTTTTTGGTATCACACGAAAGGAAAATCAGAATGATCCTGATAACTGGTGCAGCAGGTTTTATCGGTAGTGCAGTGGCTTATACGCTTAACAGGCATGGAAGAAAAGATCTAATTTTGTGTGACCGGTTTCGTAAAAGCGAAAAATGGAAAAACATTCTGGGGCTTCAGTACTGCCGTTTTGTTCATCCGGATGAGCTTTTTGATTATTTGCTGGATGATCCGCAGACAAAAGACATAGAATTTGTTCTTCATCTTGGAGCAGGTTCGGACACCACAGAAACAGACATGGACTATCTCCTTGAAAACAATGTAAATTTTTCCATAGGTCTCTGCCAATGGTCAATTGAAAACAATGTGCGTTTTGTATATGCCTCTTCTGCTGCGGTTTATGGTGATGGAAGTCTTGGTTTTTCCGATGCGGATGAACTTACTCCGAATTTGAGACCCTTAAACAAGTATGGTTTTTCCAAGTGGATGTTTGATATGTGGGTGCTTAATAACGGGTTGGCTAATAAGATTGCCGGCCTTAGATATTTTAATGTTTTCGGCCCAAACGAATATCATAAAAAAAAAATGGCAAGTGTTGTTTTTCACGCTTGCCCTCAAGTTTTGGAAGCTGGAACGGTAAAACTGTTTGAGTCACACCGAAAAGAGGTAAAACACGGTGAACAGGCCCGTGATTTTATTTATATTGACGAAGCCGTTGATATTACGCTTTTTCTGCTGAAAAACAAGGCTGCCTGCGGTATATTTAATGCCGGTACAGGACGAGCGCATACATTTAACGACCTTGTACACGGAGTTTTTGAAGGAGTGGGAAAAAAGCCTGTTGTCAGATACTTTCCAATGCCGGAAGGGCTTCGTGAACGGTATCAGTACTTTACCCAGGCAGACATGACACGGTTAAAAAAAGCCGGATATAAAGAGCAGGAAGACAGGTTTAAGGAATATGTTACGATATATGTAAAAAAATATTTATTGCCGGGTAATTTAAATTTAACAGAAGTTTCAGACTGATTGTTATTTAAGGTAATTATTGTTTACGGCAAGAGGTGTTAGAGAAACTGAAAACTTTGAAAAGGATAGCTAAACAAAGGTTCAAAGTTAAAAGAGGGAAGCCTTTTTCAGCGTGCGGGAAGAGCCAATTTTAACAAAGCTCTTATATTGAGAGAAAAGGTTACAAAGATGGGAAAGCGAATAGAAGCAGAAAAACTTTTTAGCCTGGCAATTGAATCCGGGAAAGAGGGAAACACAGAAAAAGAAAAAGAATATTATGATGATCTCATCAAAAATTTTCATCCCGCAGAAGACTTGGAAATAAAAACACTGGTGGTAAAAGCAATGGCAAACAAAGGCGTTACCCTCGCACAGCAGGGAAGAATAGACGGAGCGCATGCGGTTTTTAATGAAATAATTGATGTTTTTGGTGATTCGCAGGAACTGGAAATAAAAAGACAGGTGGCCAGTGTTTGGGTGAACAAGGGAACTGTACTTTTACAGTTGGGAAACAACAGGGATGCGGTTAAAACCTATGATGGGGTTTTTGCTTTATATGGAGAGGAAAAGGATATTTTTCTTAAGGTTCAGACCATAAAGGCGCTTTTGAACAAAGGGGTCACTTTGAGCCGTCAGGGAAGTCATGAGCAAGCAGTAAGTCTTCTGGCAGAAACTGCGGCGCTTTATGAACAAGAGCGGGCACCGGAAATTAAAACCTGGGTGGCAAGGGCTGTTTTTAATAAAGGTGCAATTCTTTCCGCCCAAGGGAACCAGACAGAGGCAATAAAGGCTTTTGACGAGGTTCTGGAAAAGCTGAAAGACACAGAAGATCCGGAACTCAAACAGCAGCTTGCAATAGCGCTTTTTAACAAAGGAATGGCTTTGGGAAAAGATGGCAATAGTTCCGAAGCTAATATTGTATATGAGGAGCTTGAAAAACAGTTTAAAAACGCAGAAGATCCTGTTATAAAACAACAGGTGGCAAATTCCCGTTTTTACAAAAATGTTAACTACCATTTTTAATTCATAGAGGTCTTTATCTCATGCCTTTAGATGGAACTAATTTTAGCGCAAGAAAAGCAGAACGTTTTAGCCATGTCTATATTTCCTTATTGTTAAACCTTAACAACGAAACAAAGATGATCAAGGCCCTTGACTGGAACAATAGCGGTTTTAATTTTTTCCTGGATGAGAAAATAGAAGTAAAAGAACTCGTTTTTAAAAAGAATCTCAAAGAGTTTACCGGGTGGGTTGTCTGGGGGATTAAGAATGATGATGACAGTACAATCCTTGAGATGGTCATAAATGATAAATTGCTAAAACACCTGGAACAGCAGGAAGAAAAAAAGCAGAATCTGATTAGTGTTTTTAAAATGGTTCGCTCTGTGGGTGTTTTGGAAAAGAAAAAAGACCTGCTTTCAACTTTTGGCATAAAGCTCACCATTAACGATATTGAAAAAGAGATGGATTACTATCTAAAAAAAAATCCTCTTTACCGTTATGGCATAGAAACGGACACTGAGGAGTGGAAAGAAATCTGTGAGCAGACGCTTAAAGCGGCGCCGCCGGAAAAAACAAAAAGCCCGATTGATGAGCTTATAAATACGTTTTCTAAGCCAGACTAAAAAAAACATAAAGTCATAAAATAAATAAAAACCGGAATGAATCTATTTCCGGTTTTTTGTGCAGAACCTTTTATCCTTGTCATCTTTTGAGATTTAAGGATCTCTTTTTCTTTGTCTGCGCCAAAAGACCATTATAAACTTTTAAAAAAATAAGCACGTTCCGTCTTTTGCGACAAAACTATTCTTGGCAGACACTTCTTGCAAGCTTATTCTCTAAAAATCATAGTAGAAGTTCATAATAATTTTGGCATTCTGTAAAATAATTGTAAAAATCTGAAAAGTCAAAGTTTATGAAAATTTTTAAATACCTGATAGTTGCTGCGCTTGTTTACTATGTGTTCCAAAGATATATGAACTCAAAAGGAGTACCTCTTGAGCAGGAAGGTCTTATCACGGGGGAGCCCCGTCAGGAGGTTACAGATGAAGCGGCCTTCAAACACAAAGAGTACAAGATTTTTCCTAGAAGAACATTTTATCTCGAAGCCAGGGTTTTAAGCAAGCGTCGATACCGAACCGGTCGTGAAGCCCAGCTTGCGCCTCTTGACCTTGCTTTAGGTTGGGGGCCGATGTCAGATGACACCATTCTGAAAGACATCAAAATTACACAGTCTAACCAGTGGTATTCTTATAGATACAAACTTCCCCCTCCTCTTGCTGAAAAGGAGATCATCAGTCATAGTGGTAATATGCACCTCATTCCTGCTAACAAGGTCATCCTTAACCAGATTAAAAAAGTCAGGCCCGGACAGGTTGTTGAACTTGAAGGATATCTGGTTTCTATCAGAACAGGTGATGGCTGGGGTTGGAACAGTTCGCTCTCGCGCACCGATACCGGCAGTGGCTCCTGCGAAGTTGTATGGGTGGAGAATTTCTATACGCATTGATTCTTTTCGCTTTCAGAAACATGAAAACAGGATGAGGAAGCGGTCTGCTCTTTCAGTAATGAACATATGGGGTTTCCGGCTAAAAAAAGGTGCTTTTTAATGATAAGTAAGAGTTTTAAATCAAGATTATTAATAGAGGCCTCGGCTGATATTAATTTGTTTACATTAATAATAAAAATACTATAATTCATGAATATAATATGTTAACGCTTTTCCTTTAAAAAATAATCACAAATGGTATTTTTTGGCGAATTACTTTTTATAATTAGATTTACCTTGTTTTGTAACGAGGGAATCTTCTGAGCTTTAGCACCAGCGCTTTATTAATTTATTTTATAGAAACACGAATTAATTACAGGCTATGGCAGATAAAAAGGGGGGTCAAGGGTATGGTTGAAAATAAAACGGAGTTCGAATCAATACCGACCGGGACAGAAAAGGTTTTAGTTGTAGACGATGAAGAGCGCTCGGTGTCTATAATGAAAGTAATTTTGGAAAGGCTGGGATATAATGTTACGGATATGACCAGCAGCCTTAAGGCTCTGGAACTTTTTAAGGAAGACCCCTCTCGATATGATCTCCTTCTGACCGACCTGATCATGCCTCAATTGACCGGAGACAAGCTGGTTTCAGAAGTTCTTAAAATCCGTCCGGATATACCTGTAATCATTACTTCGGGATTTACAGACTCTGTTGTCAACGATATCTTTAATCAGACTAGTAAAAGGGTTTTCATACCTAAACCTTTCCAACCGAGGGAGCTTGCAAAGACGGTTAGGCAGGTCCTTGACGAGGCCATGTCGCGTAAGGGAGGCTTGTAGCCGGGATCGAACGATACAAATCAAGAAATCAATCCTGATTACCGAGAAGTCCCGTACTCTGCGCGGAGAGCTTCACAAAACTTAGCGGACACGGATCAAAAAAGGAGAATGCTTTACAAGGTGTTACCTTTTTTATTTTTTTTAGAAACTATCCGGTTACAGCTGTGCTGCCAGAGTTTCACCAACTTCTTTAACTCCAGGTTTTCCGTCGACTTCAACAACCTTTGGAGAACCGTTTTTTTCTGCGGAAAGTTTCTTGAAAAATTCCACAGCCGCAAGAGTTCCGGTTTCTTTGTTATAATAAATATTATGGCGTTTGTTTATAGCCTCTTCATCCTGATCATCAGAGCGGGCAGAAAGTTCGCCTCCGCAAACACGGCACACAAAGCCCCCGTCTTTTTCAGCAGGTTTTATTGCATCAATAAAGATATTGTTGGGGTGGTTATTGTCCTTGGCACAGAGCCTACGGCCCATGATCCTGTTTTTTGCGGTTTCACGTTCAAGGAGAATTTCAATAATATAATCAAGCTTAATGCCCTCTTTCTCAAGCGCTTCACTTAAGGCTTTTCCCTGAACTCCATTTCTGGGAAAGCCGTCAAGCAGCCAGCCGTTTTTGCAGTCCTCCTGTTTCAGTCTGTCCAGAATCATGGGAATGGTGATATCATCCGGAACCAGGTCTCCGCGATCAATGTATTCTTTTGCTTTTTTGCCAAGAGCTGTTCCGCTCTTGATGTTTTCTCTAAAAATAAGTCCTGACTCAATATGTGCGATATTAAATTTCTTTTGAACTCCCGCGCCCTGTGTTCCCTTGCCGCTTCCGTTCGGGCCAAAGATTAAGATGTTCATAATAGTTCCTTTCTGAGTAAATATTTATAAAATTTTAAAAAATGATTAACCTTATAAAAAATCTTTATTGACATTCTTTCTTATTTTAAGGATATCTTATTCTTATAAATAATTGTCCAATAAAATGCAACCATTGTTATAAATTGTTGTTTTGGCGGAATAAAGAAGCCCGTAATTTTGGAATCAGGTTAAAAAGCGACCAGTTCAAGGCATTAACAAAACCTTCTGACGGAAAAACAATCTTTGTTCAGCAGATTGATATTCTTAAGGAAAATAAGACAGAAGAGATCATAATTCAGAGGTTTAGAGAAGAGGCGGCCCTGTTGACAAATCTTTTATATATTGCAGGCGGAGGTGCTATTGGTGCTTTGCTTAGATATTTTCTTTCGGGGGCGGTTCACTCCTTTACAAACAGTATGTATCCCTGGGGAACCCTAGCCGTTAATCTGGCCGGTTCGTTTATTGCCGGTTTTGTATGGTGTTTTTCAGAAGATATTATGCTTGCGCCCCACGTTAAAACATTTATCTTTATAGGAATTCTTGGGGCCTTTACCACCTTTTCAACCTACATGCTGGAAACCTTAAACCTTTTCAGAGACGGAGAAACAGGACTTGCCCTGTACAACCTTCTGCTTAATAATTTTCTTGGAATAATTGTGGTTTTCTCAGGATTTTTTCTGTCTCAGGCACTTATTAACCTTTTTAAACAGGGGTAACAAGATGAAGCTACCGGAAGAAGGCGCGCAGCTTAGGATCTTTATCGGTGAGACGGACGCTTATAATGGCAAGCCTCTTTATGAGCAGATTGTGTTAAAAGCGCGCGAGCTTAACCTTGCCGGCGCAACCGTGGTGCGGGGTGTGATGGGTTTTGGTGCAGACAGCCGCGTGCATACGGCAAAAATTCTTCGCCTATCAGAAGACCTGCCGATTATTATTGAAATCGTTGACACAGAAGAAAACCTTCAAAAACTCCAGCCGTTTCTGGACGAGACAGTTGAAGAGGGGCTGATCACCCTGGAAAAAGTAAAAGTCATAAAATACAGACACAGCTGAAAAAATATGATTTCTCACCCTGAGCTGTATGAAACGGGGAGGCAGGATGAACACAAAAACAGATTTTATTTTAAAAGCAAAAGACATTTTTTCAACCTTAACCCTTTCGAAAGTTGAATTGGGTCCAGATATAAGAAAAATAGAAGCTGCCGGCGGTTTAATTGAACTTGAGGTTTATAAAACAGACAAAATAGAAAAAATTGTCTTTTGCTTCATAAACATTTTTGATTCAGGAGTAATAGAAGCAACAGCTTTGGCCTGGCCAAATGATCAATATAATTTTCCTGTTCTCTGGTGTAATCTTACTATTGTGCCGACGGTTATGAACGTGCCAGTTTTTGATTTTATCCCTTTAGAGGATATTGTTATGCAGCCTGAGTATGCGGATCAGTATCTTGACAAGCTCTGTGAGCTAAGGTCAAAGGCCTTGAGTGTTTTTGGTGATACCGTAATTGACAAGGCCGTTGATCTGCCCTCAAAGACAGTATATTCGTTGTCTCCTTTTAGTTTGGTTGCCATGATTTCAGATGAGGGAATACCCTCTGTACCGAAGGTTGCAGAAGAATATATTAGTGCATATATAGAAATGTCAAAGAATGCTGTCCCGATTTCAAATGAAAGGGCAAAGGAACGCAGCATAAGTAAAAAAATGGCTGTAAGAGGACTGATGAAAGCCAATGATCCCGGATATCCGTTTATGGTAGACGTTTTCGGGGAAGAAA
This sequence comes from Pseudomonadota bacterium, assembly GCA_024640785.1. Lineage (GTDB taxonomy): Bacteria > Desulfobacterota > WTBG01 > CAIYCZ01 > CAIRTM01 > JAHEEI01. The sequence continues at coordinate 8,516 of JAHEEI010000059.1, forward strand.
GAACCCGCAGGGTTTTTGATATCGTTTTTTAAGTTCCCGTTAGTCCAGTACCTGTTTTCCGCTTGCGAACAGGTTCCATACGATAACCGCAAAAAGCATAATCGCGGCGGCGATGTAAAAAATCAGAGACCACTGCCCGGTTGCTGCTACGAGCCAGCCCACCACAAGGGGAACAATTATTCCCGCAATATTTCCGGCGGTTGTCTGCATTCCCATGATAGTTCCTGAATACCGCGGTGCAATATCCATTGAGTTTGGTCCGGTTGTACTGCCGGTCATCGACATCAGCCCCAGAGCAGAAGAGATCAAAAGAAGAACCGTAATTTTCCCTGTTGCCTGAGCCAGAAATATCAGCAGAATACTTGCACCGACAAGAGAAATAGTATGAAATATTTTACGAATTAGCGTTATGTTACCATAACGTTTAATTAAGTAATCCGCCGCCCAGCCCGTTGCATTACTTCCGACCACCATGGTGAGATATGGAAGCATTGAATAAACCCCCATTTCTTTAATTGAAAAACCATGTGCCCTGATCAAATAGGTCGGCAGCCAGGTTAAGAACATGAAAAAACCCCAGCTGACGCAGAAATGATTAATAATCAGAGCCCAGACCGAAGGTTTTGAGAGAAGCCCTTTCCAGGGAACTTTTTTAACCGGAGGGATTTTAGGTCGGTCGTCTAAAATCGATTTGAGTTCTTTGGGGCTAATGGTTTTATGCTCTTCCGGCGTGTTTACTGCCAGCCAAACCCAGAAAGCACACCAGACAAGGCCGAGAAGGCCGAAGAGATAAAAAACCCAGCGCCACCCAATCGAGGCCATTATCCAGGTGGCCATCGGAAAGGCAATAATGCTCCCAAGAGAAACGCCGGACAGGATAAACCCCATGACCCGTGAGCGCTCGCCAGCCGGAATCCATCGTGCCGCAAGACTTTGTATGGATGGGAAATTGACCCCTTCTCCCAGCCCCATTAAAATCCGTACCGTTGCCATTCCGGTGATTGTTCTGGTAGCAGGCGTGATAATGGTGAACACAGACCACCACAAAACGCCGACCGTTAAAACTTTTTTTCCGCCGAAACGGTCAGCCAGCCAGCCACCGGGAATCTGCAGCAGGGTATAGCCGAGGAAAAAAGATGACAAAACAATACCAAGCGTCGCCTCATTCCAGCGATACTCTTTCATAATTAATGGGGCGGTTATGGAGATGTTGACACGGTCCATATAGCAGATCAGGTTGCTGGTAAAAAAGAGAATGATCAGATTGAGGCGTTTTGGCCATCGGGTTGGTTTTGGACAGCTGATAATTTCAGAAGACATCACTCGTTAAATATATTTATATCCAAATATTTAAGAAGCTGTAATATCAGTAGCTTTTCAAAAAAATCTTCCAACCCGCAAGAATTGAGCCGGGCCGTAGGTCAAGGGCACCGGAAGCTTCTGCAACAGGCGTAAATCCACAGTCTTTACAATAAACTTCACCCCGGTTTTTAACATAACATCCTGAAGTGATGGACGCATCAGGATCCACATTTATAAGAATACCATCATGACACTTCCAGCGGTTGTCGATCATGGCATTAAGCCTGCTTACAGAATTTAAAACAGGTATCCCGGTTTTTTTTAATTTTATTGTCTTTTTAATAACGGCTTTTCGCTCCTCATAAGAAAGGGAGAGGTCGTCTTCTCCCTGTTTGTAGGGATATACCAGCTGAAGGGTGATTCCTTTTACAGTATTTATTTTAGCAAGCGCAACAAAAAGGGATTCCATGTCATGATGGTTTTCTTTGTTTGCAGTAAAATGGACAAAGACCTTATTGTGAGAGGTTTTTTTGATGTTCTCTATAAGCCTGTCAAAAGAATTGCTCCTCAGCCGATCATGTGTCTTTTTTGTTCCGTCAATGCTTACCCAGACAATATCTGCAGGAATATCAAGCGAAAAAGTTCCGTTTGTGGTAACGGCTATACACATGAAGGCTTCTTTTGCATATAAGACAAGATCTGAAAAAGAATGTTTTCCATCTTTCCACAAAAGCGGTTCTCCGCCTTCAAATACAACAATCTGACAGCCGATATTTTTTAACTGATCGAGGACCTTTATTGCGGCGTCAAAACTGATGCAGGACGACTCTTCATTTTTTCTTAAATGGTAAGGGCATACCCGGCAGGAAAGGTTGCACTGGTAAAGGAGCTTGAAACTGGCCAGAAGCGGAACCTTTTTTCTTAACAGTTTTGTTCGTAAAAAAAAGGCAGAAAGGCTTTTTATGTTTTTAAGAAAAGAAGTCGCCATTTAAAAAAGTATTCAAGGTTATTTCTTAAGAAGAATTCAAATCTTTTTTATTTTATAAAACTATCCTGCCAGCATTTTTAATTCAACAAAAATCTCGGCTTGCAAGAAAAGCGATAAAGGGCTACAATCGTAAGCTTAGATAAGTTTTGACAGGACAACGAATGAGAGACTACACTTACTATCTTTTTGACGCAGACGGAACCCTCTTTGATACCACAGAACTGATTTACCAGTGCTTTGTTTACAGCCTTGATAAATTCGGTAATATTAAAAAACCAAAAGAAGAGATCATAAAAAGTATCGGGAGGACCCTTCGCAGCCAGTTTGAGATCCACTTAGGGCCTTTATCAGATGAACAGTACGATGAAATACAGAAAGAACATATGCGGTTTCAGCTCTCAATATATAAAGATTATCTTAAATCTTTTCCTGGGGTTACGCCGGGCCTTGCAACTTTAAAGAAACGGAATAAGCGGTTGGCCATTGTTACCTCAAGAAAGATAAACTCTTTATCTGTTTTTCTGAAAGAGACGGAAATATTTGATTATTTTGAGGTTATCATAACTCCGGACGAGACTGAAAAGCACAAGCCGGAACCGGAACCGGCACTTAAGGCCATGTCTCTTCTAGGCGCGGTAAGCGAACAGTCGATTTTTATCGGAGATTCTCTTTTTGATATTCAGTGTGGAAAAAATGCGGGAATTGACACGGCCTTTATGACCTACAGCAAGACCAAAAGCGATCAGCTTGAAGTTAAGCCTACCTACCTGATTAAAAGCCTTGAAGACCTTTGTGTATAGTAAGGTTGAAAGCCTGGGCGCGACCAGACAGAAGGTGCCACAGGGACCCGGCTTAACCTGATACGAAGCTGTTCAAGGATAAAGGGCTGAAATCAGAGCTTCTGTTCAACCTTGAAAATGTAATATGACCAGAAGGTACATGAACTCTGCCTGGCGTTAAAGCTTTGGCACGAACTGTTGACTTTGCGCTTTGTTAAGGCTAATCATGGTTAAGATTAGCCTTTTTGGGACATTTCATTTAGAGTGAAAATCTCGACAGCACCCTCAGTAGCTGCCAGATAGGCTTTGAGGTGCTCATTATTCATATGCGCTTGCCACAATTCTCGATTTTCCCAGTTTTCGTAAAACATAAAAATTTTAGAATTATGATTGTCTTGATACAAATCATACTGTAAGCACCCTTGCTCTTTGCGTGTTGGTTCAATTAGCTTTAGTAACTCAGATTTTACCAAATCGATTTTATTTTTCTTTGCTTCAATCCGGGCAATTATTGTCAGTGGTTTTATCATTTTTTCCTTCAGCAACTCATTCACAGCCTCAAGTAACTCACTGGTTTTAAAAGGTTTTGCAAGTGTATATTGAACCCCAAAACATTTGGTTGTATCTAGATAGTGCTCGGGATACCCAAGGTGCCCGCCAGACATTGCAATGATTTTTATATCCGGGCAGATCTTTTTCAGTTCAGTTATCGTTAAAAACCCGTCTTTATCCGGCATAATTATGTCAGTAATAACCAGGTCAACCTGATGGTTATTAAACAGGTTTAAGCCTTCTTTACCATCACCGGCAGTCAGCACGTTAAACCCTTCAAGAATCAGCTGTTCTTTTAAAAAGCTGCGAATTGATTTATCGTCATCAATAATTAGAATGCTTGCCATTGATTAAATCTCCTTTTTGTTTAATTTCTTTTTATAGACTATTTTTTAATCGGTATAAAACACAAGAAGCATTAGACTTTTAGAAATAAGGCTTTTCTGTATGAATAATATGTTTTGTAAGAATATCTCACACTACCAGAAGTAATATATGAACTCAGGAAAGAATTAAAGGTATATCACGTACTGTTGACTATGGGTTTTGTTAAGGTTACGAAGGGTTGTGTGTAACGCTAAAGGTCACCGGCACCAAAGGTGTCCGGTGCACCGCCTTGTTCTGCGGGTTGACAGCTATTCGTTTGAGAGAACGATTCTGTATTTTGCGTTACCAGATTTCAGATGATCAAAGGCTTCGTTGATCTTACTCATCGGATAAACTTCAATTTGCGGTTTAACCTTATGTAGACGAACAAATTCCAACATCAACTCTATGGTTGTCGGACTACCCACTGGTGATCCAGAAATTGATTTTTGTCCCAGAAGTAAAGAGAAAACTTCCACATCGAGAGGCTCCCTCGTCGCTCCCACAAAATGCAGGCGTCCCTTAGGTTTAAGCGTGTTGAGATACAGATTCCAATCCAACTTCACGTTGACGGTGGAGATAATAAAATCGAAACTGCCCGCAGCAGACTCGATCTCTCCCTGATCACGAGAGTTCAATGTGCTGTGCGCTCCCAGATTCAAAGCTTCGCTACGTTTAGATTCGCTTGATGTGAACGCTGTGACTTCGCAGCCCCAGGCATTAAGAAATTGTAAAGCCATGTGCCCAAGCCCACCAATGCCAATGACAGCTGCTTTGTCGGTTGATTTTACGCCAAATTGTACAAGAGGGTTGAACACCGTAATCCCGCCGCAAAGCAGTGGGCCAGCTGACTCTAAGTCTATCCCTTTAGGAATGACAACAACGCTGGCGGCGTCGGCACGCACTTTATCCGCAAAGCCACCGTGGTGTGCAACAATTGTTGGTTGAGCCTGTGCGCATAGATTCTGATCTCCCGTTTTACAGGGATGGCAATGACCACAATAACCAGCGTGCCAACCCAGTCCAACGGCTGTTCTCTTTTCCAGGTTATGGACCTTGCTACCTTTAGCTGAAATTTTGCCAATCACTTCGTGACCAGCCACAAGAGGATATTTCGACATACCCCATTCGTTTTCGACCATGCTCAAATCACTGTGGCATATACCGCAATGAAGAACGTCAATTTCCACTTCGTTGGGACCAAGTTCGCCAGCTTCGTAGCTGAAGGGCTCAAATTGGCCACCAGCTTCTAGAACGGCATATCCATTTATTATCTGTTTCGCTTTGTTCATAGTTACTTCTCCTTTAATTAAAATTACTGCATGCTACCGCACAAATGCTTGACGGAGAACTTATATATTAGATAGACTCTATTTTATAAACATTACTTCAGGCAGTCTTAACGTTTCAGCATTCCTCAAAAGTCAACATTAGCGAGAATAATATTCAATATTCTACTTCAAGAATAGTTAACAGTACCAGAAGTAATATGAACTCGTGCCATATTCAAAAGTATGGAACGGACTGTTGATTTTATGTTTTGTTAAGGTTTCTAATGGTTATGTTAAAAAGGCAGAGCTGAAACCCTGTCTTTATAGATTTTCCCCATTTTAACCCCTTTCTGTTTTTGCTCTATTCTATCACAAAAAATGGATCAACTTTTGGGGTTAGGTCACCTCCTATATTATGATTTTATTGTTTAACTTAATTTTTAATCCGATATTGTATCTTTTATTTTATCTTCCAGGGCTACCCCTAGATTTTAATCCAGCCCTGTTCCTGGAATTTTATCTTGAGCTGATCTGAAATTTCTTTTGCAGTTTGACTGGCTCTGCCTTCGAGCTTACTGGCACCTGTTTTCTCTCTGTGCTCT
>JAHEEI010000213.1 GCA_024640785.1 Pseudomonadota bacterium
ACAGGACTTTGTTTACACACCGTGCGACTCTGTTGAACCTTGGATATGTAGGAGAAAGTGGAAGAAATGAAAAACAGAAAAGTATTAATTATTTTAATTTTAATTTTATTTGTCTTTATTCTCGGGCTTCTAAGCATTATGGGTTCAAGAAACACTAATAAAGAGGGGACCTATAAAACATATTATGACAATGGAAATTTACATTCTGAAGCTAACTATGTAAATGGAAAACTGGAAGGGCCTTATACCCTTTACTCTGAAAATGGAGATCTATTAAAAACAATAAACTATAAAAATGATAAAAAAGAAGGACTTTCCAAAACATATTCTGAGGGGAAGTTGCTTTCTGAACAAACTTATAAGAACGGAGAGTTAGATGGTTTTAATAGGATATATTATAAAAACGGTATTATAAAAATAGAGACTGACTATAAAAATGGTATGACTGAAGGGTTTTTTAAACTTTATCATAAAAATGGAAATTTAAAATGTAAAGTGAAAATTAAGAATGGTAAATCTGAAGGCCCTCTTAAAACATATTATTATAATGGGCAATTAGAATCTGAGGTTATCTATAAAGATGGTAAGATAGATGGACCGTATAAACTTTATTATGAAAGTGGAAAACTAAAAGAATTTTTAAACTACAAAAATGATAAAAAAGATGGACTTTCTAAATTTTATTACGAAAATGGAGCTTTAAAAACAGTATATGAATTTAAAAATGGGAAATTAGAAGGACTTACCAAATCATATTATGAAAGTGGTGAGCTAGCTGCAAGTGTTAATTATAAGAACGATGAAAAAGATGGACCCGCTATTTTTTATAGTAAAACAGGGCAAATATATTTTTCAGAAACTTACAAGAATGGACAAAAAATAAACAGAAAAACCTACAATAAACTTGGCAAACTAGAATCTGACCGAGACTACCCATATATAGAAAAGAATTAATTCCCTAGCCCCCCAAGTGGTAATGGAGGCAGGGCACAATAAAAAATATAACGAGGCCTACTCCGATGATCTGTATACGGTTTTTACCGGGTACTAGCTATTTAGGACTGCATATATCATGTCCACCTGTTTGTCTGTAAGCTTGGCACCCTTTTTCTGCGTCTTTTTGAGGCTTCTTTAAAATTGGTTTATTTTATGGTAATTTCAAAAATTGTTGTTATTTAAATCAGAAAATTATCATTTCTTATCTGGTAATATTATAAAATATTAGGTATATTACTTATAAATGACAAACAAACAATTAAAGGGTTTACCTACGACTATGGATAAAAAACTTACCTATAAAGATGCTGGTGTGGATATAGATGCTGCTGATAAATTTGTGGATTCAGTGAAAAAAATCGTTAAACCTACTTTCAGACCTGAGGTGATCTCAAGTATTGGAGGTTTTGGGGGAATGTTTGCGCTTAATAAACAGAAATATAATAACCCTGTTCTCGTATCTTCGACAGATGGAGTGGGGACAAAGCTCAAAATCGCGAGTATGATAAATAAACATGATACCATTGGAATAGATCTTGTTGCAATGTGTGCCAATGATATTATTGTTCAAGGTGCAGAACCTGTTTTTCTGCTTGATTATATTTCAATAGGAAAAATCAATCACCAGATACTTGAAGACTTATTGAAAGGAATAGCTGAGGGCTGTATACAGGCCGGATGTTCTTTGATCGGGGGTGAAACTGCAGAAATGCCTTCCTTTTATGAAGATGGTGAGTACGATATTGCCGGTTTTGTGGTTGGCGTAGTAGATAAAGAAAAAGTGATTGACGGCTCTTCTATTACTTTTGGCGATAAGATTATTGGTATTGGCTCAAGCGGGATTCACAGTAATGGCTTCTCTCTTGTCCGAAAGGCCTTTTTTGACAGTTTAAAAATGAAACCTGATGATTTTGTTAATGAATTGGGGTGCACAGTTGGGGAAGAGCTGATAAAACCGACAAAGATATATGTAAAAACTGTTCTAAATATTATGAGAGATTTTCAGATAAATGGAATAGCCCATATCACCGGTGGCGGACTTATGGATAACATCGTTCGCGTCCTTCCGAAGGAGTGCAGGGCAAATATTAATATGGGTTCTTGGGATATCCTGCCAATATTTGATTTTCTAAAAAATAGAGGTAATGTTGATGATGCCGATATGTTAAGGACCTTTAACAATGGTATAGGTATGGTTCTGATTGTACCGGCAGAGGATGCGGAAGAGATAATGATTAGGTTAAAGGGTCTCAATGAAAAAGCCTATATTATAGGTGAGGTCGAAAGTAAAGGAAGAAAGAAAAGTATTCACTTTACTTAGAATTGAACCTTCCCATAATTGTCTCTCCCGCTTTAACCTTGTCCCCGTTTTTAACCAGTATTTCAGTATCTAAAGGGCAGAAGAGATCCACTCTGGATCCGAACCTGATCAGGTTTATACGTTCGCCCTGGGAAAGTTTATCATCCGTCTTTTTATAAAACATTATTCTACGGGCAATAAGCCCGGCAATAAACTTAACTCCTATTCTTTCTTTTTTTCTGTTTTCCTCAATTCCTACAAAAAGGTTTTCATTGTCCTCTGATGCTTTTTCTTTAAAAGCGGAGATAAACTTTCCTTTATTATATTTCATGAATTTAATTTTTCCGTCTACAGGAGACCTGTTAACATGGACATTAAAAACAGACATAAAGATACTCACCCTTTTTGCGGCAGAGTTAAAATAGAGCGGTTCATTAGTTTCTCTTATGTCTATTATTATACCGTCAGCAGGACAAATTATAATCCCTGGAGCAGTGATTATTTTTCTTTCAGGGTCTCTGAAAAAATAGAACGAAAACACTAAAAATAAAAAACAGACAACTGAACATATTTTAAATAAAAATCCGATCTGGCCGTTTGTCAAAAAACCTGAAGCAACAAATAATAAAGTAACTGTGAATACAGTCAGTAACACGGGATAACCTCCGCGGGCAATTAAAGATGACAAAATAATGTTTCCTTTCCATATGAGAGCGTTTTTGCAAATTTTATTTTACTTTAAAAATCAATTCCATTACTTCACTAATGGTTTCGATGCCATTTATTTTTATGTTATGCTCCTTCTGAGTGTTTTTTAAGTTGTTTTTAGGCAGAATACATTTAGTGAAGCCAAGCCTTGCAGCTTCATTTATCCTTATTGATGTCTGGCTGATGCTTCTTATTTCTCCTGTTAATCCGACTTCGCCGCAGATAACAGTATCTGAAGGGACAGGCTTATCAAGTTTGCTTGAAACAATCGCCGTAATCACTCCCAGATCTATTCCAGGTTCACTTAAACGCACACCTCCAGCAACATTTAAAAAAACATCCTGATTGTACATTGTTATTCCAAGCTTCTTTTCAATAACCGCGATTAATATAGAGGCTCTATTAGTGTCAAGTCCTATGGCCGTTCTTCTTGGAAGGGAAAGAGAAGTTGGTGTTACCAGGGCCTGAATCTCAACAAGGATTGGTCTCATGCCTTCAATACTTGGCACAACTACTGAGCCTGATGAATTTTCAGGGCGCTCTGAGATGAACAGCTCGGACGGGTTTTTAACTTCAGACAGGCCCGACTGACTCATTTCAAACACGCCGATTTCATCGGTTGATCCAAAACGGTTCTTAACCGCGCGAAGTATTCTGTATGAATGTCCCCGGTCTCCCTCAAAATAGAGAACCGTATCCACCATGTGTTCCAGGACTCTCGGTCCTGCAATTGCTCCTTCTTTGGTCACATGACCTATTAATAAAGTTGATGTGTCGGTCTCTTTTGATAAATTTATGAGTCTAGCGCAGGTTTCCCTTATTTGGCTTACGCTTCCCGGGGCTGATTCAAGATTTGAGGAGTATATTGTCTGGACAGAGTCAATGATAATAATTTGAGGCTTAATGTTT
>JAHEEI010000060.1 GCA_024640785.1 Pseudomonadota bacterium
CATTTTTGTCATCCATATGAACCCATGAACACTGATCCCTGATGTTTGCCATTTCAAACAGATACCGATTCAGTCCGGCTTCTCTGACCGTTGCCTGAAAAAGCGGTTCATGGGTTCGCGGTGAACAGGATGCCACCACAACCCGGTTCAGTCCATGTTCCTGTATAATCTCTTTCATTTTTGTCTGGGTGTCCTGTGAGCAGGTATAGAGGTTTTCATCCACATAGGAAACACCTGGCAAGGCCCGCGCATATTCTTTTACCTCAGGGACATCAACCACTCCGCCGATGTTTATCCCGCAGTGACATACAAATACCCCTATTTTCGGTTCTTCTTGCGTGATGTCGCGTTCCGGAGGAAATTCTTCAGCACGAGCAAGCTTCCCCCGAGCTTTCGCAAGAATTTCTGATGCAGCGGCTGAAGCGCTGCTTGCCTGTGTCACTGTTTCAGGAATATCTTTTGGAGATTCAAACGCCCCGCATACGTAAATGCCGGGAATTGATGTTTTAATGGGATTCAGCGGTTCTGTTCGACAGAACCCATAATGGTCAAGGGCAATATTAAGTTTGTCGGCAAGAAGGCTTGAGTTTAAAGAAGGACTTATTCCCATGGACAAAACCACCAGGTCGAACTCTTCTTCAACAACTTCGTTTTTTTCATTGATATAAGAAATTATAAGATTTTTTGATTTGGGCCGTTCCACAACCTTTGAGACCTGACACCTGATGTAACGTACTCCATAATCCTCTCGGGCTCTTTCATAGTATGCGTCAAAGCCTTTTCCATGGGCTCTGATATCCATATAAAAGATAGTGGGTTTGATTTCTGATGCATGTTCTTTTGCGATTAAGGCTTCTTTAGTTGCATACATGCAGCACACCGACGAGCAGTATCCTTTACCACAGCTTATGTCCCTTGATCCTACGCATTGAATCCATGCGATCCGTTCAGGCTCAGACTTATCAGACGGCCGTTTGATGTGGCCCTGGTGTGGGCCGGATGCGGAAAGAATTCGCTCAAACTCAAGACTGGTGATAACGTTTTGATACCTGGCATATCCGTATTCTTCCCGAAGATTTGGATCTGTAAGACTAAAACCAGGCGCAAGGATAATAGAGCCAACCTTAACGGCAGTATATTCTTCCTTCATGTCGTGACAAACCGCTTTTGCCAGACATGCATCAACACACTGCAGGCATTCACTGCAAATACCGCAATCAAGACAACGTTTTGCTTCAGCGATCGCATCCTCTTCGGTGAAAGCCTGCTGCACTTCCTGAACAGTTATTATTCTTTCTGAAACCCCAATTTTAAAAGGATTGCGACGGGGTTGTTTTGTGATCTCTTTTGGTTCAAGTTCTACAACCGGGAGTTTTTCGCCTCTTTCTTTTGAAAGGTTAATACCATTTATAAAACGCGACATAGAAATCGCTGCTTCTCTACCGGCCTTAACAGCTTCCACCACAGTTGCCGGCCCGGTTACCATATCGCCTCCTGCAAAGACTCCGGGAACAGATGTTTCGCAGGTTACTGGATCCACGGTTAGGTTTCCCCATTCGTTTATATCCCAATTCAGTTCTTTGGATAGAAAAGAGAGGTCAATATCCTGGCCGATTGCAGGAATCACTGAATCAACATTAAGGGTTATTTGTGATCCCTCAATGGGAACTGGACGGCGCCTTCCGCTCTTATCGGGCTCTCCCAACTCCATGCATATGCATTCGATACTGCTGACCTTTCCGTCAGCACCCATAATCCGTTGGGGTGCCATAAGATACTTGATCTTTACGCCTTCTTCTTCCGCCTCTATAATTTCTTCATCCAGTGCGGGCATCTCTTCGCGGCTGCGGCGGTAGACAATGAAGGCTTCTTTTGAACCTTTGCGTAAAGCGGTTCTAACCACATCAATGGCAACATTTCCGCCACCGATCACCGCTACCTTGTTACCGAGAGGCAGGTCTTTTCCTGCATTTATTTCTCTTAAATAGTCCACCCCATGGATAACTCCCTGAAGGTCTTCGCCCTCTATTTTAAGCTTCATGCTTTTTTGTGCACCTACACTGAGAAATATTGATTTGAAGTCTTGTTTGAAAAGATCATCAATTGAAAGGTCTTTTCCAATTAAGGTGTTTGTCTTTATATTCACCCCAAGTTTCTGAATGTGTTGAATATCTTTATTCAAGATGTTGTTTGGTAGCCGGTAATCCGGAATCCCCCAGCGGAGCATCCCTCCGGGCTCTGGTAATGCTTCGAAAACAGTGACCTGATAACCTTCTAAAGCCAGATAAAAGGCCGCTGACAGGCCTGCCGGTCCGGAACCAACAATGGCAACTTTTTCATCGCGCCTTTTTTCACCTGAAAGTATTTCTGGTTCTTCCTGTCCATATTCCCAGTCAGTGACAAAGCGTTTCAGGCACATAATGTTTATGGGCTCATCAACTTTGTTCCGGGTACATGCAGCTTCACAGGGATGTGTACAGACCCTGCCGCAGATGGCGGGCAAGGGATTGTTCTTTCTAATCAGCCGTAGTGCTTCCTTAAATTTTCCCTGTGCAATGAGTGCCACGTACCCCTGGACATGAATGCCCGCCGGACAGGCATCCTTGCACGGTGAAGTTCCCTGCTTGTCAATGGCAAAAGCATTCGGAATAGCCTGGGGATATCGTTTGTAGACAGCCTTTCGGTTTATAAGATTCGCATCAAATTCATTGGGAATCTCAACCGGACATACTTTAGCGCAGTCACCGCACCCGGTACATTTTTCAAGATCAATAAACCGTGGTTTCTGTTTAACATGAACCGTAAAATTTCCTGCAGTACCAGAAAGCCTTTCGATTTCAGTGTAGGAGAGAATGTCGATATTAAGGTGTCTTCCCACCTCAACCAGCTTGGGAGAAATAATGCACATGGAACAGTCGTTAGTAGGAAAGGTTTTATCAAGCTGTGCCATGCTGCCACCGATAGCAGACTCTTCTTCAACCAGATAAACCCGGAACCCGCTTTCTGCCATATCAAGTGAGGCCTGAATGCCTCCGATTCCGGCTCCCACGACCATGACTGCACCGACCGGTAGGTCTTCGTGTTCATTTGAAGCGTTCATGTATGACTCCAAAATTTAAAATTCGTATTACATCAGTCCCTTTGACTGCAAGAGCGGTTGCGGATTGATAATATGACGCTTAAACCATTTGTTTGCTTCATTACTTTCAAAAGCAAGGCCCATCAGTTCGGTAAAATAGAAGACCGGCAGATTATAGCTTATTCCCCGGGCAGCACCGATCTCCTCTTCTCTAGTATCAATGTTTGACTGACATAGGGGACAGGCCGTAACAATACAGTCGGCTTCTGCCTCAATGGCCATATCTAGTATCCTGCCCACCAGCTTATGTTCAATTTCCAGATTGGTCAGTACCAGGCTTCCACCACAGCATTCTGTTTTGTAGGGCCATGAAATACTTTCTGCTCCCAAACGGGAAATGAGGCTGTCAAGTCCTCTCGGGTCTTCCCAGTGTTTTTCTTTTGTTCTCTTCGGCGGCCGGGCCAGCAGACAGCCGTAATAGCTTACCGCTTTTAAGCCTATTAATGGATTTTTGATTTTTTCTTCGATCTTTTTTGTAAACACATCATTTGAGATAAAATCAAGGATGTGCAGGACAGATATATCTCCATTAAATGAAATGCCTAAATCCTTTTTATCATTACGGGACAGTGCTTCTGCCGCAACTCTCAGGCGGCTGAAGCAGGCTGCGCATGGAGTGATCAGGTCCTGTTCCAGTTTTTCCGCACAGGCCAGGTTCCGTGCCGGAAGCGCGATTGAAAGAAATTCATTGGTGCAGTGGGCTGAGCTTGCCCCGCAGCAGGTCCAGTCTTCCAGCTCTTCAAGTTCTATCCCAAGCTCTCGACAGATGTCTTCGATGGACTCGCCGTATTCACGGGCAGTTCCTTCAAGTGAGCAGCCTGGAAAGAATGATACCTTCATGTTTTTTTGTGCTCCTGTGCCTGATTAAAAAGTGTTCGCACGTCTTTAACCCCTTTACTCACATGAGGGAAAAGCTTAAGCTTCCCCCGTAAAAACATCTTAACAGCAAGTTTCATATCGTTTTTCCAGGTACCTTTTTTGAGCTTTTCCTTAAGATCGCCGCTTTTGATTGAAAAGTTTCTGATCATGCTAAGTTCATGAACCCGGCCGGTTTTTTTAATGCTGTTGAGAAAAGTTGAGTGCAGTATAGGAATTTTGGGCTGAGGGGTTAAACAACCGCTTTCATACTGGAGCTGTCTGAGAACATCCATTACCTGAGCAATATCTATTTCATTGGGACAGCGTGTGGTGCACGTCTCACATGAAGCACAGATCCAGATGGTGCTTGATGACAGAACCTTTTCCTTTTTTCCGAAAAGCACGGACCGAATCACCTGATGCGGCAAAAGGTCCATGGCAAAGGCAACCGGACAGCCGGCAGAGCACTTAGAGCACTGGTAACAGTTAAAGACTTCTTTGCCTACGGATTCGATAACGATATTCCGGAATCTGCGGTCACTATCTAGAAGTAATGGTTTTTCGCTCATGGTTTTTCTTTCAAACTTTAGAAAAGATTTTGATTTTTTAATAAAATCTATCTATTGCATAGAACAGGTTGTGCTGAGCATAGAAAGTTATTGAGGGTTTATGTGAAAATGACTGCTGACCTTATGCTTTTTCCTCAAGACCATTGGCCGCTCTCCTTTTTTACACCTCAACGTGTTCCAGTACTTCCGACAGACGTTCCTCCCCGCCTACAGCAACCAGCAACACGCCCCGGCACACACTTTTAAGCGCCTTGATCATGTCTGCGGCTATTAATATTCCCTCTTTTATTTTGTCAGGCGACTTTCCAAGACGGTCAAGGGTCTCATCTGGGATTATTACACCGTCCATATGGCGACACATAAAACGGGCCATACCAACAGATTTCAGGATTGTTACCTGGGGAAAAATCGGAACCTTAAAAGGTGCTACTCTGTCCATAAAAGAGGTAAGTGTTTTCAGGTCATACAGAACAGGGGTAAAAAAGAATTGGGCGCCTGCAGAGATCTTCTTCTCCATACTTTTGATCTCCACCTCAAGGGCGCCTTCCTTAAGTCCCGCATTTATTTCCGAACCGATACAAAATTGAGGACAACCCGAGAGATCGTTTCCTGACAAGTCGATTCCTTTCTGCAATTTTTTCGCAGCTTCCAAAAGTTCTGTTACTTCAAGGTCATGAACAGCCTTTGCTTCAATATGATCACCGCTTTTAATCTCATCGCCTTCGCTGACAAACAAATTTTCAAGGCCAAATGCAGCGGCACTGAGCATGTCGGCCTGAAGCGCAAGCCTGTTGCGGTCACGGCAATTCATGCTGAAAATGGTTTCTATTCCCTTGTCCTTGAGGAGGCAGGAAGCGCCCATTGACCCCATCCTCATGATGGCTCCGCTCATTTCCGGAACCATTACGGCTTGAACACGGCCTTTTAACCTGTCGGCATTCTTTAGAAAGCCGGAAACGTCTGCTCCCTTTGGCGGTTCTAATGCCGCGATGGTTAAAAACTGTTCTGAGCCCAGTAATTCCTTAAAATTCATGTTTCCTCCTCTTCTTCAGGGAATTATTTTTCCTGCTGTGCATGTCTTTCAACAGCATTTCTAACTGCCAGTACCAGTTCATCGTTTCCAAAGGACTTTACATGGTAGTAAAAAACCTTGTGATGGAGAATGGCTGACTCAAGTTCCGGAGTATTTGTAACAGAAGTCATAATTATCGATAACCCCGGATTAAAACCCTTAACAATCGGTACAACTTCTTCCCAGTTCATGTCCTTGATGCCGGTATCTAGTATTAGAACTGATACATGCTCCTGCTGAACGCATCTGATTGCTTCTGAGCCTCGTTCAACCGGGTTGACCTTAAATTTTTCTTTTCTTAAAACTGCATTAAGCCGTTTTGACGTATGCGGATCCGGCTCTACCAGCAAAATATTTTTTTCCATTTTCATACTGCAGTCATTTTAAATGTTTTTCTTTTTCTCATATAATTACAAAACCCATACCAAAAAAAAAATTTCGGGGCTGAGCCGCATGTATAATTAAAATATTATTTAAAATCAATTGGTTATGGAAAATAAAATTTTAATTCGAGTTTTTTTGCAAAAGAAAAGAAGGGAAGAAAATGGGGAGATATTCCCTAAAAAAAATAAAAACAACTGTAAAATTTTTAATTTTAAAGGATTAGTCTCGGGATTGTTCTCAAAACTAGGCTGTTAGGGAATAATTACCCAATGGGGAGTTATTACTCTTTGCTCTTTTCCAGACCATATTTTTTTATCTTTTTATATAGAGTCTTCCGGTCAATCCCAAGCAGGTTTGCGGCCTGTCCCCGGTGGTACCCTGTTTCATCCAGTACTCGTTGAAGGTGCTTTTTTTCCAGTTCTTCCAGACTGTATGTTTTGTCATTTTCAGCAGCATTTTTAACCTGCCGTTTTTCTATCAGCCAGGGAAAACAGCGGGGAAGCAAGGTGTCTCCATCTTCCATAATGAGGGCCCTCTCCACGGCATTCTCAAGTTCTCGAACATTTCCCGGCCAGGCATGTTCAATCAGGAGTTTCATGGTTTCAGGAGAAGTGCCGGTAACAGGACATTCTCTCTTCCGGTTATATTTTTTCAGAAAATGGTTTACAAGCTGGGGGATATCTTCTTTCCGTTCCCGTAAAGGCGGGATCTTTATGGGTATAACATTCAGGCGATAGTAAAGGTCTTCACGAAAAAGCTTCTGTGCGATGGCCTGTTTAAGATCCTTGTTTGTAGCGGCAATGATACGGACATTAACTTTATGTGCTTTTTCACTGCCCACAGGTTTTATCTCTTTTTCCTGGATAACCCGAAGCAGTTTTGCCTGTATATTAAGGCTTAAATTTCCGATCTCATCAAAGAAAAAGGTCCCGCCGTTTGCCAGCTCAAAACTGCCATACTTTGCCTGGACTGCACCGGTAAAGGAACCCTTGACGTGTCCAAAAAGTTCACTTTCAAGAAGGGTCTCAACAAGAGATGAGCAGTCAATCGTAATGAAGGCCTTATCCTCTCTTAGACTGTGGTCATGAATTGCCCTGGCAATGAGCTCTTTTCCTGTTCCACTTTCTCCGGTGATCAGAACGGTACTGTCAGTGGGAGCTGTTCTTCTGATCAGTTCATATATTTTGCCCATGGTACGGCTTTTACCGATGATACTGTCTGCTTCGTTCTTTGATTTCAACTGTTTACGGAGATGCTGGTTTTCTTTCACTAGGTTTTTCCTCTCAAGCGCCCGATTCACGGCAATGCGAAGCTCCTCAGGATTGAACGGTTTGGTAATGTAGTCATAGGCACCAAGTTTTATTGCTTTTACCGCAGTTTCTATGGAAGGATAGCCGGTTATGATAATGATGGTTATTTCCGGATTCATCTCTTTAAGAAGTCTGAGGGTTTCAATTCCCCCGATACCCGGCATCTTTAAGTCCAGCAGGACCAGATCAAACTGTTCCAGGTTAAACCTTATAATGGCCTCTTCACCGGAAACCGCCCCAAGGGCGGAGTATCCCTCTTTTTCCAGTACTCGGCAGCAGCTGTCCCTGATAATCTTTTCATCATCCACAACAAGTATTTGGATACTGTTTTTCGTATTTTGATTCATGAGGCGTCCCTGATAGAGCTTGGCAGCACAATTGTAAAGACTGTTCCCACATTAACTTTACTTTCTATTTCGATATTACCATGGTGACTTTGAATAATTCCGTAAGAAGTGCTCAGACCCAGCCCGGTACCTTTGCCGATTTCTTTGGTGGTAAAAAACGGTTCGAATATTCTGGGTTGTACCTGTGCCGGTATTCCCATGCCTGTATCCTGAAAAGAGATAAAGACCGTTGACAAATCATTGCTTTTACCTGTTGTAATGGTTAAGGTCCCTTTTTGATCTGTCATCGCCTCGGCAGCATTCACCATCATGTTCATGAATACCTGTTTCAGCTGGTTTGGATTTCCTTCAATAAGGGGAACAGAGGTGTCAAGTTTTTTAGTAATACTGACATCGTGAAACAGAACCTGGTTTTCCAGAAAAAAGAGCCCGTCTATAATAGCTTTATTTATATCCATAGGCTCAAACTTTGATTCGGTCTGACGGCCGAACTCTAGGAGGCTCTTTACGATTTCTTTGCACCGGCTTGCTTCCGCTACAATTTTTCTCAGGTCTTCAGCCTTAGAATCTTTTTTCTCCTCAAATTCTTCCAGCAAGAGGCTTGCATAAATAAGAATTCCGCCCAGAGGGTTATTGATCTCATGGGCAACGCCTGCGGATAAACTTCCAAGCGATGCCATTTTCTCTGCCTGAAGCAGCCGCACCTGTGTCTCCTGTAACTCTTTTTCGATCTTTATTTTTTCTCTCAGGTCAGTAAATATTCCAAGTGAAGCAATTTCCTGGCCGCCCTCATAAACAATGGAGGCCGAAAGGCTCACAGGTATTTCCTCGCCATTCTTGCCGTAGATGGTACCCATATAACTATCCAGTTTTCCCGGACCACCGTGGTCGGGGCTTCTCAGTTCACGCATGATCAACTTTGCCTTTTCCTTTGAATAAAATTGAGTGATATGGGCCTTTCCCACTATTTCCGCTTCTCGGTAGCCCGTTAGTTTTTCGGCGGCTCGGTTAAAAAAGAGTATCTTTCCCTTCATGTTTGCCACCACAATACAGTCTACCGAACTTTCAAGCAAGTTTGACAAAAACCCGTGTTTTTCCCGAAGCTCCTGCTCGATTCGGACCCTTTCAGAAATATCCATGATAAGTCCCTGATATTCAACGACCTCACCGGTTTCATTTTGTCTCCCGTGAGCAGTCATTAATATGGGAACACTTTCGCCATTCTTATTTTTAAATTCAACTTCAAAATTCTTTACATGCCCGTCACGCTCGATCAGGTCCTGGAATTTTTTTCTGTCATAAGGACTGGCATATAAATCTCGGGCAACATCCATATCTAGAAGGTCTTCTTTTCTTTCATATCCCAGCATGTCAAGAAGAGCCTGATTACAGTCAAGCACGTGTCCCTCTTTGGAGGTGATACAAATCCCCTGATCTACCCGATGGAAAAGATCTATGTATTTTTTTTCCGATTCGCGAAGTTCCTCTGAAAGCTTTTTTCTAAAGGAGATATCCCATAGGTAAACGAAATATTTTCTTCTATTGGAACTTTTTAAAGCATGGCTGGCAAAACACATTTCCGTGACCACTGGATGAGCAGACGGTATGGAGATTTCCGTTTCATGAGAAAATTTTACAACTCCGCTTTTACTCTCCTTCTTAAGGGATGAAAGCACCTCTTTGCTCTTTTCATCCAGAAACCCTGTAAAGTCTCTTTCTATCAGTTCATCCTGACTGCAACCAATGATCCGGGACACCCCGGGGTTGACAAACTCAACCCGGTTCTCTTCATCAAGCATTAGGATGCCGGCCTCACTCATCTCTGCTAAAGCCTGAAACAGCCCGCTCTTCTCTTCAGGTGTGAGGTCTGACAATCTTTTTTCTTTTAGCTGTCCAGACATATTCCTTCTCCTTCCCATATAATTGGTCCGGCAGACATAAAAAGTTTAAACGGACTATTTAAAACTATCCATTTAAAATATGTAAAATCCTGAGGAATGGGGTATCTTTACCCAAATTCTGGAGTGATCTCGGTACGTTATGGACATTTTTCGGTTTTTATAACCCTCAGTTGTTATATAGTACTTTTTGATTGAAACCTCAAGCACAGAGAAAATTATACTTTTTAAGAAGCAAAGCAGGGCAATCAAAAGGAAATCACTTGTACTTTTCTGAAATATTATCAACCTCGTATTTTGGTAATGATATTCAGAACATTGTTTGCTTTCACAGCTTTAAATTATCAAAACCTTGAAACCCCATTCAAAACTTTATATTGCACTTTATAAGAGATTACCTTTTTATTTACACACCTTTGTTTCCATCTCCTTTCAGAAAATAATATGCAGTTAAAATATCTTCTGTTTTTCAATAATAGTTCAAAGAGCAAAGAATACAATCTTAGCCAGCGGTAATATACTGGTTTTACAACATATTTTTATTTGCTCAATTCTTGAGCAATCTGTCAAATAGCCCATCTTTATAAGACAATTTTAACTTTCTAACAGAGCTTTCCACAGGGTTTATACATCTTGTGTTGAAATCTAAAATAATTCAATTTCCCTGATCGGAATTAACTATGAACAAAAACTTTTAAGGATTTTTGAAAAGCAGTAATAATGCAAGTTAAAATGAAGATAAGCCTCCCTGAAGTAAATTTAAAACCATCCCATTTGGCAGATGATTTTATCATACACCGTTAAAAAGGCAGGGTCGTGCGCTATTGTTTGCTTTTACATCTTTACAGTTTTAGCCTTTTCAGCTCAGCCTGTATATTGCCAGTGTATCGAGGACCAACCTGAGAAACAACACGCGAAGAGTAAAAACTTGCTATTTTTCCGCTTGCTTCCAGAGAAGCACCATGAGTAATACCGTAAAGCAGTCCTGCCGCATATGAGTCACCGGCACCTGTTGTGTCAAGTGTTGTTACCATTATAGGATTGATCTTTATGGTCTGCCCGTCAAAACTAAGGGTGGAACCATGTTCTCCGTCAGTTACCACAATATTTTTGCACAATCCGTAAAGTGTTTTTATCGCTTCACCAGTGCTTTCAGTATCGGTTAAAGCTTTTGCTTCTGAAGCATTTGCAAAAAGCAGGTTTACATTTTCTTTTAAAAGACTCATAAATATTTCCTTATGGCGTTCAACACAAAAAGGATCAGAAGCTGTTAGTGCTATTTTCACATTGTGTTTGTTTGCAGTATCTACAACTTTCATAATTGTATCGGTGGCCAGTTCACTGTCAAAAAGATACCCCTCCAGATAAACATACTTGCTCCCCTTTAAGCATTCTTCATCAATATCATCATATGATATCTCGCTGGAAACACCCAGACAGGTAAGAAGTGTTCTCTGCGCGTCCGGGGAAACAAGAACTATACATGTTCCGGTCATTCCGTCCGCCACCTGTTTTTGATTAAATAAAACACCGGTGTCTTTCATCTGCTGGATATAAAGATCTCCAAACCCGTCAGTCGCAACTTTCCCACAAAGTGCAGCTGCGCCCCCGAGCTGTGAAAGTCCATAAACAGTATTTGCCGCACTGCCTCCTGCTGCAGTCTGCAGTTTATTGCCGGATTTTTCAAGATCAGAAAGATTTTCGCCAAGAAGTTTTTTTATTATATCTTCCTGCCGAGAATGGTCAGTTAGAAGCATACTTCCTTTCTCTATCCCCAGTTCATCGAAAATTTCATCTTGAACATAGACCTGTATATCCATTAAAGCACTGCCTAAGGCATATACATCCACTTTCATAACCTAACTCTTATTATTTGATTAAAAAGTTTACAGCCTAATAAATTTTGGTTTAAATCCATTTGTTTTTAACTAGAAAGTAACCCGGCACCACACCGGCAAAAGCAGCTGCAAAATTAATAACAATATCTAAAAACTCAAAAAGACGATAAGGCAGGAGAAGTTGTATTATTTCAATAATAAAGCCATACATCCCCGCAAAAAGAGCTGCCTTTAAAAAGACGCGGTTAATTCCTTTAGCCCTGAAAAAAAGAAGCGCTGTAAAAGAAAATATAAAATACCCGCTGATATGTGCCTTTAAACCTGAATTAATGCCTCCGGCAATCATCGGTGTCACTGAAAAAAACAAAATAATTACAGCAAACAGCACCAGACTATAGAGGTACAGACTGTTTTGTACTGCATAACCATTAAAACCCCTTACAATTCTCCTAAGCATTGCCCTCCTTCCGGCAGCAAATTCAAAACCCTTCCAAAGAACAAAAATTTTTAACTTGCTGCATAAAAAATATCCTATGCGAATACTCAAGTTTCTTTATCGTCATCTGAAAGAGATATAATAGGATCCCCCATTGAGGTAAGCTCTATAGATCCATCATCATATAGACTATTCAGCAAATCTTCTGTAGAGTCATTTACTTCCTTGGCTGCCCGTTCATCCACCCGCCTTGAAGCTTCCAGTATTAGCTCCATGGTATTAAGTTCTGTAATTATATGTCCATTCAGATTAAAGCTGGCTTGAGTAAATTCAAAGTTTCCCTTTTTCCACATAAAAAGGTCATAAAGGGTTTCCTGCACTTTTTCATACATAAACGCAGTCAACTTTTTTTTTGTTACAACGCCCTCTTCAACCATAACTTTTCCCAGCGCCTGCCCCTTCAGCTTAGCAATTTTTAAGCATTCTCTAATATTCTGTGCGGAAACTAACCCCGAAGTTCTTAGCAGGTATCCCAGCCGGAACTTTTTTTTAGACCCGGTAGCATAAATAATGGTTCCTTCATTAAGATAAATTTTGACATCATCTATACCCTTCCATACACGAAGCACTCCTGTCTTTTTATCATTACATAAAAGTTGCAGTATGCTGAAAAGGTAAACTGTATCTATATCACCGGAAAGAGGCATAGTAAAATCATACAAGCAGGATTAATTCTTAAAAAAACTGTTCTCTTATTAATTTCTTATTAATTAAATATATTTTATAAACAAGAGATTAGTCAATAAGTTTAATTAATATATTAACTCCATTCTATAACAGACTTATTTGGTGAAACCTTTTTATTGACAGTTGAGCATTAAAATAATATTTCTCGTTGAAACAATCATACAAAAATATTATCTTTTAATCATTATGGTAATTAATGAATATATTGATCCAGAATTCAAAAGGCTACTCGACATCACAGATGAGATAGAAGTCGACAATAAAAAAACTGGCCAGACTGTTTTTAAGAGTTTATGGAACAGAACAGAGCCTTGGTTTGAAAAGCCTAATTTTAGAAGGGGTGCATCAAAAGAAAGTTGGAGTGGGGTAACAAAAACTCAACTTAATAAGCACAATTTCTTCCTCAAAAAACAGCAGGATTATTTTGCATATTCTATAAAGCCACCTTTTAAAAGAATGCTTCTTCAAAGAGAATTTGAAAACATAAAATTATTCAACTCTTGTAAAATCCCCAGTTTAGATATTGTTTATTTTGGCATTAGAAAAAGTGGGCACCATACCCAAGCAATACTTATAACCAAATCCCTTGATAATTATATTTCACTAGTTGAAGCAAAAAAACAATACTTAGATCTGCATGGATCGGAGCACCGAAAAATAAAAAAGACTGTAATTAAAAGCATTGCAGAGTTAGTAAAAAAAATGCATCTGTCAGGATTAATGCATAACTACCTTTATTTAAAACATATTTATATTGACAAAGACTTTTGTAAAACGGGAGAAAAACTCTCCCAAGAACCAGTTTGCAGATTTATTGACTTAGATGGGGCAAGAAAGGCCCCCTATAATAGTACAAAACAACTGCGAGACCTGGAGACACTTAATAGAAGTCATATACATTCTCCAACATTGGGCCTTAATGAAAAAATATATTTTTTGTTAAAATATCTTAATAAAACAAACTGTGACAAAGATGTAAGAAAATTGATTAAAAGAATCAGTAAAATCAGTAAATAATTTCGAGATAGGTGAGAGCTTTCCTTCTGCTTCAAACGAGTCAAGCATCAGGGTTATCAGTAGTTTGTACAATAGAAGAAAGAAAAAAAGCAGGGTTTCGACTCCGCCTTTTCTTTTGGACTCAGATTAGGTTACATACTCATGCGTAACCTTAAAAAACCACAGAGTCAACAGTTCGAAATAATCATATAAAAAGCCCCTGGCAAAAACCTCTCCAAAATAAGATAATGGTTGTAGGAAAATAACATTAATCATTACTCAGGAGGTGAACTCCGCGCCAAACCTTTAATTCTTGCCGAGCTTCACATAGCTTTTGCTAATATGAGTTTTTTGCAGAAGGATGGCTTTTGTCTCCAAAATATCTCCATAATAAGATAAAAATAAAAAAATAACGGCCCAACAAGAGATACTAATGACACGGCAACTACTTAGTAATTCTTTGTTTTGTTTTGTCTTATTTTGTGTTAGCTTAGATTCCTAACACACTTCGAATCCGAGGGTCGGGGATTCGAACCCTTCCGGGCGAGAGATATGAGTTTTTAGGTATTGGCGTCCAGAGTACCGTAAGGCAATTAAAACAACAATTTAAAGAACTATCGGAAATTTTTACAAATAAAGGATAATTCATGAAAACTGAAAAAACAGCGACAACCCAACTGGACAACCTGTGGAAACGTGGAAAAGAACTTCTAGGAGTAGAGCATCCCATCA
>JAHEEI010000061.1 GCA_024640785.1 Pseudomonadota bacterium
GCCGGGAACTGCCATGGAACCGGTTCTGATAATCTCACCATTTGCAAGAACCATCTCCATACCACAAACACAGTTGATCCCCATCCCATCCAGATATCCTGCCATCTTATTCTGTCCGGTAAAGACCATATAAGGAACAAAAAGAGAAGTTCCCGGACTTCCGCCGAAATACGGACGATAACCGATTTTCTTATCACGGACAAGCTGGCTTACCTGAAGGCCGGTTGCTCCAGGCTGTGCCTGAACAACCAGCCTGTCACTATCAAGGGTAACCTTCTGCATGCGGTGAAAATCAAAGGTAATGCCCACATTAGGTTTTCCTGGGATTGACCCGATCAGAAGAACTGTTCCGCCGCCAATTGCATAGAGCGGTATATTGTTATTCCTAGCAAGGCTGATCACAGACTGAATATCCTTAGCAGACTCAGGCATAACCACCACAATAGGATGATGCTCAGGATACAAAGCTCCCTGCCCAAAATGGGTCAGAACATCCGAACCAAAATGGTACTTGGTAAGGTCATCGGTTCTTACCCAGTCAGCACCTACAATTCTCTTAAGTTTTGTAATTAAATCACTCTTTTTCATTATCGGCCCTCCTTTCCGGGGTAGCCATACGCCTGGGCAACAAGCGTTGTAATATCAATGATCTTAATGTCCTTGGGTTTCCCCTGTTTTAAATTGGCGCTGCAGAAAGGACATGCAGTAATCAGAACTTTTGCACCTGTTGCTTTAGCTTCATGCCAGCGGTTAGCCGCAAATTTTTTAGCAAGATCAGGTCTGTTTTGGAGAACTCCACCCCCTGCGCCACAGCAAAGCGCATCAGGTCCCCGTCTCCACATTTCCTTCAACTCAAGACCAAGCTTCTTCACCACCTCACGAGGAGCAGCATACTCTTTTGCATATCTTCCCAGATGACATGGATCCTGATAGGTTACCGAAGGAAGCTTAACCTTTTTTGCTTTTTTGCTTTTCAGAAGACTGGCACAAATACGTGTAATTGAAACAAACTCTGCACCACTCTTGCTGAAACGCTTCAGGACAGAAAGGCTCTCAGGGTTGTACACAATGACATTCTTAATTCCATGTGCTGCTATCTTTGCATCGATCACCGTCATTGCTTTTTCAAGCTCTTTCTGTGCCCCAGCATTAATAAGATCAGAACTTACCGGTGGCAGCGGATCTGAGATAAAGCAGCCAACCTTTTTATCTCTTTTCTTCAGGATAAAACCGATCTCCTTAAGCTTAGAAGTATTTAAAAGAATAGTGTTATCAGCAAAAAGAATCGTGTTGATTTTCTTGTTACCCGTAACATCGCTTATTCCATAGTTCAAAAGCGTTGAAAGCTTATGATTCTTCGGTAACACAGCTGATTTTGCAAGTTTTTTTATTTTCGCAGGTTTAAACTTCTCAGGAATCCTTTTTCTCAGGTCTTCGAGAATATCTACAGCAGGCGTATGACGATATCCACGCTGGCAGAAATCATCACAATATCCGCACAGGGTGCAGGCATAAAGAACATTAGCAAGGTCTTCGTTCCATTTAAGATCACCCTGGGCAATACCACGAGCAAGATACATCAGACCTGAAGGTTCATAAGCACCAAATAAGGTCATCCCACAGGGACACTGAGTTGCAAAAGCAACATCAGGGATTTCATCCTGGACAACACCCCTGCATGTCCCGCATCTATTACAGCATAATGCTTTTTCCAGCAATTCTTCTTTATTCAAGGCTATCACCTCCTCTTAAAGGCCCAGTTTACCTGGGTTCATTATATTATTAGGATCAACGGCCTTTTTAATAGACCTCAACAGTTTAAAATTTGTCGGATTTTGTTTTGCCACTTCTTTTGCAATCAGCGCAGACGGCCTCGGAAACGTAACGCCAGCCTTTAACATTTTGGTGCAGATGCTTTTATATGTTTTTCTGACTTTCTCTATTTCACTCTCTCTGTATCTAAGATCCGGCTGATAATAAAAACAACCTCCTGCCTGCAGCGGCATAATTATCGCTCCTGAACTTTTTGGAACCAGCCCTGAACATTTATCAATCTGTTGAGCAGTGGATACAGTAACAATCGGAGCCCAACCCATTCCAACTTTTTTATGCAGGGCAGCACCTGTCGGAGATTTTATTTCGGCAAGTATGGTATCTGAGGCTTTTGAAGCTCCTTTGAGTGATGTCTGAATCTTCCCACCGAGCTGTTTTGCAACCCCAAGCATGTCTTTTCGCTTATAAGCTATCTCTGCCTTGTCAGATCCTCTGTTCACAATAACAACGGTCCAGGGTGCCACACTCACAGAAAGTTTCTGATTTAAAAGCTCAGAAAGATATTTCTTGTTCACTGCAAAAATCTCATGGGGCTCTTCTGTAGCAATAAAAGCCTTTAAAGCTTTTGCTGCCTGATTTATATTCCTGCATGAATAATAAAGTACGTCTTTTTTGGGAACATCGGTTTTAAGGGTCACTGCTACTTTTGTAATAATTCCAAGGGTTCCCTGTGCGAGACAAAACAAACGTGCAACCTGTGCAAATGAAACACCCCAGGAATATTTATCAGGGCGGTCCTGCTCCATAGCCATCTGACCGGTTGCAAAACGCTCACCATCCGCACGATAACCTTCCATGGTAAGCATTTCCCAAGGATGATATTTAGGCCAGTCATAGAGAGGCATCATCTCAAGATAGGTTGACAGAACTGATGCGTCTTTCGGAACATCAATTGCAGTCAAAGGACGAAGACCTGCTTTTTTGCATACTTTTTCAAGCTCCGCAAAAGTAACACCGGGTTCTACAACTGCATTTCTGTTCAGCTTGTCAAAATAAATCCCCTTCATTCCGGAAAGATCCACCATTACAGCATCCTTAACATTGGGAAGATGCGTATCCTGCATATTCGTTCCGGAACTGGTCGGTACAAGTGGCGTTTTATCCTTGTTGGCTTTCTTAATGATTTTCTGAACTTCTTTTGCATCTTTAGGTTTTAAAACCTTTACAGGCAGATGATCAGTAAATAAACTTTTCATTATTTTTTACCTCCTTCCATACACTCCTGAAACATAACCATAAAACTCAGAGCAAGTGCCCCATTGTGATGGTCTGCAGATGCTTTAACATTTTTCTGATCATTGTTCATGGCAACAAGCACAGGAGGGGTCTTGCCGGAAAGAAACAGGTGTTTAAACTGCTTCAAATCCATAGACCAGGCCATAAAAGGATTTTTGGGCTGCCTTCTCTCAACATGAATTTCTTCTCCGTTCCAGCAGACAACAATCGGCTTTTTCTCGCTTTTCACCTTCAAAGCAAGGATATCTCCTTTCATGGTTGCCGGATAACCGTCGGGATTCAGCCGTCGCAGTCTGTCAAGCAGTGGCTCATCTGACTGCAGAGTTGTTTCCCATTTTCTTATTTGTTTCTCCATAGTGAAACTCCCTTGTTATATTATATATAAGATTTCATTCTAATAAGAATACAGTGGAGTAAAAAAGGGTATCCGCCTGTCTGAAACGAATACCCCATTAATAAAAATGATTTACATGAAACAGTTACATAAAGAATAAAATATGGCCGGTTCATGTTTAAGATCATTTAATTATTCCTTTTCTTTGCTTTCCCATCCAACAAACTTCCTAAAGTTATTACCTGTCAGTTTATGCTTAAATTCCATACTGATCGGCATATTCATAACATTATCAAGCATTGCTTTGTAAAATGGCATGGTCATGGGGAAATCTGTTCCGTAGAAGACTTTATCCGGCATAAAGAATTCCAGAAAGCGGATATGTTCCATATCAAAATACTGTCTGAAATGCATCAGCAGAGGAACAGGAATTACGATATCAGTATACATGTTATCATGTTTCATGACGTTCCAAAGTCCCATCTCCATATTGTTAAAAATACCGCAGTGAAGCTGAAGGATCTTAAGATCCGGAAAGTCCATGGCAACATCATCAAGATGCTCAGGACTCTGATACTTTGTACGGGTACCCGGCAGCTCTTCACAACCTGTATGAAACTGAACATGCATGCCGAGCTCTAAACATTTTTCATATGCAGGATACATCTCTTTATCATTTGGGTAACCGGCAGTAGCCGTATGGAACTTAATTCCGGGAAAACCGCATTCATGAGCAGAAATGACCATGTTAACTGCTTCGTCTGAACCATATCTGGCATGGACTCCGCCCACTGCTGTAAAACGTCCGGGGAATGCATCAATAAAATCACTTTTGACATACTCGTTCGGTACATACCATTTCCAGACTTTCTTATCCGGCCCATAAGGCGCAGTTACACCGTTTATTGCCTGAAGGCACATACCTTCGATATTTGCCTGATCCATATACTGTACAAATGTCTCAGCTGATAAATTAGGGCATTCTTCTGGTTTTGTAATCACCCCAAAAGGGTTTGGATCACCGAGCATTGCCCTTGCGCCCATCATGCTTCTGGACACCACTGAATTACCGCACCAGAAATCCATGCATCCGTCCCGTTCGTCAATTCCTTTTTTCTCGAGTCCTGCATGCCCATGACTGTCAAAATGACGAAAAGGTTTCATCTGCATCATCTTTTCAATCGTTCCCTCAGTATTTTCTTTTTCAATAGCTGGGTTTTCAGCCATATTGAGTTCCTTTCGAAATAATTATTGTATAATTTAAAGTACCTTTGTCATCTCAGCAAGCATTGCCGGATCAACAACGTCCGGAGTTGTTGCATATGGCGGATTTGAAATATTCTTAGGATCAAATTCGCGTTTCATAGCCTTAACCAGAAGATGCACATTAAACATCTGAGGGCCAAGAAGGTCATATGCCGGCCCAAGAAGAACCACTGAGAGTCCCGCACTCTTGGCAGCCAGCATCCCTTTAAGAGAACCCAGCAGGAACTGTATTGCCTGAGCCGCTTTTTGAGGCTCCTGTTCCGGCCAGAGGTCGGTTGTCATCAACGCGCCATAGCCTTTTTCTATCGGACTGATCCAGCCTCCGTGAAGACTGATTGGGAGAAGATTGTCGCCCTGTCCCTCTTCAGTAAGTGCTCTTTGAGTTCTGTTTGCTCTTAAGATCTCTTCTGTTACTGAATCAATTGAATCCAGGCAGGCTGTTCCCTGGTGAAAGCAGTCAGAAGGTCTGGAAAGACGCATGGAATGAGCTGTTCTGATCCAGTCATTTGCAACACGCATCCAGAGTTTATAGCGTTCAACGTCTTTTGGATCTTTAGAATCTTCACCCAGGAAACTTCCACCCATTTTTTCAACTATTGATTTCAGAACTTTCTCTTCATATTCGAGCTGTTCAAGAGAGGTCAGTGCTGCACAGCCAACAATATTATATCCGTGCGGATAAAAATCCTCTTTCATCTTCTCATGAAACTCTTGTTTGCTGCGGGAA
The DNA here is from genome assembly GCA_024640785.1 of Pseudomonadota bacterium. Lineage (GTDB taxonomy): Bacteria > Desulfobacterota > WTBG01 > CAIYCZ01 > CAIRTM01 > JAHEEI01. The sequence goes on from JAHEEI010000061.1 coordinate 5,397, forward strand.
GCCCAGGTCAGCATAAACTGCTTGGCATTGTGCTGTACAACAATGGCAAGCTCAGCCCTGGCGATCTCATAATGCAGATCACAGGCCCAGCGGAGCTGTTCTTCTTCACATTCAGGATAAGGTTTAATCTTTTCAGGAAAATCAATCATGTACCAGCGGACTTTATCTTTAGGAAAATGCGCCTCTTTTTCAACGGCATTTCCCTTCGTAGGAATGGTTGTAGGGCCTGGCCATGGGAACATTCTGGCTGATATTTTGGTCACCATCCCCATACCACCGGCATGTCCGAACTGCGCACCTCGGAAGAACCCTCTCAAATCGGGCCCAGGACCGTCATTCCAGATCCAGTCTTCTTCCGGGCCTTCCTGTGCCAGAGAACCGCTTCGCAGAATCTCGCCGTTAGGGAGCACAACTTCAAATGACAGCAGCTGGTTTGCGCCAAGCGCTGAAATCCAGGAATTACCGTATGCACCATGCCACTGAATATTCGCAAGAGCAGAAACCTGAGAGCCGGCAGGAGGTGATGGAAAAGAACAACCCACCTTCATCGCTTCAGCCTGACAGGCAGCAAAATTTACGTAAGGTTCGATAACCATATACATGTTATCGGCATCAACTTTGAGGATTTTGTTCATCCGCTTTGGATCGATAACAACAACACCCTTTCCCATCATTGCCTGAGAAGGATTCGGAAACGCGCTGTTGATCATACCGGATCCGCGAGGTATAAAAACGAAATCATATCTGTTTGCAAGCTTGACAATTGCCTGAACCTCTTCGGTGGTACTCGGCATTGTCACGCAGTCAGGCCGCATCTGGGTCCCGATCTGATCACGCTGCACACAACCGTCAGCCGTCCACTGTACACGGGAATATGCCTGACACATGACTGTGTCATCTGTTACATTATCTTCCCCGAGAACATCTTTTAGAGCCTTTAATGCTATTTCTGTGAAAGCCATTTAATTCTCCTTATTTCTGGAATTTTCTAACAGCCGATTACCTCGGCTGTAATACTTATTATTTTATAATCCCATCTTCCCCGGATTCAGTGTCCTGCCAGGATCAACGATGTTCTTTAATTTCTTTATAGTCTCAAAGGTATATCCTGAACGGGCATATATCGCGTCAGCCCAGTCATAGTAAGGACGATACATGAAAGCACCAGCATTTAAGAGCACTTCAAAAGCCGCTCTATGGAATGCTTTCACATTTTCAAGCTCTGTTCCAGATTCCGAACTGCAGGGAATATGAAATTCAACGTGACAGACTCGTGCACGCTGTCTTGGCTGGATATAGATCCCCAGATCACGGGTATCAATACCATAATCTCCGGCAACCTTCTTAAACAGTTCCCAGTGTGCGGGTATTTTATCAAGTCCGCTATGAAAAACTATTTCAAGACATGCGCCTTTATTGCGGTCTTTCCAGTAGACATCTCCATCCCACGGACCGTTAAGCATTTCCTGGAGGCGTACGTTAGCATCCTGAATGGCTGAAAATCCCGCTGTCACTTCACAGTGGAACTGATCTGCAATTTCATTAATCGCTTTCTCCTCATAAGCCAGGCGCTCTTCAGGGAAGAACTGTCCGCCCCAGAGATTTACCATAATAACGTACTTAGGTAGTTTAATTGTAAGCTCAGAGATCTCTTCATCGTTTTCAGCCAGGATGGCAGCAATATCATAACCGTTTAACAGAAAAGCCTCATGACCGATCTCACGGTGCTGAATCGCATAAAAAGGTTTTACGGCATCTTTAAGATTCTCAAACGGAAGAAAAACAAGTTTCTGCAATAACGGTTTATGGAATATTTTAACATTCATAATCGTACCGACACAGAAAGTCCCTTGACATCCGGTTAGCAGGCGCCACCAGTCAATTCCGGGTCCACCGATACTGCAGAGATCAGACTTTGTCTTGTCCGGGATTTCTTCAGCAGGTATTGAATCTACTGACATGGCACCGGTTCTCAGCATTTCACCGGTACCCCAGATCAGCTCCATTGTCCTGAAAGGTTCGTCACACTCGGTCTTGGTCGAAAGAACCGGCTCTCTTTCAAGAACACTTGACATAATTGATTTGTCTTTACGGGGAAGCAAAGGATTTAAAGTCTGCATACCCAGTTTGTCAAGCTCTTCCTGCAGTTCACCAAAAGTCACTCCTGCTTCAAAAAGTGCCCAACGGTTACGGGTATCAACGCGGGGAATTCTTTTCATACCGGAAAGATCAAGGATGATTCCGCCTTCCAAAGGAATACCTGTTCCATATGTGCCAGTACCGGAGCTTCTTGGGACAACTGGAATACTGTTTTCATTAGCGATCTTGATCACACCCATAACCTCTTCTCTGGTAAGTACTCTTACCACAAAGTCAGGCATGCGCGAAGGCATAAGGCTGGAATCACTAGAGTATTTTTTGAGGATATCTATATCAGAAATGACATTTTCATTCCCCACCACCCCGGATAGTGCCTCAACAATACTTTCTAAGGTTGTTGCTGCTGTACTCATATTTTTCTCCACATGTTTTATTAATTAATATTCTTTCAAATTTTCTCGTCTTAGCGATATATAATAAATTTTTTTCTGTTTTAGATTATCCTTTATTGCCGAGTTTTTTCATGGACCGGGGATTAATATTTAAAGATTCAGATTAATAAAACATAATAATAATGTCAAGGATATTCTTTAGCTTACTAAGTATTTTAAACCTGATTTTTAAATTTTATTAGACAAGCTTTACAATTTTACACAGGACTCGATTAAACAGTTTAAAGATCTTATACGTATTGTTCAGACAAACTAAAATCATCACACATTGTGAGATAGTTTCCCACTAAAAGTACTTATGGCTTAGTTTATTTTCAGGTTTGATTATTACAGGACTTTTAAAGGAAGGGGGCTGTGTTGTTTTTGTCAATAATAAGTGTTTATTTTTATATGCTAACCGGACTCCGCTTTACTCTTTTTTGTTGTTGTTTTTAAAAACATTTCCTCAAGGCATTTTTTGCTGAACCTCCACTGTCCGCCAACTTTAATGCCGGGTATTTCTCCTTCTGCTACCAACCTATAGAGCGTTCTTTCCTTTATCTGAAGAAAATTTGCTGCGTTCTTAATATCCAGTATCTCATCCGACATCTATTTCTCCTTAAACAAAATGTCACTCACATTTCTGAGCTCGGTAAATAGTATCGGAAGAGGAGAAAAGAAACTTTACAGCTTTTTTCAGGGAATTAATAGATTTATGACTATAAAAAAGAATAACAAACGCTATGCAGCATATAGAAATGAAATTTAATAACTATTTTAATCTAAATATATTATTTTAATTTAAAATTGTATTATTTTAACGTCAATGTCAGCTAAAAGCTGAGTAATAGCTTCGTTTAAAGGCACCCGGGTTAAAAAAACTTCACCTTTCCCAGAATTAATAAGAACACCCGGAACTTTTAACTTTAACTTTGATTTTTTATTTTTACCATATTGAAACTCCACGGGTGAAGATTTATACTCCGCATCACAGAAAACAAGTATTTTTTCTGAGGTCTGCAACATATCATCTTCAGGAGAAACATTAAGTATTTTAAAGCCCTGCTCCACTATAACATCATAAATTCTTAAAGGAAGGCTCTGAAAATCTATCATATGTACTGTCCCGTCCTTTTCAAACATTCTGTCTGCGATTACTTCCAGAGAAAAACCACTTTCACTGTTTTGAAAAATATTTGTACTTTGGTCCTTTTTATATTCTATTCCGAGAACATCAAGAATCTGATCAGTTATAAGTAGAGGCCCCGCAGATACTTTTCTATAATCAGCCTGTTTTAAAACATTATTATCATTGTTTATTTCCAACCCACCTGATTTTACATCTACGAAAGCAAGACCCATTCCAGCAAGGTAGGACTTCAGGGATGGAGACACCACCTCTTTACTATCTTTAATAAGATTAATCACAAAAACATTTTTAAGACTATCATCCTTAAATACGATCCAGTCGCCACTCACACTGATCTGGATATTGTCCCGGTTGACAGTATACTCTCCTTTCTGCTCGACCTTATAAAATCCGCAGACATCAAGGACTCGGTCCAGGATGGATTTAATGTCCTCTTCTTTCTGCACACCAACAATCTCTGCGTTCTCCCACTTAGAAGCAATTACCTCTTTGACACCACCAGGAATCCTGTTCCCGTAATCAAGCAGAATCTTTTTCCCCCATGGAAATTCATAAAGGGGGTACTTACTGTAATCCAGTTTTAATGGGCCACTTCCTTCTATCTCAAGTTCTTCCTCGCCGGAACGATTATCCGTACCGTCAAAAGATCTGGCCAAAAGAGAGAGTATCTCCTTTGTAGCCGTCTCATTATCAGAAATATAATTATCAGTTATTTTAGTCAGATGTGTTGGAAATACAGGTTTCTCAGGCTTGTCTGGTATCTCATCACCCCTATCTTTCTTTACTGCAAGTTTGCCAACAGGAATAAACCTGCCTTTCATAGAAACAATTTCAGCAGGAATAACAATTCTCTGACCGGTTGAAATATTATTAATATCTATTATTTTAGGATTTGCTTCTTTAAAAAGTCTGATAGTCTTATTACTAAAGATTACCGGGCTTGCAAGATCATATTTTCTTCGCAATATCTTTGCGAAATGGTCTCCGTACTTAACCACATACAAATCATCTTTTTCAGAAGATACTGCGTTCATTTTTTCAGAGCTTTTTCCTTCCTGATAATTGTAGGGAATGAGGATGTCCTGGTCAGGATAAAGCTTGTTAATGTCCTTAATATCCGAATTGATAAAGTTAGCAATTTTGCAGAAGAAAGAGATGTTTTTGTCTTCTTTTTTATACCGATCTCTAAGTATCTTCCAAAGGTAGTCACCTTTTTTAACTTTATGCGGTTCTGAATAAACCTGGCCCTCTTTATAATCTTTAACCACAACAGATTTTTTAAAAAGAAGATGGGGTTCTTTTTCCATCTTTTCAGAAAACTCTTTATCTACAACCCTTTTATCAGTTTCTTCTGCGATACACAATTCAGAGAAAAACAAAATTAAGGCGGCTGACACATAGACCATAAATATTTTTTTCATACAGGCATTACCTCGTTTAAATATTATTCCCTCAGAAAACATGAAACAGAATGACCCTCCTGTTTCTGTATAAGCTCGGGATGATTTTTTGTACATATTTCCACATTAACCTCAGGGCATCTGTTTGAAAAAACACAGCCTTCAGGCGGATTAAAGGAATCCGGGTTGTCGCCGTTAAGCAGTATCCGTTCCCTTTTTTTCAATGGATCAGGAACGGGAACAGCAGAAAGCAGTGCCCGGGTATAAGGGTGTAAAGGGTTCTGATATAGCTCATTGTTTTCGGCTATTTCAACAATTTTTCCAAGATACATTACCGCGACTCTTGAACTTATGAATTTAACAACGCTCAGATCGTGGGAAATAAATAAATAAGTAAGGTTCATCTTTTTCTGCAAATCAAGAAACAGATTTATTGTTTGTGCCTGAATAGAAACATCGAGAGCAGATACCGGTTCATCAGCAACAATTATATCCGGGTTAAGGCTTAACGCCCTTGCAATACCGATACGCTGCCGCTGCCCACTGCTGAACTCATGCGGATACTTCTGCACGTACTCTTTTCTTAGCCCAACCATTTCCATGAGCTCAGCGACTCTTTCACCAATTTTTCTGCGAGGCAGTACCTTATGAATTAAAAGAGGCTCCCCAATAATGTATCCTGCTTTTTTTCGAGGATTTAATGATGAAAACGGATCCTGAAAAACAATTTGAACTTTTTTCCTGAAATCATTTTTCCGGGTTTTGTTCATCTTGAAAATATTTTCGCCTTTAAAAGATACTGTGCCGCTGTCCGGCTGTTCAAGGCACAGCAAAAGTCTTGCAATCGTTGATTTTCCGCATCCGGACTCACCCACAAGACCAAGTGTTTCACCTTTAGAAAGAGAAAAACTTACCCCATTAACAGCCTTTAAAGAAACAGATCCTCCGCTGAAGAATCCTGCGGACAGGGTAAAACTTTTTTTAAGATTTTCAACTTCGAGGATTGTTATACAATTCATAATAAAAAAGATCTGAAAAGCAGGTTGGAATAATATTTCTAAAAATAATCAATTAAGTTTTTACTAACATTTCGCCTTCCAGCACCGCACCAGATGTCTGCTGGCATTTTCCGCGCCAACCTCAAAAAGATCCGGCTCCTTTTCAAAACATTTGTCAAAAGCATATTCGCACCTTGTGTTAAATTTACATCCCAAAGGCAGGTTAATAATAGCAGGCACCATTCCTTTTATGGGTTTAAGCCTTGATTTCCCGAAATGCGGCAACGAATCAAGAAGACCAATAGTATAAGGGTTTTGTGGAGATCCAAACAATGTATTAACATCCGCAAGCTCCATTATTCTGCCGGCATACATAACAGCCACGTTTTTTGCGGTCTCCGCAACAACCCCGAGGTCATGTGTAATTAAAAGGAGAGACATATTATGTCTCTCTTTAAGACTTTCCAGAAGATCCATTATCTGGGACTGAACCGTGACATCAAGAGCAGTGGTCGGTTCATCAGCAATGACAAGGTCAGGTTCACAGGCAAGAGCCATTGCTATCATCACCCTCTGGCGCATACCGCCGCTCATCTGATGAGGATAGTCATTTATCCGCCGCGCAGGTGATGGAATCCCAACATCATTCAGAAGATCTGAGGCAATTTTCAGGGCGGCCTTTTTTTTCATTTTTTTGTGTATCTGCAGCGCCTCTGCAATCTGAACCCCCACTTTAAAGGCAGGGTTAAGTGATGTCAGGGGCTCCTGAAAAATCATGGATATCCTGTTGCCCCTTATTTCCCTCATTCTTTTTTCAGTGGCAACAACCATGTCTTCGCCTTCAAATAATATTTGACCTCCAACAATTTTCCCAGGCGGAGACGGCACAAGCCGTAAAATAGAGTAAGCGGTCATGGTTTTCCCGCATCCGGACTCACCAACCAGAGCAAGAGCATCTCCTCTTTTCATGCTGAGACTTACCCCGTCAACAACCCTGGCAATTCCATCTTCAAGTTGAAGGTGGGTTTGCAAATCTATAATATCAAGCAGAACAGAAGACATCTCTCTTTAAAGTCTATATTTAAAAATATTTTTATCATTTACTCTTGTAAGCCTAAACCCAATTTTAACTATAGAAATCATTATTAAACGTTATTATCAAAAGCATATGATAAAGGCAGTTTAGTGGCAAGCAAAAAAGAAATCCGAAACTTTATTGTATGCTAATTTAACATACATAATCATCACTCTTTTTCAGATAAATAATACTCATCTTTTACAGGAATCCAGCTCCGGTCTTTACGAGAAATTTCATCATTGTTTTTTCTGTCAATCTCATGTTGACAGGGGACACAATACAGGGCCGCAGGAACCACCTCAAGACGTTTGATAGGTATATCGTCACCGCACTCTTCACAGATACCGTACATCCCCTCATTAAGCTTATTTAGGGCTGAATCAATATCGTCAATCTCCTCGGATCTGTTTCCAATTATCCTGGCATTCACATATTTCAATAGCTCATCAACCGATTTGTCAGGGTTATCTTTTAACAAATCAAAGGTCATTCTCACATCGTCATCCAACTTCTCTCCCATAGCCTTTTTAACCTCTGCAAGAAGTCCAAGTTTTTTCTTTATAAGAAGTTCTCTTAATTCCCTGTCACGATTTTTTTTATTGTTCATTACTTTCTTTCAAATAATTAAACATAAATCCACTCTACTATAATTTTATTTTTCTGAAATACAATAAAAAAGGAGCTCATAAATAGAGCTCCTTTTTATCACTTCATAATATTATGTTCCGAATATGCGAAATCAATTTATTAGAACAAAATTCTTTACCGGAATCCTGTTTTTTAATCCAGGATTGTAAAGAGGGATTAAAAGACAGATATCAATAAAAAAAATAAGCGCCGGGATGTCCCACCTTTCAGGCAGGGAGGATCACTTCCCTTGTCTCTCAGCCTGAATCGAACCCTTTATCATAAACATCCAGATAAAAAGAAGCAGGTTTGCTATACCTTTAAGACCGAAAGCCCAGCCTGGGCCCATCTTATCAAAAAGATAACCACCGACAGCAATAAAAAGGAGTGCTCCGATCGGCTGCATGGTATTCACTCCGCCAAGAATCGAACCAACCATCCCTTTGGGTGATGCGTCAGTTGCAAGAGTGTTCGCCCCTGCAATCGACCCCGCCATACCAATACCCGCCAGAAGAACAGCAAAGTAGAGCATAGGACTAAATGGATCAGGCGAAACAGATATTAAGAGCATCCCTGCTGCTGCACAGAACAGTGATAGAAGAAGTGTTTGGACACGTCCCCATTTATCGAGCAGAACACCGATAACAGGAAAAGCAAAAAGTGAAAAAACACCCATTGCCATCATCGGAAACATCGATTTCATTGTTGCATCTGTAGAAGTCATGTCAAAATCACCAGCAACCTTAACGCCCCATGATACCAAAAATGTTGCAAGGACAATGATATCCGCACGGGTAATTAGAGAGCACATGTAGCTTGCTTTAAGCGAGATACTCTTTTTTACTACAGGTATCGCTTCCTTAAACCCGGTTTTTTCTTTTGTCTTTTCGGGCATTCGGTCTTTCAAGAAAAACCAGGTAAAGATAGCACCTATTGCAGCAAGGATTGCTCCGGCATTAACACCTGCAATGACACCCATCTTTTTTACGATAGCACCGAATATTCCAAAAACAAGGATCGACGCAAAACCCATAGCCATACCATTCGCAGCCATTCCTTTTCCACGATCCTTTTCAAAGGTATAATCAGCAACCATGGTAATGAACTGTGGATATCCGAGAATGAGACCAATTCCAACGA
>JAHEEI010000214.1 GCA_024640785.1 Pseudomonadota bacterium
TTAGCTCTGTTTCATTATACAGTTATCTTGCCCCAATTAAGGGGTTCTTTCTCAATGAAACAACCTTGAGGGTCACAGTTCTTGAACCAGATAACTGTTTAGAAAAATATAAGAAGAATATTGATTTAATAATCAGGGTTTCACCAACACCATAAAAAGAGTCTAGCTTTGTTACACTTAACCACGAGTACCCTTAACAAAACATAGCGTCTACCTAATATATAAGTTAACCCGATGAATAAATATAATGACTGAACAAATCCCAGAACAAAATCCAAAAAATAAAAAGAACAGAAGACCCAAATGGTCTTCTTTGTTCTGGTGCTATTTTATGAGTCTTAGTTTCATGTTTATCGGTTTTGAGTGGCTCAACGATATTAAAACAAAAGGATATTATGTCGATGAAAAACACCAGATGGCAATTACAGGTGAAGATGGTTTGATTACTGTGTGTACACTCATTATTGGGGGCATATGCTTTCTTGCTTATAGTATTTACTTAACTGTGCTGAAATATGGAAAAAACAATAAAAAGAGCGGTTAACCACCCGCTTGAGAAATTAAAAAAACTATTTAGCACAAAGGTTATTTGGTGTGCCGTAGTTCTATATGTTTTAATTTCGATATTGTCAGGGATTGGTGTTGAATTTGCTCTCGATAAAGAATTGTTATCTAAAGTATATTCTTTTCGCCAAGCGTATCCATTAATAGCGAAGTATATTAGTGCCTTCTTGAAGGCTTTCTCGATGATAATACCAGCTTGTGCTTTTCTTTCTGTTTTTTATCTGGGGCTAGCAACACAATTTAAGTTGGCTACTTTGATTTATGATAAAAAAAATGATTATTTTGAAATAATAAAATTAATATTATATTTTAAAACAACTTGGATTATAACACTGGCATTAGCACTTTCTCAATATGCGTTATTATTAACTGTGCAGGATAGACTAAATGGCCTGTGGACTGTATATTTTTTAATCACTTTTACAGGAATATCAATATTTAATATTAGCCTTTTTGTGGCTACACTTTTTGGGTCAGGATTTTTTGTTTGTGAAATCAAAAAATATTGGAAAGAAATAAAATCATTTTATTTTCTCCCCTGTTTATATCCCATTGCTACAATTCTTTATTACATTGCTGGATGGTATTATTTTGCAATTACTTTTTATTATTTAAGAGGTGATATAAATTTTTTACGTTATAGTTCACTGCAACCAATTTTTATTCTTATTGGACCTCTTGTTGTAATTATTATTGGAATATTATGGCTTGATTATAAAAGGTCGGCAAAATATAGCAGTTCAAAGTAATGTGGATAAACTTAATAAATCTTTCAAGGGCATACAACCATAAGGAGATTACATGAAAAGAGTTCGATACAGTTTTGTCTTATTGATAGTTATGTCAATTTTTTATACTTCCCTAGCATATACTGAAGATCAAAATATAAAATTTGATTTTCTCTTTTCACTTACTCAACAGGATTTAAAAATGGACTGGTGGTTTTATGTTCCCTCTCAATTTGGACCACACATTTCAACAGTTAAGACCGTTGCAAAGGGTGAAGTGTTTAGGATATTGCCCATATTTAACAATTATGGCACGACATCAAATAATGAAATTAATATTACGTATGATTTAGAAATTCTTAAGCCAGATGGTTCACTATACGAGTCCATTCAATCAGTTAATGGCTACAAAGGAAAATCAACAGGCCCCCACTTAATTCCTGCGTTGGACTTAATATGTGTTTCTTTCGACCCAGAAGATCCATATGGTGAGTACACTATAAACATAAAGGCATACGATAATGTAAAAAAACAAAACCAAAAAAAAACAAAAAAGATAAAGTTAGAAAAATTCAGTTTGCCAGAACTTGAACAGAATAATAATGATTGGTTCCTTAATTATCCTACACAACCACAGCCAGCAAAGGCTCTTGCATTCTTGTTTAATAATAGTGAGCCATGTATTGATGAAGACGGGGAGCCTGTTTGGTCAGGTGTTTGGTTTCTTAAAATTGTGATTGAAGAAAATAAATATCTTATTCCTCATCTTATAACTGCTTTTAAAGAGGGCACAGACAAACAAAAAAAAGATATCATCTTATTGTTATCTTTATTAAAAGAAACAGATAAATTGGGGGAATTATCCAAGGACTTAAAAGAACTCAAAAACAATCTAGAAGGAATTAAAGTACCAGACCCATACACTGAAATATCAACAGCATCCCAACTAGACATGTTGTGGGCGGAGTTCTTCGCTACTTCGCGGGTTGCACCGATTCGTCAAATAATTACATCATCAAAGCTACGTCAATTCCTGGGCACATTAGAAAAGATAAAAAAGGGGGAGTTAGATATTGGATCAGAGGAAGTCGAACAAAAAGTCATGCTTGAGGCTGTTTTAAAATCAGCCATCTGGTCTATGATTAGCAACTGTGAACAATCACCTCTCATTTTTCAATATTTCTTAACGTTGTATGATTCCGATGAATTAAATAAAAATGAAAAACATTTTCTCGGAACAATTCTCAATCAAGTTTCAAAAAATAAAAAAGAAGCAAAAGAAAGAGAAAGTGAATAAAAATATCTTACAAAAATAGAAGGGAGGTGAGAAAACATGGCAAGCAAAGGACTTTATAAGCGTGGAAATGTCTGGTGGATGTGTTATGTCGGTCTTGATGGCAGGACAAGAAGAGAAACAACACGGACTACCAATCACAGAGAAGCACAGACATTGCTTATTAAAAGAAAACAGGGTGTACTGGAAGGAAAGCAACCTGAAGTTAAGCGAATAAAGAGTTATTGTTTCTTTGAACTTAAAGAGGAATACCTAAAATGGGCAGAGAGGCAGAAAAGCTATAAGAGTAAAAAGGGTTTTGTTGAGCAACTATGTAATGAGTTTGGAAACCTGCCTTTGAGAAATTTTGGAACCAGGCTTGTTGACCAGTTTGTGACCAAAAGGCTTGAACAGGGTAACAAACCAGCGACTGTGAACAGAACTATGGCTACTCTTAAGCATATGTTCACAAAGGCTGTTGAATGGGAAATGGTTGAAGAAGACACCTTGAAACGCGTCAGGATAGTTAAACAGCAAAAAGAAAACAACAAGAGGTTACGGTTTCTATCAAAAGAAGAATGTCAGACTCTTGTTGACTCTGCTGAACCTCACTTGAAACCGATTTTAATTACGGCTTTGAATACAGGGATGAGAAAGACTGAAATATTGACTCTGACATGGGATAACGTTGACCTGAAACATGGTTTTATTCTGCTTAATGTGACTAAGAACGATGAACGCAGAGAGATACCCATTAACAAGACATTGAGAGAAACTCTGACAGGAACTACTCGGAGGCTGGATATCCCTTACCTTTTCCTTGACCCTGCAACTGGTAAGAGGTTACGTGATGTTAAGACATCATTTAAGACGGCTTGCAGGAGAGCCAAGATAAAGGATTTTCGCTTTCATGACCTGAGGCATACTTTTGCATCACATTTGGTAATGGCTGGTGTTGATATCATGACTGTAAAAGAGCTGTTAGGACATAAGTCATTGAACATGACACTTCGGTATGCTCATCTGGCACCTGCCCACAAGGTAAAAGCGTTGGAAATGCTTGATTTACAGCTTAACAATCAAGTCTACTTCACAATTACTTCACAGTTGGGGGGTGAACCCACAAAAAAAGCACTTAACAATGAAGCTAAGTGCTTGAATTTACTTGATGGGCTACCGGGGACTCGAACCCCAAACCTACTGATTAAGAGTCAGTTCTCTCAAGTTTTCTAACCTCCTCAATTTCCATAACTTGTTAGAAAACCTATTCTTTATTTTAGCATATTTTCCATATATTCCACGTTTTAGCTAATTTTGGATAAAAAGTCCCATACT
>JAHEEI010000215.1 GCA_024640785.1 Pseudomonadota bacterium
GGACCGCTTCTAGTCCGGCCAGAACCTTTATCTGTTCAGCTCCGTAGGCGTTTTTTTCTTCTTTTTTCTCAGTTGGTTCCATTTTTTTTCCGTTTAATTTTTATCTCCCGCTTTACCTTTATTATTTTTCCGGCCTCAAATAAACTCTCATCCGGCAGGAATAGCTTCGGGAGTCATTTTTTTATCTTAGTGACCCTATTGATGGGTGTTAACTTATTATTTTTATTTATATTTTCATGGGCATAATGATACTTATAAACCCCTGATCAGCATCACCCTCTAAAAGACATGGGCTCTGATCAGAATTGACATAAGCCCTGATCATGTCACTTCTCATTACCTGGAGTGTGTCTATGAAATAACGGCAGTTAAAGCCAAGTTCCAGCGGTTCACCTGTGTAATTTATTTCCATTTCATCTTTGGCATTTCCGTAATCCATATTTTGTGATGATAACACGAGCTTATTCTCATCAACACTCAACTGGATTGCGTTAAATGTATCTTCGGTAAAAAGGTTTGTTCTTTTCAGGGATTCAAGGAAACCGAGTCTTTCAATTTCTATTACATTTTTCTTTTCAATAACATTTACAATGCTGCCATAATCTGGAAACTCTCCGTTCATTAGGCGCACAATCATAAGAGCATTTTTTGTTTTAACAACAATTTGTTTTTTATCAGAGCCAATGGAAAATTTTTTCTGCCCCTCGCATGCTTTCTTAATTTCAGAAACCCCTTTTCTTGGTATAAGGGTATTTTTTTCTATAATAATCTTATCGCTTTCTTTATCTAACTCCTTTTCCATTATAGACAAGCGATGACCGTCAGATGAAACCATTCTTAAAATGCTTTTTCCTTCTTTGTTTTTTCCTTTTTCAAAAAGAATGCCTGTCAAGGTGTAGTTGCTTTCCCTTTCCTGTGCCACTGAAAAAATAGTCTTTTCTATAAGTTCCTTTACTAAATCACAGGGTACAGAAATTAGGTTTTCTTCATTATATTCAGGAAAATCAGGATACTCTTCACTTGCCGTACCAGCCAGGTTATACATACTGGTCCCTGCCTTAATTTTGGCCCAGTTTTTATCTTTTTCTTCTATTTTTATACTGTCTGATCCTGACTCTTTTACTATTTCATATAAAATTTTAGAGGGTAAGGTCATGGAACCCTGATTTATTATTTCAGCAGCAACACTTTTTTTTATTCCAACCTCTAGATCAGTTGCTATTATTTCAATATAATTATCCTGGGTTTGGATAAGTACGTTGGCCAATACAGCCATGGTACCTTTTTTACCGGTGATACTTTGCAAGGAACTAAGAGCTGGTAAAAAATCTTCTTTTGAAACATTGATTGATAATGGCATAATTTGATACCTCTTTATAATTATTATTTATGTATTTAGAAGAATATTATTATTAAGAGTATTAATTTGTTAATAATAAATATAAAATATTGATTTATTTATAAAAGTTATTAATAAAAAATTTATAAAAAAAAACTCAAAACCAAGAAAACAAAGTTATCAACATTTTATAAAAATAATGCCAAACAAAAGAATAAAATAAGCCAAAAAATAAAGAGATTATTATAGAGGAAATACAACAAAATATCAATGTTTTTAAATATTAATAACAACTATTTTTTCTCTTTAATTACAAACATTTACAAGACACACAAAATACGAAAAAATGAAGCGCGGAAAACCCCCTTTTATTAGACTGAAAAAGGATATAAAAAAACTGCTTGAACAAGGGGTTTTAGAGGGAGTTTTTCCTTCTGCTGCAGCTGGTATTGTCTGTGGTTTAGGTAAAGAAAAAAAAATGGCTATTGTCCATCATGGCAATGCATCACTTTATCCGGAAATAAGGAAACTCCACAAAAATAATTTTTTTGATCTTGCCTCATTAACAAAACCCCTTGCCACCTCATTGGCAATCCTTTGCCTTATAGAGGATAAGAAAATTGATATTGATGAAAACCTTTCCTCACTGTTAGAAAAAAAAATAATGGGGGAAAAAAGCAATATAACCACAAGGCACCTATTGAGTCACTGTTCAGGATTTCCGGCACACAGGGAGTATTTTCATATTTTAAAGGAAATACCAGAAAACAAAAAAATGGAGCTTGTCGAAAAACTGATACTGCAAGAACCACTGGAAAAAACCCCCGGCACCACTTCTATATACAGCGATCTTGGCTTTATTCTGCTTGGCAGAATAATTGAAAAAAAAGCACGATGCTCCCTGGCGCACTATGTCGAGGAAAAGGTTTTTAAACCGTTTCATTTGGAAAAGAAAATTTTTTATAATTCCATGGGTAAAAGAAAAAAAAGCCGCCCTATAACAGATTTTGTTGCAACGGAAAACTGTCCGTGGAGAAAAAAAATAATGTGTGGAGAAGTCCATGATGATAATTGTTTTGCTTTGGGCGGAGTGGCTGGCCATTGTGGACTGTTTGGAAATATTGATGGCGTGACAACATATGCAGGCTTTATCCTTGATTTGTGGAAAGGGGCGGCAGAACATCCGAATATAAAAAAAGGGAACCTGGTAAGTTTATTGACGAGACAGCGAAAAATACCCGGCAGCAGCTGGGCTCTCGGATTTGATACACCGGCAGCAGCAGAATCAAGCAGTGGCAGCCGCTTATCATCAATAAGCGTAGGGCATCTTGGTTTTACAGGGACATCATTTTGGATAGATCCGGAAAAAGAGGTTGTTATCGTTTTACTCAGCAACCGCGTGCACCCCAGCAGGGACAACATCAAAATAAAAAAATTCCGACCCTATTTTCATGATAGGGTCATGGAAAAACTGTTCCCGGCATACAAATAAAATTTTTTTATGGCGGAGAGCAAAAATATTGTTTAAATGAATGGACATTCATTTTTGGAGTGTCCTGTTTGGGATCGGTGTTTTGTTGGTAGCAGCAGAGCTATATCAAGAAAAAAGAGTTGAGCAGTATTTTCCACCGGAACACTCTTTGGATAAAACCACAAAAACGAAAAGGAGTTAACAGTATTATGGAAGGCAAGGTGAAGTGGTTTAATGACAAAAAAGGATATGGCTTTATTGAAACAGAAAGCGATGGTGATATTTTTGTACACTATTCTGGTATTGAAGACTCCGGAGGTTTTCGTTCCCTGCAGGAAGGCGAAACGGTGGAATTTCAGATAGAACAGACCCAAAGAGGACCACAGGCCGTTCAAGTTAAAAAACCGGCCGGATGAAAGGTTTAGGGGGTGGATGTTTGGTTTGTAAAAAGCCGGGGGGTGCAGCAATTAATCCGAACCGGCTTTTTTGTATAGTAAAAAAGGTCCTGCCGGTTAAATATCTGCCAGCTGGCCCTTACTCATTCTGTAGTGTTTTTGTGCCTTTCCCGCCAATCCAAGGTTGTGGGTTATCAGAATAATGGTCACCCCCTGCGTCTTGTTAATTTCTTGAAGCAGGTGCATAATTTCAGCCTCGGTCTCCTCATCAAGATCTCCTGTTGGTTCATCAGCAAGTATGATATCCGGTTTGTTTAACAGGGCCCTGGCAATTGCAACTCTTCTTTGCTGGCCGCCGGAAAGTTGCGAGGGGTAAGAGTCCAGCTTTTCCCCGATCCCGACCATTTCCAAAAGGTCCCGGGCGATTTTGTCATTATCTGTTTTGGGGCCAGGGTTGAATATTCCAGGCAGCAGCACGTTTTCTTTGGCTGTAAGGATGGGCAGCAGACTGGCAAACTGGAACATAAAGCCGATTCTATTGGCCCTATATTCAGACAATTTACTATCATCAAGGGTGCAGATATCTACACCTTCAAGCAAAACCCTTCCGGCGGTTGGCTTCAGGATACCGCCGATGATGGAGACCAGGGTGGTTTTTCCTGATCCCGAGTGTCCAACAATGGATAAAA
>JAHEEI010000001.1 GCA_024640785.1 Pseudomonadota bacterium
AGGCGACCTTAAAAAACATGTGTCCTCTTTTGCTTTCAGTCAGAAAATGAAGGGGCCGGACAGCCTTCCCATGAGCACAAAAATGCTTGATGAGGGGATGAAGCGTCTGAAAGATCATGACACTAATAACCCTGAGGATGCCGCGAACCTGCGTAAAAAGTTCACCAAAATGATGGGGGTGAATTTTGAAGAGGGGAAGAAGAAGTCCGGTGCAGTTCTTGAAACTGAAGCTGAAGAAAAAGGCGGGGGAATTAAGGATAAACCTGTTTCAGATGAGCATGATGTTCCTCCTGAAAAAGATGGAACACTATATGAAATTTAACCTGTAATAAAAGGAGATTAAATGATACTGGTTACCGGAGCGGCTGGAACCCTCGGCAGAGAAGTGTGCAAACAGCTGGCAGAAAAAAGCCTTGAGTTTAAATGCCTGGTTAGAAAAACTTCGAAAACAGAAGTCCTTGAAAAGATCGGTGCAAGCCTTGTTTATGGTGACGTGAGGGACAGGGCGTCGCTTGAAAAGGCGATGAAGGGCGTGACGCAGGTTATCTCAATCCATTCCGTTGGCATTCAGAAGAAAGGTGTAACCTACTGGGATGTTGATTATCAGGGGAACATTCATCTCATTGATCTTTTAAAAAAAAGCGGCGGCGGAAAATTCGTTTATGTGAGCGCACTGGGCGTTTCCCTTGAAGCAAGGTTCCTGCTATACAAGGTTAAGCAGCTGATTGCAAACGCTCTTGAAGTTTCAGGTCTTGACTACACTGTTTTTAAGCCATCGGGATTTTTCAGTGACTTTACCCGAGCAGCCGGTTTGATTAAAAAAAGAGGGATTATGCCTGCCATGGGTTCGCCTGAGAACAGAGTGCAGGGGATTTACATGGGAGATCTGGCGTACTGCATGATAGATTCCCTTAGCAATGAAAAAGCCCGTAAACGGGTCTTTTTAATCGGGGGTCCGGAAGCGCTTACCTATCGTCAGATAGCTGGCATATATGAAAAACTTCTTAACAGGAAGGTCAGGGTATTGCCTATTCCTGCGGGCTTTCAAAAGTTTGTGGGGTTTACCGTAGATACGTTTACAGGATATCGCTATGACATTCTGGGTTTTATTGACGCCTTTTCATCGGGTGACAGCACCTGCGATAATACGCCGCTTCATGAGGTCTTTGATATTAAACTAAAGACTTTTGAGGACTATTTAAGCGCTTTTCTTTCTGAGCATAAGCAGAACGGATTTTGATAATAAATCTTCCTTTAAAAGATTGAAGCAGAGATATTTTTTTACAAATCTTCTTTTGTGTACTTGATAAATTTTATGTGTAAGCGTAAAATTATTAATCTTTAATATCTTTGAAAATTAATCTATCTGGAGGTAAAAGTGGGCTGGTTTGGAAAGATGACATTTGGGACGATGGGACTCCTTTTTGGAGGACCGCTTGGCGCGATTATTGGCGCAAGTTTAGGACACAACCTGATTGACAAAAAGGCAGAATACGGTCAGGGGGGGGGCGTTTCGCCAAAGTCAGAACAGGCACAGGCCGCTTATTTTGTGTGTATCTTTTCAATTCTGGGTAAACTTGCAAAAGCCGACGGAGTTGTGACCAGCGATGAACTGAAAGTTGTTGATGATTTTATTAATGGGATGAATATTGCTGAAACAGAAAAGCACTTTGCGAAACAGGTTTTTAATGAGGCGAAAAATTCAAATTATTCTGTAGAAGATTTCGCATCTCAGTTTTATCAGATAAACAGAGGCCAGCCTGCAGTGCTTCATTCTTTTCTCGATGTTCTTTTCCGGGTGGCTGCGGCAGACAGGGTGCTGCATCCAGCTGAGGAGGATGCACTAAAGCGGGTTAAAAATATATTTCAAATAAGTGACAAGCAGTTCAATGATATAAAGTCTATATATTTTACCGATGTGGACAGATACTATAAACAGCTCAGCTGTTCAGCGGGCAGCAGCAATGATGAGATAAAAAAGAGCTACAAAAAGCTTGTGCGTGACTTCCATCCGGATACTATTGTGTCAAAAGGCCTACCGGAGGAGTTTACTGAGTTTGCTGCTTCACGTTTCAGAGAAATACAGGAAGCCTATGAAAAGGTCAGAAAGGAACGAGGCTTCTGATTCTTTAATTCCCTTGTATTTTCGGAATTATTCTTCCGGGTTCTTTTAACTTCTTCAGGAATAAATCTTTAAAAAATCAAAAAAACAATAAATCAGAAATAGATTTTATACTTTTCAACTATTTTTACACATCGAGAGTTTTTTGTTTTGATTGACACAATATAAACTGTTTCATATACTTTTTTTCTCAAGCTAAAATCGGGAGTTAGAAAATGGGAGAGGTTAGAATAGCTTCAGGCAGATTTCGCGGCAGGAAGATAAAGACGCCTTCTGAGGAAACTACCCGTCCACTGCTTACGCGCCTGAGAAAAAGTCTTGCTGATGTAATGCGCCCTCAGATTGCGGGTTCACGTATTCTTGACCTTTTTGGCGGGTCAGGTGCAATTGTATTAGAGCTTATTTCAAACGGCGCAGATTCTGCTGTTATTGTGGAGCTTGATAAAAGAGCCGCTGATCTTATCTCAAGCAATGTTTTCAGCCTTAATCTTCAAAAAGAAATAGAGCTTTTAAATATGGATGCTGTGGACTCAATAGCTTCGTTTTCGCTAAAGGGGAAAACCTTTGACATAATTGTTATTGCTCCGCCTTATGGACTTTCTCTTCAACAGAAAGCTTTTGATGTTTTGTCTGACCATAATATTCTTTCACCTCAAGGCGTAATAATTGTTCAGAGAGATAAAAAGGAGCCGCCCTGTGATGTCCCGGAGGGTTTTGTGTTTACCCGGACAAGGAATTATGGCAGGACAATATTTGATTTTTACTCAAGGAACAGCTAATTGTTGTTTTTTAATTTACTTGAAAAAAGAGTTTGAATATATTATTCTTTGACACTTTCTTTTTACATAACTGCTTGAAGTTAATTTAGAAAATATAAAATAATAGAACCCCTCTATGGAGATGTTCAGCGCATAGAAGCGGTAAGCAGGATTTAACTATAAGAGAAATTTTCAGACGAAAAAACCTGAGATAGGAGATTTTATAAAATGACAGCAAAAAAGACAAGTTTAAAAAACATAAAAAAAATAGGTGTGCTGGGTGCCGGTCAGATGGGTAAGGGTATAGCTCAGGTAGCTGCTCAGACAGGGTTTGAAACAGTAATGGTTGAGCCCTATGATGAGGTAAGAAAAAAAGCAAAAAAAGGGATAATCGAAAGTCTGGACCGTTTAGTCGAGCTTGGAAAGATTAAAAAGAAAGAGCGTGATCAGATTCTGGATAGAATGACTTTTGCAAAAGATATTGAGAGTTTAAATGATGTTGACTATGTGATTGAAGCAGCTGTTGAAAGCACAGCTGTAAAAGAAGATATCTTTAAAAGCCTTGATAGAATCTGCGCTCCTCATGTGATCTTGACTACAAATACAAGTTCTGTGCGACTTGGAAAACTTGCAAGCGTGACCAACCGTCCGGAGAAAGTCCTTGGTATGCATTTTATGTATCCGGCCCAAAAGATGAAACTTCTTGAAATAATAAGAACACCCGCTACGTCAGATGAAAGCTATAACATTGTTAAAGAGCTGGCCATACACATGGGAAAGCAGCCCATAACAGTTACAGACAGCCCCTGTTTTGTCACCAGCCGCCTGATCCAGACATTTATCAATGAAGCAATATTCTGTCTTTACCAGGGAGTATCATCCAAAGAAGAGATTGACGCTGCCATGAGGCTTGGTATGAATCACCCTATGGGTCCGCTTGAACTGGCTGATTTTATAGGTCTTGATGTGGTTCTCTCAATGCAGCAGGCCCTGTACGATGGTTTTCAGGAGCCAAAATACAGGCCGTGCCCACTTCTTTTGAGCTTGGTTGAAGTTGGTCATCTTGGCCGGAAGACCGGAAAAGCATTTTATGGCTATAATGCGGACGGATCAAAAAAGGTTTAGGTATTGACCGCATGGGAAAGCCTGTTCACATTTTTACAATTGGTCGTTTTTTTGTCGTCTTATATAGATAAGTGTTTTGGGATTGGTGCTAAATAATTAGTCCGCTATGAGGGCAATAACTTTTGCAAGTATGCAATATTATAAAAACTCTTTTTTGTCTGGTTATAATTAGTGCTTTGTCAGCATTGATATTATTTGCTGAAGTTCCTGTAGAAGTTCCCTTAGAAGATCTTTCGGAAGTTTCTGAGGAAGACCTTTCTGAAGTTCTTTCGGAAGTTCCTGCTGAAGTTCCTGTAGAAGTTCCCTTAGAAGATCTTTCGGAAGTTCCTGAGGAGGTTCCTTCGGAAGAGCCCGCTGAAGTTCTTTCGGAAGTTCCTGTAGAGGTTCCTTTGGAAGACTTTTCGGAAGTTCCTGAGGAGGTTCCTTCGGAAGAGCCCGCTGAAGTTCTTTCGGAAGTTCCTTTGGAAGACCCTTCGGAAGTTCCTGCTGAAGATACTGTAGAAGTCCCTTCGGAAGTTTCTGAGGAAAATCCCGCTGAAGTTCCTGCTGAAGATACTTTAGAAGACACTGTAGACGTTCCTGATGAGCTTCCTGTTGAAGATTACAGCGAAGAGACTGTGAGTTTTGAAAACGGTTTTTTAAGCATTAATGTCAAAAATATGCGGTCCGAAGATCTCATAAAAGAGATAAGTGAGAAATGCAAAATTGAACTTGTTATTTTAGGGGAGGTCTTTACTGAGGTTCCCGTGAGTATCAGTTTTAAGGATGTCCCTGTCCATAAGGGTATAAAAAGGGTTTTAAGACGTTCCGAGATTACAAGGTATCTTATGCATTTTGCAACCGGTGATAATGAAACGAAGATTGTACGTCTTGACCTTATCGGAGATAAGAGTGTTAAAAAGTGACAGTTGTCAAGCTAGCTGTCACCTGAGCGTTTTTATTTTTCAGATCCCCTGCTTATTCCTGATAATTATAATTGAGACCATCACTTCAAGCGAGGATTGCCGCCATTGATCCACCAGTCGCTCTTATCTTCAAACCACCAGTGTGTTGAGTCCGTAGCAAGTATTTTTTCCGCAAGCTCTCTTGCAGTAGCTGTCTTAAGCCTTTTTAAGGCGAAGCTTATCCATTCGTCTGCGTACTTGTTTCCCAGATCTTTTTTTTCTTTGAGCATCAGTATGAGGTCAAGTTGATCTGCGTCATTTGCAAGGAGAGCTTCTTTTGATTTTCCAGAATTAAATTCTTCTATAGAATTACTGATGTCGTCTCCGAAAGGGAGGGTTTTGGTAAGGTCTTTTAGAGCTTTTTTTTCGTCGACTTTTACATATTTTTTGTTCATATAATTTAAGTCGCCAGTTCTTGCTTCGTGAAGGTCATGAAGCAGACACATCTTGATGAGTTTTGCCTCGTCAATATCCTTTTCAATTCTGGACAACACGTATCCGATAAAGGTTACTCTGAATGCATGCTCTGCAACCGATTCGCTTCCGGTTCCGAGAAACTGAAGACCTGTACGAGGTGTTCTTTTAAGCATGCCTGCTTCGAATAGAAGATTCACTATGTTCTGCATGGTTTTCCTCTTAAAATTTTTTAATCCGTGTCCTTCTTATTGATCAAATACTTTTGAATAAAGCAGTCTATATCACCGTCAAGAACTGCATCCACGTTGCCCACATCCATATTGGTTCTGTGGTCTTTCACCATTCTGTATGGCTGCATAACATATGACCTTATCTGACTTCCCCACGAGATCTGTTTTTTTTCGCTATGAAGTTTTTCAACCTCTTTTTCCTGCTGCTTTAATTCAAGTTCATACAGCCGAGCTTTAAGAACTTTCATGGCTGTTTCCCGGTTCATATGCTGAGAACGTTCATTTTGACACTGAACCACTATATTGGTAGGAATATGGGTTATCCGTACGGCAGAGTCGGTCTTGTTTACGTGCTGTCCGCCGGCACCGCTTGCCCTGTAGGTGTCTATTCGCAAGTCTTTTTCATTTATGGTAACCTCTATATCATCTTCTATGTCAGGATATACAAAGACAGCCGCAAAAGATGTATGTCTTCTTGCTCCAGCATCAAAGGGAGAAATCCGTACCAGTCTGTGGATACCGACCTCTGCCGACATATAGCCATGTGCGTAATCACCGCTTATGGTAAAGGTAACATTTTTAATGCCGGCTTCTTCACCTTCCAGAATATCAATTATGCTTGTTTTAAAACCTTTTCGTTCTGCCCATCTTAGATACATTCTTAAAAGCATCTCTGCCCAGTCCTGGGCCTCTGTTCCACCTGCGCCGGCATTAATGTTTACAATGGCATCATTGATATCGTTTTCATTTCCAAGCATCTTTTTGAATTCAAGCTCGGAAACCATCTTTTCAAGGTCTGTGACAGTTGATTTAAGCTCTGATTCGATATCCGGGTCTTCTTCAACGCCTTCATCTGCAAGTTCCAGAAGGACCCGGCAGTCTTCAATATTTTTTTCAAGAAGTTTCCACTGACTGAGGACGTTTTCAAGTGTTTTTTGTTCTTTGGTCACTTTTTTTGCTTCAGCGGTGTTTTTCCAGAAGTCGGGATCAGAGACAAGCTTTTCGAGCTCTTTCAGCCGTTCATTTTTTTGAGGCAGTTCAAAGATAACCTCTTATTGTTTCCATTCTTTTTTCAAGCAGGCTTATATTTTCTTTCCACTGGCTTATCATAATTTTCTCCTTACGAGTCGATTAGTTTAATTGTCAGATAAAATAGTATCAGGGTTCTTAAGCCTTTTTCTTTTGGCCATATAAATAAACAACAGACTTAAACATGTGCAGATAAGTGCAAACATGTCTCCATAAAGACTGTAGAAGGTTTTGTCTGTGCGTTTATATATAATAGCAGTTAGACTGTCATCCGTAAAGAGTTTGGTCTGTTTATAGATTTGTCCGTCAGGTGAGATGAAAGCGCTGATTCCGGTATTTGCGGCTCGCGCAACATAGCGCCTGTTTTCAACTGCCCGAAAAGAACACATTGAAAGATGCTGGTAAGGCGCGCTGGTAGCACCGAACCATGCATCGTTTGTTATATTAACTATAAAACCCGCACCTTCCTTTACAAATCTTCTTACAAGATCAGGGAAGATTATTTCGTAGCAGATAATGGCAGCAAAAGGCGAAGAAGGGATAGAGAGATTTTTTACTATATTGCCGGAAGCAAAATCACCAATGCCTTCAACCATCTTGTCGATAAACGGAAAAAGCAGTTTTAAAGGTATATACTCCCCATAAGGCACAAGGTGGATTTTGTTATATTTTCCTTTAATGTTGTTTTCTGGAGAAATAAGAAACGCACTGTTGTAAAACTTTGGTTTTCCAGATACTACTTCCCACGAAGGGCTTCCAAGAAGAATATACGCATTGATTTTTTTTACAATCTTCTCCACCGTTTTCTTATGCATTTCATCTGCTTGAAAGAAAAAGGGTGTGGCTGATTCAGGCCAGATTACAATGTCAGGATTGTCTGGGGAGCTTTTTACAGAGAGGTAATCAAGTTTTTCAAGTGTTTTTGTCAGGTATTCTGGGTTCCATTTTACATCCTGGGGAATGTTTGGCTGAACCAGTGAGATTTTTATGGGGCTGCCCTGATTTTTGTCAAGAAGGTTAAGCCGGTTCTGTCCGTATAGTATTGTTATAAAAAGTAAAAGGGTTAGAGCAGAAAGTTCCCGGTAAGGGATTTTTTTGTCAGTAGCCAGAGCATTTAAGAGACAGAACAGTGTACAGTTTGCAAATACAATAATAAATGTGATGCCGTACACACCGGTTATATCAGCGATCTGGATCACCGGAAGAACATTAAATTGTGAATATCCGAGGTTTTCCCAGGGAAACCCGGTCAAAAACCAGGACTTTATATATTCTGAAGATGTCCAGAACAGGGGCAGGGTAAGGAGAAAGGAAAAGTTTAAATGCTTTTTTACATAGCAGCTTAAACAGATTGGAATGCTGATGAATATGCTCAGCACAAAAGAGAAAAGAATTAGAACTAAGATGGAGACCGCAAGGGGAAGCTTTCCGTATGACGTCATGGATACGGTTACCCAATAAACCAGGCCAAGATGAAAAACGGTACCGGTTATGGTGCTTAAGAGAAGTCCTTTTGCAGGACTGCTTTTAAAGACTGCTATGATTATCGGAACAAGGCAAAACCATGCAATAAAACTTAAATTAAAGTTCGGGAAAGCCAGGGGCATCAGAAGGCCGGAACTCGATGCAAGTATTATTTCTTTTTTGTTCATTAAGTTCTTTCCACGGGAATAATTCTTGATTTATATAATGAGTTGTATAAAACTAACAGTCATAGCATAAAAGCTCAAGAAAATTTATATCAGAGAAAAAAATAGGGAATAAAGTGGACAATAGACCCTGGCTTAATTCCTATGATCCGGAAGTTCCAAAAAGTCTTTCGTTTTCGAATGCGCTGATTCCTTCGATACTTGAAAAATCTGCAGAACGGTTTCCAAAGCAGAACGCCCTGATATTTTTTGGTTTTTCCATGACCTACCTTAAGCTCTGGGATGCAGTGAAAAGTTTTTCCTGCGCACTGCAGGGGTGTGGTGTGAAAAAAGGTGACAGGGTCGTGATTTTACTCCCCAACAGTCCACACTTTATTATCTCATATTATGCTGTTTTAAGAGGTGGCGCTGTCGTGGTCCCAACAAATCCTCTTTACAGTGATAAAGAGCTTTTGTTTCAGGTCAATGATTCCGGTTCTGAATTTCTCATAACCCTTGATATTTTTTTCCCGAATGTTAAAAAAATTCTGCCGGATACCGGTCTCAAAAAGATTATTGTAGGGGGAATACAGGATTTTTTACCGCCCATCAAGAAATTTCTTTACCCTTTTTCGGCTAATAAAGATAAGAAGCAGGTTGTTGTGCATGAACGGAATACTGTTTTTCTGTTTCATAAATTAATAAAACAGAAATTTGAGGTTTTTAAAGCGCCTGATATGTCAGATGATGATCTTGCTCAGCTGCAGTATACGGGCGGTACAACAGGTGTTGCAAAGGGAGCCATGCTTACCCATAAAAATATTGTGGCAAACAATCTGCAGATGAAAAACTGGTATGTTGGAATAAAAGAAAAGGAGGAGGTATTTATTTCGGTGCTTCCCTTTTTTCATGTATACGGTATGGCCGCAGCCATGGGCTTGCCGATTTCAGTCGGCGCAACCCTTATTATTTATCCGCGTTTTGTTGCAAAGGATATTCTTAAGGGAATTGCAAAATACAGGGCCACTGCTTTTCCAGGGATACCCAGCATTTACAGTGTGATAAATTCTCACCGGGAAATATCAAAGTATGATGTTTCAAGCATAAAGTTCTGTCTCTCAGGTGCTGCCCCTCTGCCAATTACAGTTCTTGAAGAGTTTGAGAAAAAAACAGGGGGGCTCCTGCTTGAAGGATATGGTCTTTCCGAAGCCTCACCGGTTACTCACTGTAACCCCATTAAAGGGAAAAGAATAGTCGGTAGTATCGGCATGCCTGTAACAGGCACGGACTGCAAAATTGTTGATGTGGAAACAGGAGAAGACCTTTCCCCTGGAGAAGTGGGAGAACTCTGTGTCAGTGGTCCTCAGGTAATGCGGGGTTACTGGAACAGGCCAGATGAAAGCGAAAAGACCTTAAAAGACGGCTGGCTTTTTACCGGTGATGTTGCACGTATGGATGAAAATGGATATTTTTATATTGTGG
The DNA here is from genome assembly GCA_024640785.1 of Pseudomonadota bacterium. GTDB lineage: Bacteria > Desulfobacterota > WTBG01 > CAIYCZ01 > CAIRTM01 > JAHEEI01. The sequence goes on from JAHEEI010000001.1 coordinate 9,736, forward strand.
AAAGAAAAAAAGATATGATCATTTCAGAGGGTTTCAATATCTATCCCCGAGAGATAGAAGAGTTTTTATTGACTCACCCTAAAATACGCGATGCTGCTGTTGTGGGTGCTCCTGATAAGCTGCGCGGGGAAAAGGTTATTGCCTATGTGTCTGTAAAGGAGAATGAAGAAACAGCAGCAGATGAGATTATAAAATATTGTCGTGATAATTTAGTCAAATACAAGGTTCCCAAAAAGGTAATCTTTAAAGATGATATCCCCACCAATATTGCAGGCAAAAAACTTCGGAGAGTTTTGCGAGAGGAGGCCGTCAATTAAAGAGCCACGCAATTTTACCAAGGCAGATATCTTAATATGAAATCGTAAAGGTGAAAGGGTTGTTCTTAAAGACTATCGAAAAATTTTTTGATAAGAAATTCATACGGTAGGTTTGCTCTGAAAAAGGAAGCAAAGTCGTATTCATGTGTGAGTAATGTTGAAGGTATCACCCGGTGCTTTGGTCTAGGAAAAATCATGTTTTGATTTTGGAGTATATAAATGGAAAACTCTTAAGCTCTTTGTCTTGACACGCCCGTTCCCAAAGGATTTTCGGCGTTTGTTATGATGTGTTTAGCCTGCTAAAAAGAAGAGTTGCAAAAGTAAAAAGTTTTAATTTTTATTAAAAGCACAAATATTTTTTTGTTTAGCCTGCTTATTTTTCTGCTGCCCTTTATGCCTGTCTTGTGCCGGGACAAGTTGAGAAAATTTAATACACTTTTTTAAAAACTATTTGTTTCCCCCTCCAACAATCAGTCCAAACCAAAACTCATCTCCATCTTTTACAATGGTTTTAACCCCATCCGGAAAATCCTGAATCCATTGAATACGTTTTTTATTAAGATAAATATTAGGGGTTTTAAATTTTTTACCCTGGATTGTTCCTTCTGCATAAACATTTTTACTGAATTCTCTGCCATATTTATCCGACATAAATTCAATAAACTTTTCAACGCTCATGTTGTCAGAGATTTCAATGGTTTCCCCATCTTTTTTGGTTGCTCCAAGAACGGTAGTAAAATATTTGCAGGTCACTTTTATCTTCGCCATTTTTTCTCCAAAGCTCTATTACTTCATGTGTATCTCAAAATGATAATAGTTGTTTTAAATATTGTCAATCCATAAATTTTCAGGTGCGTTGTCAGCAACAAGAAAACCCATGATAAAGACAAAATGTCAATAATTTCAAATTACCTGTCCAGAAATAAATATCTTGAAAAGGGGTTAATGGTGACGGTGAAAGAGCGGTTAGGATTTGTTGTCTTTTCGTTTGTGTCCCGTTCCGAGATCATGGTCAAGGTTAAAAAGTTTACGTGCAGCTTCCAGGTACAGGCTCCCGTCAAAAGTATCAGACTGTTTTTTAAGCACAACAACCGGTGAGTGAAGAATCTTGTTTATAATGGAAGAGGTTAGTCCGTCTATAGCGCATATCTGTTTAGAGGTCAGCCCGTCTAGTTTGGAAAACAGTTTTGCCAGTTCTTTTTTTCGAATCTTTTCTCCCTTTTCTTTAAGTTCTACAATTGTAGGGATAACATCTAAAAATTTAACCCAGTTGTCGGTTGCCAAAACCACATCTTCAATAAGCGCTTCTGCCTTTCTGGCTGCTGCTGTGCGCTCGTTAAGGTTATGAGTAGCAATGCCATTTAAATCATCAATATCGTACAAAAAGACATTGTCAATCTCATTGACTTCGGGATCAATATTTCTGGGAACCGAGATATCAATCATAAAAATAGGGCTGTTTTTTCTCTCCTTTATTAATCCTTTTACTGCTTCAGGTGTAATAAGATAATATGGCGCCCCAGTTGAACAGATGACAATATCGGCTTCTGCCATTTTATATAAAAAACTTTCATATGCAACAGCAGTACCTCGATATTTAAGAGCAAGACGTTCGGATTTATTAAGGTTTCTTGTAGAGATCAGGATTTCACCGGCGCCTCCTTCAATGAGGTGTTTTAATGCAAGTTCAGCCATTTGTCCTGCACCCAGGATAAAGACTTTTCTGTTTTTGAGGCTCCCCAGTATCCTTTCAGCAAGTTCCAACGCAACTGAGCTTAGAGAAACTCGAAATCGCGATATAGCAGTTTGGGTTTTCACCTGTTTTGCCACGGAAATTGCTTTTTTATAAACTTTATTGAGCAATACGGATGATGTTTTATGAGAAAGGGCTGTTTCAAAAGCACTCTTGACCTGTCCTAAAATCTGAGACTCACCAATAACTTGAGAATCAAGGCTTGAAACAACCCGGAAAATATGTTTAATCGCTTCGCCTTCTGAATAAAAATAGAGGTGAGGATGAAGCATTTCTCGTTCAATAGAAAAAGTTTCTGAAAGATACTTGACAATATTGTCAAAACCCTTTGACGGATCCCTGACTGCGGCAGCAACCTCCATCCGGTTGCAGGTGGAAAGAATAAGGGTTTCGTCAATTTCCGGCAGTTCCAGAAGGTCGCAGAGGGCTCTGGGTAAAGCTTCCTTATTAAATGAAAGTTTTTCCCTTACATTAACATCTGCTGTTTTGTGGTTAAGCCCTACCAGAATAAGATTCATAAAGCCTTTGATTTTTTAAATGTTGAGAAACAAGCCTGTTAAAAGGGTCGTTTGCTGCTTTTTTGATTTTACCCTGTGATGTTCTGATTAGGGTTACGACGGTAGTATACAATTTTGGAGTTTTGTAATAGACTCCATAATGATCTATGTGTTTCGTTACTTTTAAGGTAGATCTGAAGATTTGTCAAATCAATTGACATGATAGATTTATTACTTTATATATTTTTTAAAAAAAAGCAAGTAATTCACAAATATGGAAAGTTTTGAGTTGTTGAATTATAAATATTTATAGATTCAAAAGATATGAAAATAAAAATTGGAACCAGAATTAGTAAGCTTGCATTATGGCAGGCTGAATATGTGGCACATTTAATAGGTAAGGATAAAACCGAGATCATCATTATTAAAACAAAAGGGGACCAGATCCAGAATGTCTCTTTTGAAAAGATGGAAGGAAAAGGTTTTTTCACCAAAGAAATTGAAAATGCCCTGCTGGAAAAACAGGTTGATCTTGCTGTCCATTCTCTAAAAGATTTGCCCACAGAAAGTATCCCCGGATTAAAAGTAGCCGCAATTCCGGTTAGGGAAAACGCTTCTGATATGCTTCTAATCCGGCCTGAAGCGGTTGATGCGGAAAGAAAACTCAAAGTTAAGCAGGGGGCAGTCATCGGGACCAGTTCTTTTCGGCGGCTTGCCCAGCTGAAACTGGCTGATGAATCAGTGCGGGTTGAACCGTTGCGGGGCAATGTGAACACTCGGCTGAGGAAAATCCGTGAAAAAGAGTACGAGGCCATTGTGCTAGCCTCTGCAGGAATCATACGTCTTAACCCAGAAATTAGCGATCTAAATACTTTTGAGTTGCCTTTTGATCTATTTCTCCCGGCTCCTGCCCAGGGGGCTCTGGGCCTTCAGACCCGAGCAGATGATCAGGTTACCATTAATGTTGTTTCGAAACTGAACCATAATGAAACAGAGCTTGCCGTAACTGCAGAGCGGGAATTCCTGCACCATTTTGGCGGAGGCTGCCATGTGCCTTTGGGAGCCCATGCAACTGTTTCAAACCGGCAGATTCACCTTACCGGCATTGTAGTGTCTATTGACGGGTTAAAACAGATCAGGGAATCGGTAAGCGCTTCTGATCCGGAAACAGCAGGAAAAGAACTTGCCCGCATACTAAAAGAAAAAGGAGCTGACAGTTTATTATGAAAAACGGATTCGTATATTTAATTGGAGCCGGGCCCGGGGATCCCGAGTTGATTACCCTGAAAGCGATAAGATCTATGGAAGAGGCGGATTGTATTATATATGATTATTTAGCTAACCCGGCATTTGTTGAAAAGTACAGCTGTGAAAAAATTTATGTTGGCAAATCCGGCAGCGAACAAACCCTGACACAGGAAGGTATCAATAGGTTGCTGATTGCAAAAGCAAAAGAAGGAAAAATTGTTGCACGGCTGAAAGGCGGCGATCCTTTTATTTTTGGCCGGGGCGGAGAAGAGGCTGAAGAACTGGTAGAAGAGGGGATCCCTTTTGCAATCGTTCCCGGTATTTCATCTTTTTATTCAGCACCGGCCTATGCCGGTATTCCAATTACCCACCGTGATCATGCCAATGCCCTGGAAGTGGTCACTGGCCACCGGCGTGCGGACGCTGCCTCTGGTGAAGATGTTAATTTTCCGGAGTATAATGATGACCGTACCTTTGCGTTCCTCATGGGGGTAAAAAATTTGCCCCACATTTCAAAATCACTGATTGAAAAGAAAAGTTTCCCCCAAGACACACCTGTTGCCCTTATTTCATGGGGCACGTGTCCTGAACAGCAGGTGGTAACCGGTCCGATTAAAGACATTGCTGAAATTGCCGTTCGGGAAAATGTCCGCCCACCCGCGATTACTCTGGTTGGAAGTGTAGTTTCTTTACGGGAAAAGCTCCGCTGGTTTGACAATCAGCCGCTGTTTGGAAAGAAAATTGTGGTAACCCGAACATGGAACCAGGCCTCAACGTTAACCCGGAAACTATCAGCCATGGGTGCAGCCGTTATTGAATTTCCCACCATTGAAATTAAATCCACAGAAGACCGCTCATCCCTTGAAGATGCTTTGGGTCGTATTAATGAATACAGCTGGCTGTTCTTAACTTCTCAAAATGCGACAAATATTTTTTTTGAGACGCTGTTTGGTTTAGGGTGTGACGCCCGAGCGCTGGGAAATGTTAAGGTTGCAGTTATTGGACCGGCAACAGGAAAAGAGTTAAAAAAGTATGGAATCCATCAGGACCTGACCCCTAAGGAATATGTGGCAGAGAGTCTGCTTGATGCTGTAAAAGATCTTGATCTGTCCGGTAAAAAAGTACTGTTGCCCTGTGCTGAAGAAGCACGGCCGACTCTGGCTGAAGGCTTACAGAAACTGGGTGCCCAGGTTGACCGTATCCACACCTATAAGACGGTAACACCGGAACATATTGATCAGGCTATCTTGGAAAAAATACAGAATGCAGATATGGTCACTTTTACCAGTTCATCAACAGCCAGAAACTTTTTCGCCCTTCAGCCAAAAACAGCTGCTGTCTGTGCCAGTATTGGACCGGTTACCTCAAAAACCATACGGGCATGTTCACACGAACCGGCGATTGAAGCTTCGGAATATACCATAGCCGGACTTGTACAGGCAATCGTTGATCATTATAAGAAAGCTTAACTATATCCAGCTTCAGGAGAGAACACGATGGATCTTATAGAACGACCTCGCCGCCTTCGAAATTCAGCCATACTGCGCAACATGATATCGGAAACACAGCTTAACGCCGACAAATTGATCATGGGGTATTTTGTCTGTGAGGGAAGAAATATCCGTCACGCAATAACTTCTATGCCCGGGATTGACCGGGTATCGCTTGATAACCTTCTCGGGGATGTATCTTCTGATATTGCCTATGGCTTAAAATCTGTTTTGCTGTTTGGCATTCCAGACCAAAAAGATGAGCGCGGAAAGGGTGCCTATGATACAAACGGAATTGTACAGCGGGCCGTACGGGCACTGAAGAAAGAGTTTCCCGAACTGCTGGTGATAACAGATGTCTGTTTATGTGAGTTTACCAGTCACGGGCATTGCGGTATTGTAGATAATGGGAAAGTCCTTAATGATCCGACTCTTGCGCTTTTGGCAAAAACAGCTGTTTCTCAGGCTGCTGCCGGTGCAGACATGGTCGCACCATCAGACATGATGGACGGCAGAGTGGGTGCTATCCGGCAGTCTCTTGATGAACAGGGATTTCAGAATATTCCGATTATGTCCTATGCCGCAAAATATGCATCTGCCTTTTATGGACCCTTTCGTGATGCGGCGGGCAGTGCACCCCAGTTTGGCGACCGGCAAAGTTACCAAATGGACTTCCGTAATGCGCGTGAGGCAGAATACGAGGTGCTGCTTGATCTTGAGGAGGGTGCTGATATTGTTATGGTAAAACCCGCTCTCAGCTATCTTGATATCATTTGTCGCGTCCGGCAAATGGTCCAGGTTCCGGTATGTGCCTATAATGTCAGCGGAGAATATTCAATGGTAAAGATAGCTGCTCATTCGGGATTTGTAAATGAAGAACAAATGGTAAAGGAAATTTTGACCTCTATTTTCCGTGCCGGCGCTGACATGGTTATTTCCTACCATACCCGGGACATCTTAAAAAACAACTGGTTTAAATAATATAACTGCTACGAGCAGTTTCTGTCTCGGAGAAACATTCATGAATACAAACAAATCAAAAGCTCTCTTTGCTGAGGCATTAAATCTTCTGCCTGGAGGCGTGGATTCACCGGTCAGGGCTTTCCGTTCAGTGGGTGGGACGCCGCTCTTTATGAAGAAGGGGAAAGGTGCTCGCGTAATTGATGAAGATGATAATGAATATGTGGATTACTGCATGTCATGGGGGCCTTTGATTCTGGGACACGCAGACCCCGACGTTCTTAAGGCCATTCAGGAAACAGCTGTTCAGGGAACAAGCTTTGGTACACCGCATAAAAGCGAAATTGAGCTAGCGCGACTGGTGACAGGTGCGTATCCCTCAATAGAGCAGGTCCGGTTTGTCAACTCTGGAACAGAAGCAACCATGAGTGCTATCCGGCTGGCCCGGGGATTTACTGGGAGAGATAAGTTTATTAAGTTTGACGGCTGCTACCATGGCCATGCTGACTTCCTTCTGGTCGCCTCAGGATCCGGGCTGGCAACCTTCGGAACACCTGATTCTGCCGGCGTTACTGACGGCAATGCCCGGGATACCGTGGTTGTACCGTATAATGATGTGGTGGCTCTGGAGGAAGTTCTTAAAAAAGAGGCGGATACGATTTCAGCCATTATTATGGAACCGGTGCCCTGCAATTATGGTCTAGTCCTGCCGGAGAAAGCGTATCTGCAAAAAGTACGGAAGCTCTGTGACCGTTATGGGGTGCTGCTGATTTTTGATGAAGTGATTAACGGGTTTCGTCTTGCCCTTGGCGGTGCTCAGGAATATTTTGGTATTCAGGCTGACCTGACAACTCTTGGAAAAATTATTGGCGGGGGACTGCCTGTGGGTGCCTATGGCGGCAAAAAAGAGATTATGAAAAAGATTGCCCCTGAGGGACCGGTCTATCAGGCCGGCACTTTATCCGGGAACCCGCTGGCCATGTCAGCGGGTATCGCAATGGTAAAAAAACTTATTTCCAAAGATGCCTACTCTATTCTCCGTGAAAAAGCGGCATTTTTAAGAAACAGGTTGGATTATGTGCTTCAGAAATATGAAGGCCGGGTACTCTTTTCACAGCTCGAATCAATTTTTACGTTTAGTTTTATTGATGCAAAGAAAATCACCTCATTGGATACGGTAAAAAAGTGCAGCATGGAACTGTATGCCGACTTTCATCGCGAGTTGCTGAATCGTGGTGTATATCTAGCCCCTTCAGGTTATGAAGTCGGTTTTTTATCCCTTGCCCATACTGAACAAGACCTTATTGGAACAGCTGAAGCTGTCACGGAAGCCCTAGATTCAATTTTTTCTTAAGCTCATCAAGAGAATCAAAGAAAATGGGTTGACCGAGAAAATGAAAAATAATTAGAAAAAAATAGTCGCATTTTTATGTCTGAGGTACTTTTTTACTGATGAAACTTTATCCGATTACGATTAATATCGAGGGCAGGCTGATAGCTATGATTGGTGGCGGGAACGTGGCGCTGTGTAAAACCCGTGATTTGCTGGAAACCGGTGCGAATGTTACGGTAATGGCACCGGAAATACATGACGGGTTTAATGGTCTTGTTAATGAATATGGTGATCGGATTGAGCTTGTAAAGAGAGAATATGTAAGCGGCAGTCTTGGGAAATACAGCCTTGTTTTCTCGGCCACAAATAGTGCCGAAGTTAACAATGCGGTCTATACAGAGGCTCATTCTAAAAACATTTTTATTAATGTAGTCGATGATCCTCAAAATTGCTCTTTTTTTATACCCTCTTTTACCAGAAAGGGAGACTTGATCCTTTCCCTTTCCACCAGCGGTTGTTCTCCTGCGTATGCCGCACGGCTGAGGAGGGCGCTTGAGGAGCAAGTTCCGGAAAATATAGAAGAGATCCTAACCGTACTTGCCGAACTCAGGGAGAAACTGAAAAAGGATAAATCGTTTAGCCATATGGAGACAAAGAAGAGAGGTTCACTGCTTAAAAGGATTGCAAATGATGATACACTTTTATCTGAGGCCTGCAAAGCCTTAAAAGAAAAGAAACTCAAAGCGTTTCTTCTTAATTTGACTTAAGCCTGTTTTAGGATTTTTTATTTTTTTCGGACTGTCTTGAAAGAACCTCCTCATATATTTTTTCAACTTTTTTAGCCTGTTTTTCAAGATCAAAAAGAGCCAGAGCCTTTGTTCGGGCATTTTTGCCAAGTTTTTGACAGAACCCAGGATCGTCAACCAGAAGCATGATTGCTTCTGCGATATTTTCAGGAGTGTCTTCTACCACAAGGCCGTCTGTTCCATCCTCAATAAGTTCAGGAAGTATTCCTCTCTTAGCCCCAATAACTGGTGTTCCCATAGCCATTGCCTCCCTTACCGCTCTACAGGAACCGTCGCTTCCGGGGACGAGAAATATTTTAAAGTTCAGGCATGAAATCGTTTCACAAAAATCTTCTCTTTTATATCCGGTAAAAATAATATTTGATCTAATTCCCATTTTCTGAGAGGGTTTAATTGCAAGTTCTTCAATATGCGTTCCTCGGCCGATGATCATGAATTTAAAACCGGGAAACTGATTTGTGACGATCTGTATCGCTTCCAGTAGAATTTCAAAACGTCTGTGTTTTTGAACCCTTGCAACTATTCCGCCTATCACAGTTTCTTTTGAAAGATGATATTTTTCCCTGCTGTCATTAACTTTATCCGGATTAAAACGTTCAAGGTCAACAGGGACATCAACCTTCCATAAATCTTTATCAGCCAAGCCGTAGTTTTCTTTAATATGATTTTTTGTAAGGTTTGAGATAGTTATCAGGCCGTCGGTCATGCATGAGAGTAGGAGCCGTGTTTTAAGGCCTCCCGACATTCTATGTCCGTCATAACATGTTCTTATCAGAATTGTTTTGATAGGAACAAAAAGCAGGGCCATGCCGCACAGAAAATGATCATTGGGTAGATGGGTATGCACCACATCAAATTCTTCTTCCTTTAAAAACCGCCTTAATGCCGGAAGGTCTTTGATGTTATCTACCAGGTTAAAATGTTTGTTAAGTTTAAATTTTGTAACCGGTGAGATCCCGGCCCTTTCCGCTGCAGCGACAATTGAATTTTGTCTTTCTTCAAGAGGCGGTTCTGCACAAGCAAAAGTAACTTCATGCCCCAACTTTAAATGGGCAACAGCCATGTTGAGAGCATGTTCTGCAGGGCCTGTCCATTTCCAGTTGCTAAAAATATGGAGGATCTTCATAAAAGCTATCTTCTTTCAAAAGCTTCGGCTATAGACCGGTATCATTTAAAACTTATGTCATAGATCTCTGTTATTTTTGTGCTGCTTATCTTTAGAATCCTTTGATAATATTTTTTTCTATTATCATAGAGTTGAGTATCTTTAGCGTAAAAGTAGAAAAATTTCAAGCGGTCTTTTACTGTTATTAGACTGGAAACGGATGCATTAAGCTGAGCAAGATTATTTGCGCGCTGATAAAAACTAAGATCTTTTCTAAAAAGGACACGATCAAGATCAATAAAATAAAAATTCCAGATGTCCTTCTCACTTTCAGTTACAAGGATATTATTGGACTTTAGATCGCTATGGTATATTCCCTTAGAATGAAGATTTTTCAACGCGTCTGCACAGGCCTTTATAAATGCGGATTTGTTTTTTATCTGTGCCGGGCTTTTGAAAACATTAATGTAATCATTCAGCTCTTTTGCTTCATTCATAAAACTGGAAATAATATAGCTTTTAATCACAAAGGGCCCAACTTTTTTCTCAACAACAGCCCGGGGAAGGGGGGTGTCTATTCCCCTTACTATCAGACCGTTTGAGGCTATCCAGCTTTTAAGAGACCTTGATTTTCTGAACAGATTTCTTAATACATATAACATATTGACAAAGCTGTTTTCCTTGACGCAGAGGGATTCTTTTCCTTCTCTTTCAACGATGGTAACAACTGATTTTTCAGAACTTTTAAGTATGGGTCCATTTTTATTTTTTTTAATTAAAGCGTGCAGGGCTAAAACTTCATCAGTCTCTTTTTTGCCAAAGTCCTTTCTTCCGTAATAGGTCTCTTTACTGTTTTTTCTGACTTCAAAAACAGAACTTTTTTTAATGCACCTTTTGCTTCGGCTTTTAATCCTCGTGTTTTTAAGCCTGTTTTGCTTTAGAGCAACTTTTTGAGAAAAAAGTTTTAAGTGCGCATCGTTTTTCCCAAGGTATTCCTTAAAAAAAACAAACCGGTTTTCTTCCGAAAAAAAAATGGAGTTTAAAAGTTGGGCAATGTCCTTTATTCTCATCCCGGTCGAGATCTTTCTTGGGAAGGCCGCCTTATGGAGGTCGATGAAAAAAAGTTCGAATAGGGCACCCTGTTTTTCCCTGATCAGGATATTTCCCCCGTGAAGGTCCCTGTAAAAGATATTATTGATGTGAAGATCTTTTATTAAGCGAGCAATAGAAATAATAAGGGCCTTTTTTATGTCGGGTTTTAAAATATTATTTTCAATATATTCATTAAATGGAACAGCTGAAGGAATAGCTTCTATTAAAAGGCAGCTGTCATCAAGCAGACCAAAACTTTTTTTTTCTGAAAAAGCAAGCGGTTCGGGGCAGGGGAGCCCCTTATTAATAAAATTGTTTAGCCCCTTCCATTCGGAATAAGCTTTTGAGGGGATTACAAGATGTTTGGCTTTTACTCCGGGGCCGCCTTTTTTGTAAAGCTTTACAAAAATCTGGTTCGAGGCATTGTCCTCAGGGTTTAAAAAAAGAACGGTACGGACATTATTATCTTTTACAATAGAAAATTCAGGGTAGTTCGCAAAGTTTTTTAGCCGGGGATAGATATTTTCAAGAATATTTTCATCCAGACCGTCGTTTACTGTCCATTGAATATTATTTTTTTTTATATCCCTAAACATGGCAGATTTGATCAGACCTCTTTACAAGTTGAACGCCGGTTATAAGCAGGTGAAGAGAACAGCAGGGACACCCACTATGCGGTTGGCGGTTAATTTTTTCGCAGTTCCCACAATTTTGCATATTTCAGAAAAACATAATATGAGGTTATAACTGAAATAATTAAACCCGGTATTCCATCAAGAATTCCGCCTTTCCATATATAGGTTGTCAGAAAACTAATCGGCGGTTTTGTTAAAAGAAGGAACAGAGTAAATCTTTTACCTTTCTTCAGCCAGATATCTGCCGAGATACGAGAAAAAGAATCAACTGTTTCAAGTTGGTGGGCAATGTTACGGTAGACATAATGCAGAATTTTGCCGTTTAGGCGTTTTACTTTGCCATCGCAAACAAGCTTTTCATGGAGACTTTCTCCGCTCCATCTGCCGTTGTCTTTTCGGATGAGCCTGAGCTTTGTATCCGGAGACCATCCCCCGTGTTTTATCCAGCGTCCCAGATAATAGGATTGGCGGGGAAAAACAAATCCATCTGCATCCGGGGTACCGTTTAGGAGCTCTTTTTTTATTTCGGTTTGAGCTTCAAGAGAAAGCCGTTCATCCGCATCAAGGTTTAATATCCATTCACCCGTTGCCAGTTCCTGAGCAAACTGTTTTTGTTTTAAGAATCCGGGCCATTTTCGCTGTATGACTTTTTCTGTATACTCTTTGCATATTTCAACTGTTTTATCTGATGAGAACGAATCCACAACAATGATCTCATCAGCCCATTTTACGCTCTCCAAGCAGTCCCGGATATTTTTATCCTCATTAAAGGTGATGATAGTAACTGATAATTTAGGAATTCCCATTATATAATTTAATAATTAATTCTTTATAAGAGTTTTAGTTTTTCCAAAACAGCTTTTTCCACAGCAGCTGTTGAAATATTTTTCATGCATAAGTGAAGTCTTTCAGGGCAAACCCTTTTCCAGCACGGACTGCACGGCATATCTTTTTTAATCACCACCGCATCTCTTCCCAGGGGTGATGTGGTCACCGGGTTTGTGGAGCCGAAAACAGCCACCACCGGTGTTTTTACGGCACACGCAACATGCATCGGTCCGGTGTCATTTGTAACCAGGAGATCACACTCTTTCAGAAGCGCGGTGAGCTGCAGGATGTCTGTTTTTCCGGTGACATCAATTGCCTTGTTTCCCAGGTCTTTGTTTATCCTTCCGGCAAGCAGGCTAGAATTTGTATCACCGAAAATGATTATATCACACCTTCTATTCTTATACAGTTTTTTTGCAAGCTCTCCAAACCTTTCAGGCAGCCACTGTTTTGCTTCTCCATTGGTTGATCCGGGATTTATTCCCACCAGGAACTTTTTTGAACCGTCTCTTTTTGAAAACAGAAATTCACGCGCCCACTTGATATTTTCTTCCGGCACTTTAATCTCGGGGAGTTGAGGAAAACTTGCTTTTCCCATACTTTCAAGCAGTTTTTTGTAGTAATGTACCTGATGTTTGGAAAGTATTTTCCGGTCTCTTTTAACTGTCTCTGTAAGAAACAACCCTCTGCCGTTTGACCCAAAGCCGATTCTTTCAGGAATGCCGGCTAAAAAACAGGTAAGCGTAGAACCCAGAGAGTTAGGAAAGATAAAAACCCGGTCAAACTTTTTAATTTTAAGCATTGATGAGGTCTTTAAAACAGTAAAAGCTTTTTTGTATCCCTTTTCCTTATGAAAAGTAATGATTTCGTCGATTGCTTCGACAGTTTTGAATATGTCAGCTATGGTGTCTTTTGCCAATATTGCCAGCCATGCATCAGGATAAAGATTTCTTATCCCGTAAATCGTGGGAATGGTTATTACGGCATCCCCAAGCCAGCTGGTGCTGAAAATGAGAATTTTTTTAATTTTTTTAGGTTTGGAATTATTTATCATGATAAAATTAAAAGTATATTTTAGAGTGTGGGATATCTTGATGTCTGTTTTGCTGCTAAGGAGGCGTACTTTAAAATTAACTTCTTATGGGGTTGCTTAATGATCTTGGATTTATCTTTTTGTTCCTCTTGTTTTTAAATGAATCGAGCATAATATTTATAGCCCGAATTGCATCACGCTCTTTTACTCCGTTCATGCAGTCCCTGTCCGCACAATTTGTCTTTCTGCAGGGCGCGCATTTAATCTCTTTTCTGATAACAATATGAGGGGTGTATCTGTAGGGCTCATTAACCACGTGGTCTGTGGGCCCGAATATTGCAACCACAGGGGTATTTACAAAAGCCGCCAGATGCATGGGACCGGTATCGCTACCGACATAAAGATCGCTGCACCTAAAAATTTCAGCCAGCTGACAAAGGTTTTCTGTTTCGGGTGCGATAATAGCACGATATTTCATAAGTCCGATTATTTCTTTTACCATCTCAATCTCTTCATTTGCCCAGGTGAAAATAATCTGAGCCGCATTGTCTTCAACGATTTTATCAGCAACAACTGCATAACGGTAGGCATCCCAGCGTTTATAGGGGGTCGAAGGACTTGTGCCCGGATGTATTGCTACCAGAGGGCGTTCCGGCTCAATCCGGTTCTGCTTTAAAAACTTCTGAATCAAATCACGGTCTTTATCTGGTATATAAATATTCGGCGGACCCTGTTTAATGTCGAGACCCAATTTCTCAACCAGGGTAATATTGCGGTCAACCCGGTTCATTCTATCCGAATCAAGAGAGAACCTACGGTTATTAAACAGGAAATTCATCTCTTTTGTGAAAGGTTTTGTGAAGCCCACACGGTCTTTTGCTCTGCTTAGGAAACTTATTATACCGCTTTTAAAAAGACCATGAAAATCAAAGGCTATTTCAAACTTCTTATTTCTTATGTCCTGCACAAACATCAGAAATTGATTTACTCCCTGGAAAAACGTCTTTGGCGATTTTATTTTTGCAGCCAATTCTTTTTTAGGGAAAATGATAACTTCATCTATGCCAGGATGGGCTTCAAGTATATCTTTCGACGCGTCTTCTACAATCCAGGCAATATATGCATCAGGAAAATTCTTTCTGATAATGTGAAAAGCCGGAAGAGTCCTTAACACATCTCCTATTGCGCTAAGCCTTATTATTAGAATTTTATCTGGATTTAACAGCATAATGTTTATTCCGATTATTTATTTTTATCACAATCTTTTATCAAGAAAATCATTAAATATCAACAGGTTTCAGTTAATTTTTGTTTTTACTTGCCCATCACTGTAGTGTATAGTAATTAGTCGTTATAATTATTTTGAAATCAGTTATAAGAACATCTTTTTCCATGAAAAAGCTTCTATTATTAACAAATCCAGTATCAGGGAAAACAGAAGGACAAAAGATAAAGGGAAAACTGTTCTCGATTTTAAAAAATCATCTTCCGGCAAAAGAGTATGATATTGTTGCCACAGAGCCGGATATGAAAGATCAGCTTTCTAACATTTGTATGGGTTACGAAAAAGTGGTTGCAGCAGGAGGGGATGGCACCATATCAAACATTATCCAGGCAATGGAAGGGCTCGGATGGAAACAAAAAATCGGAATTATTCCTCTGGGTACAGGAAACGATCTAGCCCGGTCTCTTGGGATTTTAGAGGCTGCGAAAAGCGGCGGACTGGAAAACCTTATTAAGATTATTTTAAAAGGCAAAACAAAACAGCTGGATATCCTTGAAGTAAATAATAAATACACTTGTATCAACTACTTTAGTCTTGGAAATGATGCAGGGATATTAAATGATTTTAATACGTTTCGGGGAGACGAATCCAACCGGTTATTTTTTAAATATTCCCTCGGAAAAGCGGTGTATGCTTTTGCAGGGATTAAAAGGCTTAGATATGAAATACCTGCTGGAACAGCACTTTCATACAATAGAGATAACAGCAGACAAATTCAAATAAATTTTAATTCGTCAATACGCGCGATCTTAATATCGAATATAAGTTCATACGGCGGCGGCGCTATGCTTTCAAGTAAAGCACGAACAGATGACCGGATTTTTGAGGTCACAATAATCAAAAGTTTTAAAGAGTGGGCCGCTCTTCACCTTTCCCGGTTTGTTAAAAAACAGCTGGACATTATATGTCCGGAAGTTGACCAGATACAGACAGACAGGGTTGAGCTTTTGCTTCCTGAAGCAACCTTTTGTCAGACAGATGGCGAAATTATAAAAAGTCTTTCACAAGCTGAAAAGAAGATCAATGTTAAAGTTAAATCTTATATTGACATAATTGTTCCCTGATAAAGAACTCATGTCATAAACAAAAGCTGATAAGGCTTATTTTTTTCGATATAGGTCTTTAAATTAAAAAGAGCATTTTGGGAATATAAATTAATTCAATTGAGCGATTTTCACTTAAACACTTTATCGTCAGGATTTATAAGTGGATATTTCTTTTATCATAGTAAGCTGGAACACACGGGACCTTCTTGTTGACTGCCTTAATTCAATAGAAAAACATGCTAAGGGATATTCTTTTGAAACCTTTGTGGTGGATAATAATTCAAGCGATGGAAGCTCTGCCCTAGTGGAAAAACTTTTTCACAATAGGGTTAACCTGATCAGAAATAGTGAAAATATGGGTTTTGGCAGGGCAAATAATCAGGCCATTAAATACGCAAAGGGGAGGTATGTTATTCTCTTAAACAGTGATACGGTACTTAATGAAGGAACTGTAAGCGGTCTGGTCTCTTTTCTTGACAATCACGGTGACGCTGCCATGTCAGGCCCTCGCATGACAGATGAAAACGGAAAGCCTCAAAACAGTTACGATAATTTTCCCGCACTTATTACAGAGCTTTTAAATAAAAGTATCTTACGGAAACTTTTTCCTGAAAAATTTGCGGGTAAAAGCTTAAAAAAAAAGTTGCCTTTCGAGGTGGACTCCCTCATCGGTGCTTGCATCGCGATTAGATCCGAAGCCATAAAAGAAGTGGGAATGTTTGACGAAGACTACTTCTTTTTTCTTGAGGAGACAGACTGGTGTTTTCGCATGAGAAAAGCCGGCTGGAAAATATTTCATCAGCCTGAAATAAATATAATTCATCTCCAGGGACAAAGCAAAAAAATCCGTCCTGTCCTGTCCTGGATTGAATATTACAGATCACTGTATAAATATTTTAAAAAAAACAGGTCAAGAGCGTCTTATTTATGTCTGAGGATATTTCGTTTTTTTAAACTTGTTATAAATCTGGTGCTGACTTTTATCGGACTTCTTTTCACTCTGGGCAAGAAAAAAAGGCTCAGGGAAAAAACCGTAATTTATTCCAGAATACTCTGGTGGCACCTTACGTTGTGTCCTGAGCATGTTGGGCTGAAGGGAAAAGGATAAATGAAAATAGCCCTTGTGAGAAAAGAATTTAACGCACTGCATGGAGGCGCGGAACGCTATGCCGTTAATCTTGCTAACGGGCTGGCAACGCTTGGCCATGATGTTCATATCTTTTGCGGCAAAAGCGAAATAAAAGAAAAAAATAATATAACAGTACACAAAGTGCCATATCTAAAAACCCCTTCTCCTCTTAAAAACCTGTCTTTCAGCAGAAACAGCTCAAGGCTGATCGCTAAGGAAAGTTTTGATATTGTTAACGGGCTTGCGCAGATATTTCCGCAGGATATTTACAGGGTCGGTGACCCTCTTCACATAAACTGCCTGCAGGCTTTTTCTGCGAATCCATTAAAAAGAGCAATAAAGCATCTGAATCCGAGGCATCTGGCTCTTCTTTATATTGAAAAGAATATATTTAAGAAGGGAAACTATAAACGCATTATTACAAATTCCCGCATGTCAAAAGCGCAGGTTGCTCTCTACTATAATGTCCCTGAAGAAAAAATATCGGTCGTTCATAACGGGGTTGATTTAAATAAATTTAATTCCGATGGAAAACAGGGGTTAAGAAAAAGTATAAGAAAAAATCTAGGTATAAAAAAGGACGAAACGGTTTTCCTTTTCGCAGGCAATGATTTTAGACGAAAGGGACTGAAATTCGCGATGCAGTGCGCTGCAAACCTCATTAAGAAAGGGTTTAAAGTAAAGCTTCTCATAGCGGGCCGGCAAAAGGCAGAACCATATTTGAGGCTGGTCAGGAAAAATGGATATGCAGATCATATTCTGTTTTTAGGACCGGTTGAAAAGATAGAATCTGTTTTTTGCGCGTCAGACATATTTATCCTCCCGACTTTTTATGATCCTTTTTCCAATGTATGTCTTGAAGCGATGGCATGCGGGCTGCCGGTGATAACCACAAGGCTTAACGGTGCGGCTGAAATAATAGAGGACCGGGTCTCGGGTATTTTGGTTGATTCGCCCTGGCTTCTGGAGGAAATGATTACTGCGGCTTCTTCTGTCATCGAAAACAATTCTTCCGGATTAAAAGCGATGAGCGAAAAGGCTGTTTTAGCCGCAAGGCAAAATCCTGTGGAAAAAAACATTCAGAAAACAGAAAAAGTTTACATGGAAGTTATGAAGGAAAAAGGTGCTTGATGATGTTTATGCCCAAAAAGATCAAAACAACAGTCTCTCCAAAAAACATAATATATAACTTGGAATTTGAAGAAGTCTTAAAAAAAAACGATTTGCTGGATTTTGACAGGGTAATGTCAATTTCTGAAACCAGAATTGTAAAACATGTAATTCCAGAACGAAAGACCGAAACTTTTTCTTTTGAACAGGAAGGTGAAAAGGTTTGTGCTTACCTGAAAAGACATCCGCCCCTTTCTTTTGGAAAATGTTTTCGGAAAAGGATAAAGTTTGCCTCGAAAAAAAACGCTTTTGATGAATTTATTAATATCCTGGCCTTTCATCAGGCCGGCCTTCCAACCATGATACCTGTTGCAGCAGGTAAAAGAGTAAGCAAAATTTTTGGTTCAGAGTCTTTTTTAATAACCAAAGAAATAAAAGGTTGTATAACCCTGGAAACATATGCTGAATCCTGTTTTAAAACAAAAACCTTCACGGAAAGAAAAGAGCTTATTAAAAAGACTGCTCTGCTTAGCCGAAAAATGCATCAGAGCGGTTTTAACCACAAAGATTTTTATCTCTGTCACCTTCTTATCGGAATCGAAGAAAACAACAAAGACGATCTGTTTATCGTTGATTTGCACCGGGTGGACATAAGAAAAAAAGTACCTGAGCGCTGGAAAATAAAAGATCTTGCGGCATTAAACTATTCTGCTGAATCGAAAAATATCACCAGAATAGACCGGCTGCGCTTCTTAAAGTATTATCTCTCAGTCAACAAAATATCAGAACAGGACAAGCTGTTTATTTTAAAGATCATAAAAAAAACCAACAGAATGGTAAAACATGCGAAACGCTGTTTTCGCGAAAATCAATATTTTACTGTGGTAAAAAACAGAGATTTAAAAGGATATGCCACGCTTCCTCTTAACCGTGACGTCCTGAGGCTGATGGAAAATCCTGATAAACTTTTTTCAGATCTCGCTTCCAGGATACTTAAAGAAATGAGTTCGGCATCCTCGCTTCTTTTTCCTTCATTAGCAGGATCGCCTGGAATTTATTTAAAAAGATATAATGTCAAAAGTATTTTTGATGTTATAAAAAATATCTTCAGACCTTCTCGTGGGAAGAAAACCTGGCTTGCTTCAAATATCTTGAAAGCCAGGGGAATTCCGACTCCGGAACCGATTCTTTTTATGGAAAGAAAAAAGTCTTTTTTTGTTTTTGAAAGCTATATCGTAACCGAGCCTTTATTTGAAGCAGAACCTTTAAACTTTTTTATGGATTCGAGTTTCAACCGTATGTCAAAAAAAGATAAACTAAAATTTATTAAAGAAGTTGCCATTCAGGTAAAACAGCTCCATGACTGCGGGATCATGCACCGTGACTTGAAAGCAACCAACATTCTTGTAAATGCTGGAGACAAAGTAAAAATCTATTTCACTGATCTTGATGCCATAAAGGTGTCAGACTCTCTTTTGTCAGCTGAAAGAGCAAAAGATCTGGCGAGGCTCAACTGCTCGTTTCTTGACACAGCTTTTTTGCCAAGGGGTTATAGACTGTATTTTTTAAAATCATATCTTATGCAGGTTAAAAGAAAAGAACTTAAAAAATATTGGGATTCTGTTATTCACTTTACTGAACTAAAACTTAAAAAATCAAAAAGAGAATTTAATTAGGTTCATGAAGGGATATATAAGCAAAGAATTTAAGAACCTGAATGTCTTAGTAAGTGAAAATATCATGGCTTTGCTTACTGACAGTCAACTTTGTGACATCGTTTCAGGTCTTTTTAATGAAAACCGCGCCGAGCATATATTTAAAAAAACGACTTACAAAACGATATTTAAAGCCGAACTCTGCAATACCCCCTGCTTTGTTAAAAAATACATTAATAATAATACAGCAAAGCTGATAAAATCAATTTTCCGCATATCCATGTCTTTAAATGAGTTTACATCTGTAAACTATATTGTGGACAAGGGTATTGCGACACCGCAGCCGCTTCTTTTTGCGGAACGTAAAAAATTAGGAATTCTCCGTGAAAGTCTGATTGTTCTCTCTTTTTTAGATGGAGCTCAGGATCTTAGAGACTTCCTGTTTGACAGGGGCTTTGATTCTTTTGCCCAAAAAAAAAGGTTTTTTTATGAATTTGGAAGTCTTACAAAAGAAATATTTGAAAACAGAATATATCAGGATGATTATTCAATAAATAATTTTATGATCAGAAATGAAGCGGGCTCTAATAGGATCTATTTTATTGATTTTGAAAGAGTAAAAACCGACACGGAGATATCTGAAGCTCTAGCTGTAAGACTGTTGGCGAAACTGAACCGTATTGGAAGAATTGTCAGTCTCGCTGACCGGTTGAGGTTTTTAAAAGGTTTTATGAGAGGGAAAACAGAAAACCGGAAAAGCCTTAAAGTTCTTGCTTCAAAAATTCAAAGTGAAACTTTAATTATTCTCAAAAGAGATTTTAAACGCGGAAGACTGACCAGCCTTTATACCTGCAATTCATTTCATCCTATTAGAAAAGGCTCTTTAAAAGGTCTTTATTTAAATGGCTATAATGTAGTTGATGTCGAAAAACTGGCATCGCAAACTTCTGACAAACCCTTTCCCTTGCAGGTGTCGTTAAGTTTTAACGGTTATGAAAAAAATCTAAGGGTATTTAAGTTTGACGGGCAATACGCGAACAAAGTATGGTCTACTCTGAACAACCTTATTGTTGCCGGACTAAAAGCAAGGCTTCCTGACATTCTAGTGCAGGGAAAAGACAGCGGGATTGTGGCCTTTGAAGAGTCTCCTTTTTGTGGTTTAAAGAAGACACTGTTCTGCGAGATGGAGAAGAATAGTTTTCTAACAGATAACTTTAAAGAAGAACTCGATCTTTTAGCCTGCTTTTTGGGCTTGGAGTAGTATTCAAGAGTCCTCTGTCCGAGCTTCTTTAACGGTTTTACCCTATGAAACATCTTTACTGGGGATGTGAAAAGGTTAAAAAAAGTATGCAGCTTCTTCGAAGACAAAATTGTGCCTTGAGGCTTGCAAATAAAAACGGAAAGAAGTATATGTCTGCTGAACCCGTCTCTTAGCTATAGGGCTGAGTTGTCCAAAACCTTTTAGCGACACACAGGCGGAGAAGTTAAAATTGCTCCGGATAACCTTAACAATTCAGAGGTCCTCAAAAGTCAACATGAGCGATAAGGACCTTACCTTTTACTAAACTCCGAAGAACAGGTTAAACTCAAAGGAAACAACTTTAATCTTGCTGTCACCGAGGGCATGTGAGGGCTAGGTTTTTTTTGCTGACACGTCAATAAATATAAAATTGTCACGGTTAACAACATTTCCAAGGGAAATTTCTATAGGTTCTTTAAACATGGGGCCATCAAAAACAAAACTATGAAACTCCCCTTTTTCACCACAGGGGTCTACACCCTCAGGAAGGTCTTTTAAGAAGGATTCATTATATTCCTTCCCTATAAATTCTTCTGAAATCTGTTTTGGATCAACACAGGTAGTTAGCGCTCTCAAACCACTGTTGATCATTTCTCTGGATAACGTATCTGTCGGTGTGCCCCAGAGAGGAAAGATAGGTTTAATTCCGGAACCCTTAAGTTTATCTTCTCTATAATTACGCACATCTTCAAGATATAAATCGCCAAAAGCAAAATACTCAATATTGTCTTTTTTTGCTCTTTCAACAAATTGACCCATTATCTCTCCATATATCTCATCGGTACACGGATAAGGTATTTCGATGATTTCCAGAGGAAGCCCAATACTCGTTGACTGATGCTTCAAAAGCTCCACTCTTACAGCGTGCATGGCAACACGATTAAACTCTTTATTGACCGTACAAAATAAACCCCTTAAATCAATTTCCGGATCCTGTTGTAATTTATATAATGCCCAGGCACTGTCTTTCCCGCTGCTCCAGGACATAAGGGTTTTTCTTTTCACGCTTTTTTTTCTCCTTCCCAGACCGAAGATATATTGGATAGAAGTAAGAGTTGTTTTAATCACCCTACAATTAACAAAACACAATTGTCAACTGATATAGTAAAAATAAAGCCCTTTAGGCTAATAAGTATAATACGTAATAAAATATAATTAAATAGATATTAAAAATACTACGTCAAAAGGTTGACAAAGGGTAATTTTTTAATAAAAATGGATCTGTTATCGTAATAGTTAAAAAAGTTATTTTATAGGTGGGCTATTGTCAGGCGGAAAAGCCTTAGCATCCTTCTAAATAATAGCGGAGTGTTAGTTTTGAAAATAAAAAAAATAATTTTTACTGCACTGATGGTCTTTACCTTCTCCTTTTTTTGTGAAGCTTCTGAAAAATTACATCCCCTGTACACCCTTGAAATCACATTTGATGTTGAAAATAAGCTGCTAAGAGGTCTTGCCCGCATTACGTTTCCCGAAGGCTTAACAACCCCTGTTTCTCTTGGGAATCTTTCCCTCATATCCATTGAAATGAACAAAAAGCCTATTCCTCTCCCCCCTCAGGAAAAAATTCAGGCACAGGGGGCGCTCGTCATTTCATACGAAGCGCGTTTTAAACAAACCAAAATGGAGGACCCTCACTATAACCCCGGCGTTATCACTGAAAACGTCATAAACAAACAGGGAATTTGTCTGACTGAGATCTGGCACCCCATGCTTGAGATCCCTGCAGAATATCACCTGCGAGCACTGGTCCCTGAGAACTTTACTGCACTTTCTGAAGCGGATAGGACCACAGAAACAAAAGTCCGGGCAGGCATTGAATATACTTTCGACTTTCCCTATCTTCGTAACAACATAACATTTATAGCTTCAAAATACGAGGTTTCCAAAGAAATATTTAATAACATAGAGGTCTTTGCGTACTTCTTCCCGGAGGATATCTCCCTTGCAAAAACCTATATTGATCATTCAAAAAAATATCTGGCCATGTACCAGAAGATGTTCGGTCCTTATCCGTATAAACGTTTCTCCGTTGTGGAGAACTTTCTTCCCACAGGATATTCACTTCCCACATTTACGCTTCTTGGGCAAACGGTTGTACGTCTTCCCTTCATTGCGACCACATCACTGGGACATGAAATTCTCCACCAGTGGTTTGGGAACTACGTTTACACAGATTATGAAAACGGAAACTGGAACGAGGGACTCACATCATATCTTTCAGACCATTTGTATGATGAAAAAAAGGGGGACGGAAGAAAACACAGGAAAAAACTTCTTTTGGACTACAGGAACTATGTCAACACCCAAAATGAAACCCCTCTTGATGCCTTTCATCAGAGAACTGGCGCTGCCACAAGAGCCATAGGCTACGGAAAAGGAGCTCTGTTTTTCCATATGCTTAAAAACCAGGTGGGTGAAGAGATATTTTACAAAGCCTTGAGAAAACTCATAGAGGAAAACAGATTTACCAGGACTTCATGGGATGGTATTCTGAAATCTTTTGAAAGCACTTCAGATGCCGACCTTGAATGGTTCTTTGATCAATGGCTTTCCCGGAAGGGACTTCCACAGATAGAAATAACCGATAAACAGGTTTTAATGCTGGGTGAAAAGTATACTGTCTCTTTCAGGGCTATACAGCATGGCCCGGTATACAAGTTATCTCTCCCTGTCCGGATCACAACCGATAACAAGGATATTACCAAAACATTTACTCTCGAAAAAAAATCTCAGTATTTTGAGTTCATTGTACCGGAAAACCCCCTCCAGCTGATTATTGACGGAGATTATGATATTTTCAGAAAACTTTCAGAGGATGAATGCCCTCCTGTTATATCCGGTCTTCTTGGTGATCCTCAACGAAAGGTGGTCTTTTCCGAGAACCAAAAAGAAAAGTCTAAAGACGCGATATCTTTTTTGGAGACCCGGGGTTTTACACCCGTTAATGAAAAGGATATTAAAGACAGCGATATCGCATCCTCTTCCTTGTTATTACTCGATAGTAAAGGGCCGGTATACAGAAGACTTTTCGGCAGGGCAGAAACTTTCCCGGATATGGGCGTTTCTTTAAATACATACACAAACCCCCTGAACCATTCAAAAGTCATTACCGTCCTATCCGGAAAAACTGAACAAGGTATTAAGGATGTTGTAAAAAAAATGTTTCATTATGGAAAATATTCTCACCTGAGGTTTCAGGATAAAAAGAACGTATTTAAAGAAACCGCTGCCTCAAGTAACGGAATAAAAATATCACTCCATACTCCGGTTATGGGGATCAAGTCGGAAAAAACCATAAGTCTTGAAACAATAATAGAAAACATTAAAAAAACTCCGGTTATTTATGTGGGCGAGACACATGACCTTTACGAAGACCACAAAGTTCAACTTGATGTCATTCGCATGCTGCATGAAGAAAATCCGAATTTGGCCATAGGCATGGAGATGTTTACACAATCAAAACAGCAGGCGCTTGATGATTATCTCTCGGGCACAATAAACGAAAAAGATTTTCTCAAGGCATCCGACTACTTCAAAGACTGGAAGTTTAACTATCACCTTTACAGGGAAATTTTATATTTTGCAAAAGAAAAGCAGATTCCTGTTATTGCACTCAATCTCAAGCGCGAACTCATAAAAAAAGTGGCTAGAAACGGGCTTGATAATCTCACGACAGATGAAAAGAAAAAAATCCCTGGAGACATGGACATGTCTGATATCGAATACAAAAAAAGACTTCAGAAAACTTTTTCCCGACATGATAAGGCACGGGGAATTAATTTTGAAAACTTTTATCAGTCCCAGATTCTCTGGGATGAAACTATGGCACATTCCATAGACAGGTTTCTCAGACAGAATCCGAAACGTCAGATAGTCGTCATTGCAGGGGCCGGACATATTGCTTACGGATCAGGAATTCCCAAAAGAACCTACCGTCTGAATGGAAAGGAATATGTGACCCTTTTAAACGCAAAATCGGGTTCTCCCAGAAAGGGTTTTGCTGATTACGTGCTTTTTCCAGAACCCTTATCCACACCCGCTGCCCCTTTGCTTGGAATTTTCATCACCAAAGAGGATAAAGGCATAATGATTGAAGGATTTTCACCAGGGAGTGTTGCACAAAAAGCAGGAATAAAAAAAGAGGACTATCTCCTGTCTATTGACGGGATGAAAATTATTGATATTGTTGACCCCAAAATTGCCCTTTTCAGCAAAAAGAAGGAAGAAACCATACCTGTAAAAATATTAAGAAAACGTTTCATGTTGCCTGACCGGGAAATAACTTTCAAAGTAAAACTCAGATAATTTCAGATCTTTTGGATCAGCATTCATCAAAAACTAAGGTTTTCGATACCTTTAATTGTTGCAATACTAAAAAAAGCTGCCTAGTTCCTGAGAGTTGCTTTAAGTCTGTCAGGTTTTTTAAGGAATTCAAAAACATCCATTATTGATTTGCAGATGATATCCGAAGCCATCAGGGTGTCGGTGCTGGTGCCTTCATCCTGTATGACGGTAATCCCAATAACTGATTCTTTTAATATTAATTTATCGTTTCTGCCGTTTCCGACACACAGAGTGGTTTCTTTACCAAGCTTTATCAGGTGTTCAAGTTTAATTAGGTCCTGATTTTCTTCAGGGACTATTATAAGCGTACAGTTTACATCTTTTAACTCGTTATTAACTGATCCGAAAGTATCTGCGGTTATAACATGGAAATCAAAATCAGAGGACAGCTCATTAATTGATTTAGCCACGCCTTCAATCAACTGTCCATCAATGGCAATTGTGCCGTTATAATCAAAGATTATATTCTTTATTTTAACTGTTTTTCTGCCGGAGATTTTAATTATCATATAAATATGTTACTTGATAAAGTTTTGGAGGGCAATATGTTTTCCGTATTCTGTTATTACAACAATAAGTTAGTTTGGTTCGATTTTAAAGTCTATTCGTCTTTAATCTTTCTCCCCTTCTAAACAAATCCCTTATTTGGCAGCGCTATCATAAAGCCTGCGCGCAAGGTTTATATTGTGAAAGCGGGCCTTATGTGCAATTTCCAGGATAGTGGCACTGGAATCACTGTAAACAAGTGTAGAATTAGCATTCATTTTTCCAGGTACAGTTTTCGCCTTTTGGCTGCGCCGCAGAAAAGCGCGAGACCACTCAAAAAAGAGGTCTGCGTAAAAAGGATTATGACACGACTGGCAGCGGGCTGCAAATTCCTCTGCTGACTGACTGGCCTGTTCAGTTGCATGGCACTGGACGCAGGTGACCCGGTCGGCATGAGGATCAGACGCCAAAGCTACTAACCCCGCTTTGCCGGAAAATGCCTGCTCAACATCTTTATGACAGCCTTCACAGGTATTCGGTAAAGGGCGATAACGCTCTTTAGACGACCCGGTGTGACAGGTAAAACAATCACGATCGGCATGAAGCGCATCCAGCTTATAAGTATCCTTACTATTATGTGTAAAGAGCCGGCGCCAATTGCCCCAACTTTGTTCATCATGGCAGCTTGCACAGTTTTTACCCAGCTGATCGGCATGGGGGTCTTCATGACAGCCGATACACTCTAAGGGGGTTTCAATATAAACAATGGCCGGGTTTTCATTAGGGTCGCATGTGCGCGGATGACAATCGTCACAAGACGCGTCTATGTGCTTTCCCGTCAGCAAATAGCTGCTGTCACGGTTATGAACAAATCGCAGATTTTTTCCATTCCATCCTTCCTGGTCATGGCATCTCAAACAGTCAGAATAGTCGTTAGTTTCATGGATGTTTGGATGGCAGACATCGCAAGTCTGAAAAGCAATCTCGCGATATTTTATGCGAAAACCAGTGGATGTATTGGCCGAAAGGACAGCATGGCAGGCTTCACAGTCAATCTGGGCATGTTTGCCCTGGAGAGGGTAGCGGGCCAATTGATGGTTAAAAGAATCCTGGTCAAGCGGCCGGATATCAGCATCCGCACCCAGATGGTCTTTATGACAGGTTCGGCAGGAGCCTGTTAAACTGCCGTGATAGCCGATTTTATTTTCCTGTGTCTGGGCGATCTCAGTATGACAGCTAATACATTTGTCAGAGGGTAGTCTCTCCCAGTATGCATGGCAGGCGGTACACTCTTTTAATTTTGGATCAGACGCATGTCTTTCAATCAGGGCGCCCGGTAAAACAATGTGTCCGGGCTGATGCCACAGCAGCTCACCCCTGGACAAAAACTGGGGTAATCCCATTGGCAAAATAATTGCAGCTGCTGAAAAAAATAATAAAAGCAGGCCAACCAAAACTGCTAATGGATGAATATGTACATGGTGGATAACTTTTTTCGAAGCGAGCCATAAGGGATGATGCTCAGCAGCATATCTATGTGACACAAAACCGGTGAAGATGCCGGGCAGGGACTGGCGGGTCGACGGATTTATAAACGCCAGAAAAAGATGCAGGAGTAAAAAAGCAGCTGCCGGCACAAAACAGATCAAATGCACCAGCCAAGGCCCGAAGGCACCGGGGAGTATCAGCATCAGAAGACCGCTGATGGAAAAAGCGATCAAGAGTGAAAAGACCGCCAAAAGGTGTAACTTATGGCCGGGGTTAAAACGGTCAGAAGGGGGCAACTGCAGCCTGGGATAAAAGACTTGTATGGGGACTTTTAGCAGCCATATAAAATCACGCAATTGCCAATTGAATGCGTCCCGCATGTTGTTAATTAAAACCCGTGCTGCCGGAGTAAGGACCATCAGCAGCAGGGACTGTAAAATTAATGTCACCAGCAGAATGCCGGAAATGATATGAATCTGTGTCAGCAAAGCGCTCTCTATTATGTGAATCTCAGGAAAGCGTTGGAGTAGTTTAATGGCGCCGGTTACGAAAAGGGTCAGGTAAATAATGCCTTGAATTGCATGGTAGACGACTTCAAATCTGGAGAAACGGCGTACTTTTCCCAGGCTCATGGCAGCATCACCTCCCCTGAAAAAATAGACTCTTCAATGGAGGGGTCGGCTCCCACGCGCAATAAGCGGACGGTTAAATGCCTGGTATCGCCGGTCAGGTCAAGTTCCCAGCGTTTGATGCTGCCGGGGCCCAGAGCACTTTTGAGTTCTTTAATCAGCTCTTCTTCAAAAAGAAGTGTTTCCCCACCATGGTCATCGATGCCCAGGATACGGGCTTTTACGATCCTAACACCAAAATCACCGGTAGGTACATTGTGGGGAAGATGATTATGGAGCATGACGGCCACTTTGGTGCTGTTGATCTTTTGTGCCTCCAGCGTAAAGGCTTCCTCGGGAAGCGTAAGGGGGATTCTCTGGAAAAGATGGCGTTTCTGGGCGGTGACTTTTTCAAAGGCAACTGCGATTTCCGCTAAAATATTTGATGCCTGTGTCGATTTTCGCTCTATAGGAGGCATATGACAAACCTGACAGGAATATTTTTCACCATCTGTCTCGGCAGCCTGCCATTCCGCAAAAGTCCCTTCGTGGCAGCGGCCGCAAAACCGAGAACGTGTATAGCGTTCAGGATCTACAGAGACTTTATGGGGCAGGACAAACTCCCACAACCAGGGGTCCAGAGGCCCGGCAAGTCGCCCTTCTTCCAGGTGACAGGCAACACAGGTGACTCCTTCGCTTTGTTCCATATCTCTGGGCTCCGGTCGTTCATCGCTTAAACCCGGCTGGGGTGCATGGCAGCTGATGCAGCGCAAAAAATCGTATCCATCGGTTGCGTCCTGATAACGGGGGTTCACAAAAGAGTGTGCATGGGCTGAGGCTTGCCATTCATCAAAAATTTCCTGGTGACATTTTTGACATTCCCGGGCACGTGGGAAACCTTTGGAGTTGTCGCGGGTGAGACCATTAAAACCAGAGCAGAGAATAAAGGATAAAAAAAGAAGCAGGCTAAAGAGAATTCTTGTGGAAAATTTATTTGAAAATATCAATTGAATCTTCATGGGATAAATAATCGCTGGTATTTCAATTGAGGACTCTTTTTCAAGAGCCCTTTATTCAGAATTTTTTAGCCTCGACAGGACAACTGCTCTTAGATAGCATATTTGCAAGGGTTACTGTTTCGGTTTTATAGAGAGAGTCTTAAGGAAAACCTCTTATATAAAGGTTTTTATCTCTTTCTGGATATATCGTAGCATTCGAACAAGGAATCCATGTCGGCTTTAGGCGGAGAAAGTTCCCCCTCCGGAGATTTCTTGTGTTTTTTGCTAGTTTTTATCCTCTATTCTCGGAAGGTGAATCCATCTCTATGCGCCGATTTTAGTTACATTAGGCATACCTGCTCATCTTCCATTCCTGTGTTAAGCCCCTGAGCCCAAACATAAGGTTTAATATTCTAACGGCCTGAATTCTGGTTATTGGAAATCCACCGCAACAAAGCATATCAAATCCATCAAGCGCTTTTTCAATAGCGCTGTTAACAACAGAAGCAACAGAACGTTTGAAATCAGTACAAAAGTTTTGGTCGTTCTTATCGGCATATTCTTTGAGATCGTCAAAAGAAAATATCCCGTCTTCCTCCTGATACATGATCCAACTCGCTAAATAATTTGATTTTATGTGTGACAGGTCTTCTGCTGCATCAGTGACATCATCAAGCATCTGGAGCGCAACACCTATTCCAAGGACGCCTGCTTCGATGTTCTGCAACTCTCCAACAAAACCGCGTTCATTTTCCATCGGAGCAATTAGTGCAAGTCTTAAAAGCTCGCCGCCGATTTTCATGTGAACATCTTCCGTAATTTTCCGAGGAACAGGCATTATATCATAAATCTTAGCAACATTTTCACCCTTTCCAATGGAGCAGATACTGTCAAGTATTTTTGCTTCAATACGTGCTGCTGTTTCAGCGTCATGTGACACCTCACGTATGGTTTGTCCCATAACTTTATATGCAAGCAAAGACAGCATGGTGTTATTTAACACAGCATTGTCAATCCCCACAGCTAAGAATACCGGTCCTTTATTCTCATTATCAAGGATGTTGTCGGTGCAGGTGATGATTGTGCGCAAAGCATGGAGTATTACACCATACTTGAGAATCCTTTCTTCAGGTATCCCAACAGCCTTAAAAATACTTAAAAAGAGTATGCTGAAAAAGTTCTTTTCAAAATATTTAACCGCATTCAATTCTTTAAAGGGGAACACACTGTTTTTTGCACACTCACACTCAGAAAGCATTTCAGCAAACCTTTCCTCAACAAGACGATGCTTCTTTTGCGCTGATGAAAGCAATATTACCAGTCCGGGCTGGTTCAAACTCATCTTTAAAAGAGAGGATAATTTCTTGAGTAACTCCAGTTTGTTCGTTTTCATTTTAATCTCCTCATTGTCTCTTTCGGGGTTTAAAACCCTCCTTTTAGACAAGGAACGTTTAATGGTTCAGGAACTGCAAATCACTTTAATACCGTTAACCCTTTAGGAGGCTTTTTTTTCTTCAGCCCGCTTTAGCAGGAGACTGAATATATCGTCTTGTAGACAGTGGTAATTCAATTTTAAGGGATCCACCCTATGAATGTATGGCTACGTCTGAGAAAACTCAAAAATAGCCCTTGCCAAGCCGCATGTTCTCATAAGCAGTGCTATACAACCTTTGCTTCTTTTAATTTATAAAGAAACAGGGGCAAAACAGTCATTGAAATCACAAGACAAATCACTAGACCGATCATAACAATAAACCCAAGATCCCTGAACCCCGGATTTGCAGACAACATCAAACTTCCAAAAGCCAGAGACGATGTTGCTGTTGTAGCGGTTATTGGAGTCGCTATGCCTGAAAATAATTTTTTCACATTTCCACCAACATTCTTCCACCTGCAAAGGACATGAACACCATCATCAATTCCTGCCCCAATTATCAGAGGCATAACAACTAGGGTCATCAAATTGAAATCTATTCCGGACATTCCCATTAAACCCACTGTAAAAACAGTTCCAAAAAAAACCGGCGCAAGCCCGGCACAAGTACGGGTTAAATTTCTAAAACTTACAAAGATAACAAGTGATACTGCTAGCACTGCTGTAATTGTGCATTTTAACAGGTCTGATTTTACAGTTTCATTGAGCCCATAGTTAAGAAAAGGCGACCCGGTAACAATATTTCCTTTTGATGGAAAGGCAAAAGCCAGCGTTTTTGCCAGCCTCTCTAACTTCTTAAAGCCTTTATAGTCAAAGGGATTTTCCTTAGGATAGACAATGGTTAGCAAACGATTATCCTTTCCCCTGAAAACGCTTTCATCTTTTTTTAGAAAACCCGCCAGAGAATAGCTTTCCAAGTAGACAATAGTGTCCGCTGTATTTTCTCTCAGGAATTTAAGCTTATCTCTTTCGGTTTTTTCATCAGGAGAAATAATGGCTATAGGAACAGGGAAAAGTGAATATTTGTTAAGTAGTTGGTTCTGAATTACGTGACTTTCAATCTTCTGATCCAAAAGTCTGCCCTGGTCAGCATTAAAACCCGTTTTGAGCGCAAAAAAAGCTGAGGTCAATAATAAACATAAAAGCATGCCGATAAACAGGAATGATCTTTTCTCAGTTAATTCAAACAATTTATTCCAGAACCCCTCAATCCTTCTTGTTTGTGCAATTTGATTAACCGGCAAATAGCTCAGGAGCGGCAAAAGAAAAAAAACTGCCGAAACAAAGGTTGCGCCCATTCCAACAGCTCCAATAACACCCAATTCAAAAAGGCCTTGAGAGTCTGCAACACAAAGAGCCAAAAATGCGGAACCGGTTGTGACCGCTCCTATAAATAGAGGACTCATCATCGTTTTACACACATAATTTATAAGCTCTTTTCTGTCTCTTGAGGCGTCCCTGTTTTTTCCTTTCGCTAAGAGTTCCTTTGCTTTTTCATTAAATGAATAAATAATGTGCAGGCTGAAATCTACACCCAGACCGAGAAGTATGGCAGGAAGAGTCGCTGTCATGAAAGTCAGCCGGCCAAAAATCAATTTGGCAACAGCAAGAGTTAAAAGCAAACCAATAAAAAGTGCAAATGAAGTTGCTGTTACAACTGAAACAGGCATCCGCATAAAGACAAAAAGTATAACAGATATTCCTACAAAAGTAAACAACGCAGCCCGCATCATGTCTCTGCTGACGGATTCTGATGACTCAAGCAACACCTGATAGCTTCCGGTAATCCCTGCTTTCAAACCCGCCGCATCTACTGCAGAACTTATTTTCCGGCTCAACATCCTGCTCCGGTTAAGCTCTGTTGGTTTAAAAGAAGGTTTTATCATCAGGAGCCCAAGACTGTCTTTTGCTCCCGATTTTTTTTTTAAATATGATAAATCAAGTTTATTCACTTCCTCAACAGAACTGTCGCTTTCTATCTCTTTGATTAAAGAATCAATTTTTTTCTTCTGGCCTAAATAATTTTTCAGTAAAAGCAGAAATGAATCCGTACTTTTAAAATTTTCTACAGCATAGGCATACTCCATAACAATCTCATTTTCCGGGTCAAGAAGTACTGAAAAATCTCCGTCTACCTTAAGATCAGACAAGAAACCTGTGCAAGCGAGCGCTGATAAGGTTAGGGTGCCAATAAGTATGGCCCTGAACTTGTATACAAAATGTGAAACAATGTGAAACAAAGAAAACGCCCCAAGTATTATTTTCAGAATAAAATATTTTAAATATAAATCATTATCATTTTAAGCTTTAAAATTTTACTCAAAGATTTTATATGGAGTATAATTTCCCGGCTTAAGGAACGCTATAAGAGACTGTCTATCAAAAATATTTTAGCCTGCTCTGAACTTATATATTTCAAGTCAACCGCTTAGGAGCATTGCTTTTTGATATGGAAAGTATGAAAATATTAAACATTGTTGTCAAGAATAAAAAAAACAATATATTGGGCTTTTGAAAGCCATAAACCAAATTCCCACCTTGACACAACAGACCGAACACTTGCTTTCTGATGCCGGGGAAAACCGCTTAACTAACAGGGATACTACTAATATAATTATCCGTTCATTTAATTATCCTGTTGATTTCTGTTCCCACAGGCTTAGCCGTTATTCTGACAGAATTTAAATGCGTATCCTAGGCTCTCCCGCCTTTTGCTCCCAAAGCATAGTACCCGAGGACAGTATACCCGGATTTGAAGACAAGAAAGGCTGACAAGATGACTTCTTTGGTGGTTGCTAAAAGAAAGGTATTCATCTGAACTTTCAGGGTTTGCAACATCAAAACTT
Organism: Pseudomonadota bacterium; assembly: GCA_024640785.1. Taxonomy (GTDB): domain Bacteria; phylum Desulfobacterota; class WTBG01; order CAIYCZ01; family CAIRTM01; genus JAHEEI01. Next base: position 42,566 of record JAHEEI010000001.1, read on the forward strand.
CGCACCTTAAAACAGTGACAGTCATTAATAGGTGCTGCAAGAACAGAAGATGATAAGATTAGAAAACAGAACAGTAATACGAATGTTTTCATAATACCCTTTTACAGAGGGATTTTAAAATTAAGCTCATTCACCTCGAATAATAAAATGTAGGTTTTATAACCAGAACTCAGGGTACTTTCGTGCCCTTGGAATATTGTTAACAGCTAAAGCAACAACAAGCATTATCAGGGCGCCAATACCAACAGGCATTAAAACGTAGAAATAGCCAAGATCATGAATCCTTTGACTGCCTATAACAGCGATCAAAGCAGTAGCACCGCCTGGCGGGTGCAGGGTTTTTGTTGCGTGCATTACAGCTATTGCCGTTGCCACGGCCAGAGCAGAAGCAAGCCAGATACTGGAAGAAAAACACTGGTATGAAACAACCCCGATAACAGCAGAAAAGAGATGCCCGCCTATAAGGTTTCTCGGCTGAGCTAAAGGGCTTTTAATTGCACCGTAAATAAGAACAGCTGAGGCACCAAAAGACCCGATGATCATGATGGTATCAGTTGTACTCAAGAGGTTAAAATTACAATAGGCAACCGCAGCAATTCCTAAAAAAGCCCCTACCCATGACCAGCAAATTTCTGTAATGCCAACGCCGGGTGGGCTTTTGTCTGAACCTTTCATCTTTAAAAAATAAGATTTTATTCCTGAAACAAGAGAAGGCTGCTCAGCATAAACAGTAGAAAGCTGTTCAGCCGTTTTTTTTGATGAAATGTTGTTATGGGCATATGCATAAGCATGGAGGTATATCTCTTTGAAATCTTCAAGGGTAATGTCAACATACCCTGACATTTCTGTCATGGCCTGAAGGATATCTTCATCAGAGACAACATTAGCGTTGTATTTTTTTATGTTTTTGATATCATTCATAACACAATTCCGGTTTCTTTAAGTATCATTGCGTAGCTTAATTCGAACCTCTATTATAGAATAGATAGTATTGTTTGAAATAACCTTGACTTAAGTCAAATGATTATTGAACAGAGATCCTGGTTGTCTAAAGGAACTCTTAAAATCAGGTGTTCATTATTTTTTAATATTATAAAGCAGAATTATTGAATGAAACCCGATTATGGTGGGTATAGACAGTAAAACTACCTCCGCGGGCAAAACCAACAACACAGATGCCCATATCGGTTGCCATTAAAACGGTTTGGTGGGTAGGGACTCCCCTGGACAAAATGATCGGAATACCGCAGCGTTTGACCTTGTGCAAAATTTCTGATGAAATTCTACCGGTACACAGCAGTACAGATTCTGAAAAATCAAGATTTTCAAGCAGACAATGGCCGATGACTTTATCCACAGCATTATGTCGGCCAATATCATCAATATAAAATTGCGGCAGGCTTTTTCCAAAGCTGATGGCTACCGTATGTACACCGCTGGTTGCTTTGTAAAGGGGAGAGCAGGTAACGAGCCATTTCATGCACTGGTTCAAAAAATCATTTGTTACCGTAAAATTTGACTCAATGGGATGGCGTGAGGCCAGTTCTATGACGCCGGAATACATGACTCCTTTACCGCAACCGCTAGTATAAAGCCTTTTTCCCAGAAGGGCAAAATCAATTTCTTTTTTGGTTTGAATTTCTATTTTCCATCTCATCTGATCACAGGAAAAGCTTTTGATATCATCCGCACGCCGAATCATGCCCGAGGTAAACAAGAATCCAATGGCAAATTCTCTCAAATGGCTGGGCGTACACATCTGGGTAGCCAGTTCAGACCCATTTACATCAATAGTGCACGGCACCTCAGTTGCCACAGCCACATTAAGGGTTTCCTTGCCGTCCTTTTTTATCCGGACAACTTCAAATTCGGTTTGTGTTCCAAGTTCACTATCTTTCATGGATAATATCCTTTTCTTATGTTGCTTTTCAAACCATACGCAATTAAAAGGAGAGTGTTTTGTTAAACAATCTGTCTTGAAAAATTATCCTTCCGGCTAAATTCCGGATGCTCCGGAAAGTTTCCCAAAAACTTGATTGAGTTCCTGCTCGGCATCGGATATCAGTTCTTTTATAAGGTCATTGACCGGTTTGATTTCATTGGCAAGCCCAACGGCCTGTCCGGCCATGAGGGAACCGTTTTCAACGTCTCCGTCTATAACAGCTTTTTGCAGGCCTCCTATCCAGTACTCCTCGATCTGCACCTGGGCTTCCAGCCGATCAATTTCCTTGTCATCAATTTTTTTCATGATTTCAAACTGCAGGCGGTTAAATGTGTCTGTGCCCTTGTTCTTCAGGGCTCGCACCGGAATCACCGGCAAACGGGAGTCAAACTGTGGTGCGGCCATGGCTTCCCGGGCCCGGGCTTTCCGGAATGCTGTCTTGAAATTTTCATGTACAATGCAGTCTTCGGTCATAACAAAGCGAGTACCCAGTTGTACGCCGGAAGCCCCCATCAGCAACAGATGCGCCATCATTTTTCCTGTGGCGATACCTCCGGCAATAAAAATCGGGATTTGATCACTGTATTCGAAAAGAATCTGTTGCCAGAGGATCGGTCCGGCAACGGGTCCGATATGTCCACCCGCCTCCATTCCCTCGAGGATCAGCCCGTCCACCCCATAAGTCAGCATGCGCTCGGCCAGAGAGGCTGTGGAAGCAAATACCAGTACTTTGGCCCCGGAGTCCCTGGCTTTTTCGATTTCTGATTTTTTCGGCAGGCTGCCTGCGAAAACAATCACGGGAAGTCTGGCTTTAACAACAGTTTCCAGGTGCTCCTGGTAGTTGGGCGCCACTGTGATCAGATTCACTGCAAAGGGTTTGTCTGTAAGTCCTCGGGTGGTCTGAATCTGGCGGTCCAGCGTGGTTTGTGGCATATTGCCGCATGCAAGACTGGCAAAAGCGCCAGCATTGCAAACTTTGGACACCAGGTGCGGTTCGCTAACCCATGTCATGGCACCACAGATGATGGGATGCTCTACTCCTAGAAGTTCTTTTCCACGTTTCCACAGGTTGTCCAGTTGGGTTGTCGCTGTTTTTTTAGTTTCCATGAATTATCCTTTATTTGTAAAAATTTGCGATGGTACTTTAAATTGTTGTTTTAATTGCCTCACGGTCCTCTGGACGGCAATACTTAAAAACTCATATCT
>JAHEEI010000216.1 GCA_024640785.1 Pseudomonadota bacterium
TATTCCCGGCCTCAGCACAGAAACAAAAGAAAAGTTTAAAGAAATAAGACCTGTTTCTCTCGGGCAGGCATCAAGAATTTCAGGGATTACTCCTGCAGCAGTTTCAATACTTATGGTTTATCTGAAAAAAATTACTGGCAGTGAAATTTGAAAATGATATCTGTAAAGTTTTTTGCTGGGCACATCATTTTTATCTTAAAATTCAAAAATAATTATGGCTGTTATTAAAGAATCTGAGAATAATCGAAAGAAAGATTCCATCCTTAATCTATTGATGGATAATTTTGGGAAATATGTGTCCGGTAAGGTTCTTGCCGAGGATTCCGGTATATCACGTTCAGGGGTCTGGAAGCATATTGCTTCACTTAGAAATGAGGGATTTAATATAAAGGCCGGAACAAAAAGTGGTTACATGCTTAGTCATATTCCAGATAGACTTTTACCAGAACTTATCCGCCAGAATCTTAAAACTGAAGTGGTTGGGAAAAGAATTAAATATTATGAGAGCATCGATTCTACAAACATTGCTGCAAAAGATCTTGCTTTAAAAGGAGCTCCTGATGGAACAGTTGTTGTTGCTGAGAACCAGACAAAAGGGAAGGGTAGGATGAAGCGTTCATGGCTGTCTTTGCCGGGGGAAAATATCCTTTTCTCCGTAATTTTTTACCCCAAGATAGGTACAGACCTGGTATTCAGGGTAACCATGTTTGCCTCAATAGCAGCTGTAAGGGCGATTAGAAGAATTTGTAAGGTTGATGCCAAAATAAAATGGCCCAATGATCTTTATATAAATGAAAAAAAAGTTTGCGGTATTTTAAGCGAATTTTCAGCAGATTTTGACAGTGTACACTATACAGTTGTGGGTATTGGTCTTAATGTAAATTTCAATACATCAAAAAACAGAGAGATCAAAAACATTGCAACATCACTCATGGAAGCATGCGGTGAAAGGACCTCAAGACTTTCTGTTTTTACTGCTCTTTTAGAAGAGCTTGACTTACTTTATAAATCTTTTATGAAGACAGGCGGTGAAGGGCTTGAAAAAGAATGGAATAAACATTCCATGGTTGTCGGGAGAAAAGTTAAGATAATCTCAGGAAATGATGAGAAACTTGGTGTTGTAAAAGGTATAAATAAATATGGTCACCTTATATTGTTGAATGAGAATGGGTTGAAGGAAGAAATTGTTTGTGGTGACCTGTCCTTAAGATTTAACTAAAAAACCAGTTTATTATGAAAAAAATAAAAGCCGATCTTTTGATAAGACAATTTTCATCATACGCTGCTTTTCCTGAGGTAGTTAAAAGGGTGATGAGAAAGCCATATTCTGTTTATCTGGACGGAGGAAGTGGTCAGTTTGAATCGTCAAGATATTCTTTTCTTGCGACAGACCCGTTTTTAATCTTTAAATGCTGGGGGAACAGAATAAGTATATCTGGTTCTAATGGTGAGAGGTCATTAGTTGAAGATCCTTTTAAATATATTGATAAACTTGTTAAAAGCTATGAGATTGACTGCTGTAATGAAAAAGCACCTTTTGTTGGAGGTGCAGCCGGTTATATTGGTTATGATATGGGAAGGCTGATCGAAGAAATTCCTGTTATGTTAAACGATGATCTTGATATCCCGGATGCTGTTTTATGCCTTTATGGTTCGGTGATAATTGCTGATCACTTTAAAAAAGAACTTTTTGCCTCGGCATCCGGATTGCCTGAAACCGGTAAAGTCCTGCAGAAAAATAAAGCCTTAGAAGATCTTGGTAATCTATTGAGCTTTTCTTCTCCTGCTGATCTTTCTAACGAAAACAAGGATGTGGATGAAGAGAGTGAAAAAGGTATTCTTAAATCAAATTTTACCCGTGATGATTATGTGGAAGCGGTAAAGAAAGTTAAAAACTATATTGCTCAAGGAGAGGTGTACCAGGTTAACCTTTCTCAGCGCTTCACATGTGAAAATAATCGTTTGCCTTTTGATGTCTATAATTCTTTAAGAAACAAAAGTCCGGCACCTTTTTCATGTTTTCTTAATTATGCTGATTTTCATATCCTGAGTTCATCACCTGAAGGGTTTCTTAAGTTTAATCAAGGACAGGTTGAGACCAGACCTATTAAGGGAACACGGCCCAGAGGAAAAACAACAGCGGATGATGTCTGTCTAAAAAATGATTTACTTAAAAGCATTAAGGATAGGGCAGAGCTGCTTATGATTACTGACCTTGAGAGGAATGATCTTGGTAGAGTCTGTAAATACGGATCAATTTATCCTGAATCTCTTTTTGATCTTGAAACATATTCCAATGTCTTTCATCTTGTATCATCCATAAGAGGAGAGCTTATGGATGGTCGTAGCCATGTGGACTGCTTAAAAGCCTGTTTCCCAGGAGGTTCTATTACAGGTGCCCCGAAGATAAGAGCAATGGAGATAATTGAAGAGCTTGAAAGGTGCAGAAGAAAGATATATACTGGCTCAATTGGCTATTTCGGTTTTAATCAAAGGTCAGATTTTAATATTGCAATCAGAACTATCCTTCACAAAAACGGAAGATACTATTTTAGCGCCGGAGGAGGAATTGTAGCTGATTCTGATCCTGAACTGGAATATGAAGAAACAATTCATAAATCAAAAGGGATGATGGAGGCACTTGGGGTGACGTTCAAGTGTTAGATTAAAATCTAAGCTCGGATAAAAGCATGTCTTTAAACGAACAGATAATCTACTATAATGGAAAATTTCTAAAAGAGAACGAGATTTGTCTATCGCCCTTTAATCGCGGATTTAGTTTCGGAGATGGTGTCTTTGAAACCATGAGGGTATATTCAGGTAAAGTTTTTCGGTTGGAGGACCACATCGACAGGCTTTTAAGAGGCCTTGATCTGCTCGGGATAGAAAGAAATGCCGATGTTGGTTCAATTAAAAAAGCAGTAAAAAGTCTCATTGATAAAAACAGCTTAAATAATGCGAGTATGAAAATCAGTGCATTCAGGGAAGAATGTTCAGGTATTGATCCTGTTGCAGGATTAAAAGCCTGTTACCTGATAACTTCAAGTCATTTTGATTTTAAAAGGAAGGAAAAATGTGAAAAAGGTATCAGCGCGGGTATTGTTTCCATTAAAAGAAATCAGTCCTCGCCCCATGTTTTTATTAAAAGCCTTAATTATTTGGAAAACATTCTTGGAAGAAGAGAAGCGCATGATAAAGGATATGATGAGGCAGTTTTTTTGAACAATCTTAATTTTGTGGCTGAAGGTTCTATAAGTAATATTTTTACTGTTAAGGATTTCGTGTTGTATACTCCATCACTTGAAACGGGGATTCTTAATGGGATAACAAGGGCTGTTGTGATTGAAATTGCTTCTGATTTCGGAATTAAGTGTTGTGAGAGGTTTCTTAAAAAGGAGGATGTCCTAACAGCAGACGAAGTTTTTCTGACCAATTCTCTAATGGAGATAATCCCGGTTAGAGAACTTGACGGGCAGAGGTTAAGTGACAGGTGTCCGGGAATAATTACTGCTGATTTTATGAGGATGTATAGAGAAAAGGTTGAAAAGGAGTAGGTTGCCTGGTAATGAAAGTGGTTGATGTTAAATTTTTAAAGAGTGTTTATAAAGTAATTGACCTTCCAAAGGGACAGGTGCCGGAGATCGCTTTTTCAGGCCGGTCAAATGTGGGAAAATCCTCACTTATAAATACCCTGGTAAACAGAAAGGGAATTGCAAAAACAAGCTCAACTCCTGGAAGGACACAGGCTCTCAATTTTATTGATGTTAACGGTTTGCTTT
>JAHEEI010000217.1 GCA_024640785.1 Pseudomonadota bacterium
AACCTTATGCTGTGGCAAAGATCGCGGCAATCAAAATATGCAAATACTATAGCGAAGAGTATAGTTCTGATTTTCTTTCTGTTATGCCCACAAACCTTTACGGCCCAAACGACAATTTTAGCCTTAGAGCTTCACACCTACTGCCGGCACTTTTAAGAAAATTCCACATTGCCAAACTAAAAAGCGAAGGTAAAGGTGACCAAATTAAAAATGATATTGAAATTTTCTGAAAAATACCGACAGACTTTCCACTTAGCAAAGATAAGGTTCTTTTATGGGGGCCGGTTCTCCCCTAAGAAAATTCCTTTATCCCGATGATCTTCCAGAAGCCTGCATCATGATAATGAAAAATATTCTGAAAAAGATATTGGTGAATTTGTTAAAATAGGAGCAGGAAAAGATATCACAATAAAAGAAATTGCTGAGATCGTATCTTAAAACGTTGGGTTTTCAGGAAAGATAGTCTGAGACATTTCGAAACCGAACGGCACACCAAAAAACTGCTGAACATATCAAAAATAAAAAATCTGGGTTGGCAGCCTAAAATTGATATTCGGACAGGACTTAAAAAGTACTACGAGTGGTAACTTTAGAAAAGCGGACTAAAATCAAAGAACAGAAGATGATTTTTTGTATGGACTCTTTATTTATTCAAAGGCATTAAGATTTTTCGCTGCTTCCGGGAACAAAATATTTACGGGCTCACCCGGCTTTCCGGGAGAACCAAGAGGAATGCCATTATAAAACAGAGAAACACCCCCTGAATTACCCATCCTTACCCTCATTGACTTTACAGCGCTCTTGATGTGTGAATCCCCGGCCCTAAGCATTATCTCAGACTCTTCACCATCAGCAACGATCTTAATCCAGGTAAGGTCTCTCGCAACAAATCTAACTACAAATTTATCAGAATCCTCCGACAACTTTTCTTTAGATATTAACCCTTCTTCAGCAGCACCATCATTTTTGACTGTTAAAAACTCAGGAACATTTATATCCCCTTTACTTACAACTGCTTCATTTTCAGCCATTATTTCTGGAGTTTTGGAACTTTTCGTTTTTGGTTTGTTTACAGGTTCTATCGTTATATCCTGATTTGTTTTGACTGCATCATGTTTTTTGTACCCGAAAAAGAATAGCGCTGTAACAAAAAAAATTGTAACAGTCAAAAATTTTTTTTTGTCGTATAAGAATGTAAATAATCCTATTTTAGAAGCAGCCTTCTCTTTACCCTCATGCCTATTTTTATCAGATAATTTCTGATCATACATGCTCGCAAGTTCTTCTGCATTGATTGATAACTCCTCAGCATAAATCTTAATAAAAGCTCTTGTATATGCATGACCGGGACAAAAATAAAAATTTTCTGACTCAATAGCAACAATATTTGCCCTGCTGATCTTGGTTGCTTCTGCTATATCCTCAATATTTTTATTTTGTTTTTCGCGCGCTTCCTTTAAAATTGAACCGATTGTCCCCATATAAGTTTTCAATTGCCCATATATCAAGAATTAATAATATCTATTTTTAAACAAAATATCATTAACTCGGCAATCAAACAAGTGAAAAAATAATTATCTTGCTATAACCGCCTGTTTTTGATATTCTTCGGAAATTCACTAAGTTATCTAAGATGCGCCCTGCTGGGCGCATCCTGTTTTCAGGGGAAACCATGAAAAAGATACTCACCATTGCAGCATCCGATTCAAGCGGCGGAGCAGGAATACAGGCAGACATAAAAGCAATTTCTGTTCTTGGAGGCTATGCCCTAAGCGCAATCACAGCACTTACAGCTCAGAACTCTATCTCCATAGAAGATGTCCATCCCGTGCCCAGTGATTTCCTTTCAAAACAACTGGATGCTGTTTTAAAAGACATTGGTGCAGATGCAGTTAAAACCGGAATGCTTTTTGAAAAAACTGCCGTAAAAACCATTGCCAAAAAAATAAAAGAATACAACCTCCCGATTATTGTCATTGACCCCGTAATCTCTTCAACAACAGGCTACGCCCTTCTTAAGGATAATGCGGTTAAGGCTCTAAAAGAAGACCTCCTGCCTCTGGCTACTATGATCACACCTAACCTTGACGAGGCCTTTGCACTGACCGGAATAAAAGCTGACTCGATCAGCAGCATGAAAGATGCCGCTAAAAAATTATTTAAACTTGGTGCGAAAAATGTCTATATCAAAGGGGGGCATCTGAAAGACGACCCGACTGACATCCTTTATGATGGAAAATCATTTTTTGAGTTTCCAGAAACAAGGATCAACACAAAAAACACCCACGGAACAGGTTGTACAATCTCTGCAGCAATAGCAACAGAACTTGCCAAAGGCTCCTCTCCGTTTGACGCTATTAAAAACGCAAAAGAATTTATTACGACTGCAATTAAGTTTTCATTCCCCTTAGGCAGTGGTCACGGCCCAACCAATCCTTTTGCAGCTGTCTCACAAAACGCAGAAATTTATCAGTGCATTAAAGAACTAACAAAAAATATTGGGGTGCTAAAAAATAAAAAGATTGGTAGGCTTATTCCCGAGATACAATCGAACTTTGGCTATGTTACTCCAGCCGGAACCGGACCCGAAGATGTCATTGCCTTTCCCGGAAGAATAATAAGGCTTAGAGACAGTATCACAACAGTTTCACCCCCGGAACCAGGCGCTTCGCGTCATATTGCAAAAGTCATTTTAACCGCTTTTAAACACAACAGGCTTATTCGTTCCACAATGAACATAGCGTATAGTAAAGAAATAATTGATGCCTGTAGAAAACTCGGGTTTAAAATCGGAGAGTTTTGCAGGAGCGAAGAACCACCAAAAGTAAAAGAGCTTGAAGGATCGACAATGGAATGGGGAACCGAAAATGTAATTAATGTTAACGGTTTTGTTCCGGACGTTATTTTTGATCAGGGAGGAATCGGAAAAGAACCTATAACCAGGGTGCTGGGAACCGATCCCGAAGATGTTGCCGCTAAAATAATTAAAGTGTCAGAAATTGTTTAAAATAAAGCTGTAACGGGTTCTTATTATTTATCAGAAGAATAAAGAAAGAGGTAAGAGAATGCTTATTAAAAGTGCTCAAAAAGGTGCCATAACTCCCGGAATCAAACAGGTCGCTCAGCAAGAAAGAGTTTCAGAAGAATATCTCCTTGAAGAGATCATGACCGGACGTATAATTATCCCTGTTAATGAAAATCATGCAAATGCAAAACCCATGGGAATCGGCCGGGGATTAAAGACAAAGATCAATGCCAACATAGGGACTTCAAAAGACTGCATGGATGTTGAAGAAGAGCTTAAAAAACTTGAGGTCTCAATAGCAGCAGGAGCCGATACTATAATGGACCTCAGTACAGGCGGCGATATCACCGCCATAAGGCGTGAAATCATCAAACGTTCAACAGTTCCCGTCGGAACCGTGCCTATTTATCAGGCAGCAGTAGAGGCAACCCGCAGGGGGAAAGCTATTGTTGACATGACGGCAGATGATCTGTTTAAAGCCATTGAGGAACAGGCTGAAGACGGAGTAGACTTTATCACTGTTCATTGCGGAATGACCAGGGAAGCAGCCTCCCGGGTTAAAAATGAAGGCCGTATAATGGATGTAGTCAGCCGAGGCGGGTCTTTTACCGTTGCCTGGATGATACATAATAAAAAAGAAAATCCGCTGTATGAACAGTACGACCGCCTGCTTGACATTGCAGAAACATGCGACATAACCTTAAGCTTAGGTGATGCCATGAGACCGGGATGCCTGGCAGATGC
>JAHEEI010000218.1 GCA_024640785.1 Pseudomonadota bacterium
TTCCAGTATGGTGTTTTAGCGCACAGGTCACATTTTTGAGAATGATTGTCTTTAAAATTCCAGATTGTTCTGCCGGGCTTATATGGACAGGCACTCACACAGCGTTTACAGCCAATGCACTCTTCTTCATTAACCATAATTACATCTTCATATTGCGGATCAAATTTTAAAGCACCTACGGGACAGCTCGCTACACAGGCAGGGTCAACACACTGCCTGCACTGAGAAATGACCAGATCATCGGGAAAACTGCCCTGGGGGTTTTGAAGGATCTGTATCCTTGAAAGAGACAGATTTTCTTCACCATGATGTACTAATGAGCATGCTAGCATACAGGACATACATCCCTGACATTTCTTCATATCGACAAGAAGATAGCCTTTCTGGGTTTCTCCTTTCGTCTCACTGCCGACAAAGAAAACACCAACCAGTGTTAGGCTGGTATACTTTATGAAACTTCTACGGGTAATCGCTGTCATGTTTTTGTTGGCCACACCATTTGGTTTGCTCATGGTTACCACCTTTTGTTATTGTTTCAGTTGTTAGCGAGTATGTCGAAAGATTAACTTTAGGTTTTACTAAGGTTCCTCGTGATTATGTTGAATAAAAAGGTGGGTTGTTTTATTTCCCTACCTTCATTTGTGTTATAGATATTATTTAATCAGCATTTCTGTTCACAGGGAGCCTGCCCACAGCCTTCACATCCAAATTCAGAATAACATACACCTCCGATAGTGTCATTATAAAAGTCTAGCTGCTGTGAATTATACCATAACTACTAATCCGCAATCGTTGTAAAATTTTATTAATACATATACACAGAATTGGAAAGCTGTTGATAGATAGGAAAGCTTTTCTGTTTTTGTAAGTATAAACATTACTTCAGGTACCTTTAAAAATTTAGAGTTAGGCAAAAAAGTTAAAGGTAGCGATAATAATATAGATTTTTACTTCACTTAACAAATTCATATTATAAGAAATAACTTGAAATTTACTGTCCTGCCTATTCTGACAAAGACGAAATGAAAGGGAGTAGACCCAGTCCCGGTATCGTAGATAAAGCTCCTCCATTGCAGAACTATCCCCTGTATTGGCCAGGGCAACTAATTCTTGGTCTGTTTTTTTAGGATTTATCATAAGAATATGTGGTGATATTTATCACACGACAGTAGCGATTGTTCTGGTGTCTGTCGTTAAAAGGATTAGAACAATCCAGCCTATAGCCAGGAGAGGGGTTTACCTCACATATACCTCTTCTGTTTATATTATACAAGCCTCGGAACACAAGAGAAAGACATACTAGTAAAATTGTTAAATAGTTACAAAGAAAGACAATAAATTGCAAAGGAGATGTTCTGATAACCCCTCAACATGACAACCAAATCCCATTCTTCTAAAACCTGAAACCATAAGTGAGGCAAAATAAGATAATGGCACGACCTGTTGACTTTATGGTTTATTAAGGATACTTCTGGTTACGTGTTGCATTGCAATAACTGGAAAATGTATTGGTTAAAACTGATAAGGGGACAAACCAGTCAGAATTTTTTAAGTCCATGTTCAAATAAATATAATATTTAATCAAACACCATGTGAGGACGATTTACTTTCAATAGCAGTCCTAAGTATATCAAAAGAATATTTGACATCACCGATATCACCTGCGAATTGTCCCCCTCCTACAACATAGCTCCTACCCACGAAGTGCTGACTGTTATCTGTTATGAGGGCAGCAACAAATTAGGCAAACTTCACTGGGGTCTAGTCCACCCATGGGCTAAAGACCTATCGGGTGCCGGAAAGCTCATCAACGCCAGAAGCGGAACAGTTGCTGAGAAGCCAAGCTTCAAAAATGCCTTTGCAGAGAAGCGTTGCTTAATACTCGCTGACGGTTTCTATGAGTGGCAAAAAAAAGGAAAGATTAAACAGCCCTGGTATTTCAGATTACCCTCTGGCAACCCTTTTGGTTTTTCCGGATTATGGGAAAGCTGGAAAAGTCGGCAAGGTGAGAATTATAATTCCTGTACCATTTTAACAACAATAGCGAGTGAATCAGTAAAACATGTTCATGACAGGATGCCAATCATACTACGGCTTGATACAATAAGCAACTGGCTGAACCCGGACACTCATGATGTTTGCCAGTTAAAAGAGATATAAATAATGGAAAAGTGGAAGATCTTACAGGCTACCCAGTTACAAACAAGATGAACTCGCCATCGTTTAATGACCCCTCATGTGTTGAGCCACTAGTTTAATAGCCAAAGCAATCGTCACTTTAATCTGCATAGACGGCTGGTTCGGGCTCCCGAATCCCTTAATCCATGTAATTGGCCAAGTATTGTCACCTGTCAGCAATGCACAATCTTTACATAACTGATCCACACAGACACCAAGACCTTCAAGTGAGGGAATTTTGTTTTCCGGAGCACGGCATTCTCCTCCACACTCACAGGGTTGAGGGGAACAGGCGACACAGGGACCGCCGCCAAACTTCTGTACCACACTGCCTTTTCCCAACACCTCTGTTATCTCTTTTGCAAGGCGGTTAATTGTCTTTGCCTGGTCACCCGCCTCGCCAACGCCGAATTCCCGTGGTTGTGTTTGCAACACGAGAAATAGATCGGCCTTATCGAGTTTGGCTTGGACTTTATCGGCTTTAAGTGAAAACGGTGGGCAGCATGAAAAAGATCCTATCCCCATACAGGCCCCAAACCTGCCTTCACCTGTTGAGCCATAGTATGACCAGTACGGCAATGCGCACATCTCCTGTATTCGGCTGTCAACGACCACTATCTCCGGTGGAATGATAGCCGGTCGTTTCAAATAAGGTGCAAAAGTGTTATTATAGGAATGAAAATGGTCAAGGCTAATCAACGCCTCCAGCACGGGAAGGGTTTCCAGCTTTTCCTGACACTCGTTGTACATCCGTTTTTTATCATCATCTGTATACTTCTGTGAAACGGGATGATTCTTTACAATGGACTGAGCAATACCTTCAATTGAATAGTTTTCTACGAGTTGTGTTTTCTTCATAACGCTCCCTCTTGAAAGACTAAATAAAGAATCTGATTTTTTTGTCCATTTCTTTTAATTAATCAATAATTATGTTTAGGAAATACTTATTTGATGAATTACCATTTGCCTTCATTGATACCTGGTGTCGACAAATCATCGAACCCTGAACCAATCTTGCCTTCATTGATACCTGGCGTTGACAAATCATCGAATCCTGAACCGATCTTGCCTTCATTGATGCCTGGCGTTGACAAATCATCGAATCCTGAACCGATCTTGCCTTCATTGATGCCTGGCGTCGATAAATCATCATATCCTGAACCGATCTTGCCTTCGTTGATATCTGGCGTCGAAAAATCATCAAACCCTGAACTAAATGAGTTTGTAGAAAAAAAGAAAAAAATGAGAACTAACCCTACTATAATGAATCTCAAGAATTTTTCTTTTTTATTTATTAAGATTAGTAGACTATCAATTTCTTGCTTTTCCATGATGACTACTCCTTAAGATTTTTTATTTTGGTTTGACCTTGACTTCCTCTCTGTTATGCATATGCGTCAAGAGAAGACTTAATCTCTTTTTTCTTGACCTTTGTGATTATAACGACTTTATAACTGGCCGAAGCGCGGATGTCCGACCTTTAGAACGATGGTTGACAAACATGTTAAACATTATTGGCTGAGATTTTAGCGATTCGAAGCTCACGGTTTAGTAAAAACAGCGGCAATGCAAATGCGATTGCAATGCTGA
>JAHEEI010000219.1 GCA_024640785.1 Pseudomonadota bacterium
GAATTTTGGATCACTTCCGGTTGTATGACAACTCACACATTGTGCGTTTTTGAGGTCTTCAGGACCTAACAAATCAAAGGCCGTTGCATGTTTTGTTTTTAGCCAAACTGCATGAATTTCTGAATGACAGGCCCTACATTTTTGAGCTCCTTTTTGAACAATTTCTTCAGCCTGGACATCTCTTGTGTTTATATAAACCATCAAAGCCAAAATTACTCCTAGTAAAATACGCATATGTTACCCTTTACAAAATAGTCTCTTTCTAAATGAGTCCATGAATGTTATTTAAAAAATTAAAGACAAAAGTTCATAGCCAATTTTGGATTTTATGTGTGCGTCCACAGTCGGCCTTGATAAGCTTTCTTGAAAATTCCTGATATCTATAATCGGGATCGTAATGATAAATAAAATATACTACCTGGTTTATTTGTGCAATCTATTTGCAAGAGGATTATCCATGGTATCTCATCACTGACGGAAAGTAGCACATATGCTTACGGCAGGGCCGGTCATAGGTACTCTTATACAGTTCTCTGGACTTTTCCCTGAAGTCCTGTTTTAATATCCCTTCATCCAGAACAGAAACCAGGTTTTTCAAAAAAACAATATCTTTTATCTTACGCTCTATCGGATTTCCGCGACCCACGACTTTGAGACTTTTGATGCCCATCTCCTTGAATTCATACAAAGCACAAGCACCGCAGGGATGGTCATCCACATGGACCCATTCCCAGACCTTCTGCCTTGAAAGTACTTTTTCTCTCTGTGCGGAGGAAATTGTTAAGGGCTCACCACTGGCGGAGAACACCTCTACCGAATAGGGCAGCATACAGGCATTTCGAAACATGGGCATTATTTTTTTTCCGGCAAGGCCATGCTGAAAAGTACAAAAGCCATCCACATTAATACACCTTGAATTAAGAATAAAAACAGAAGTATTAACATCCGGCAGTTTCTCAACAAGGGCTTTCAGCTCTTCCAATTCGAGATGTCTTGGAAAGGTTATACTTTCTGCGCCGAATTCTTCGCAGTAGAACTTCGCCGTTCTCCAGTTAAAGACGGTACCGCCGGTACTGATATGGATGGGAATATCATACCTGTTCTCTCTCAGCCATGCCATCAGTCCGTAATCCGAGAGGATCAGGGCATCAACACCTGACAGTACAGCATTGTCAATATGGGGCTTCAGCATCTCAAACTGACCATTCACATAATAATGCTCATTAATGGTAAAATAGACTTTCAACCCAAGATTATGAGCTTTCTCCACAGAGTTTTTAAGCTGATCGAAATTTCTGAAATGGCCCTTCCCCGACGGACGACGGTTGGTTGAGATCACCGGATATTTTTTATACCACTCCTCATCAAGCAGCCCGCAAAAAAACTCATCTGAACCGGCTTCGGCCAGACTTTCAATATCATCAGCATAATCTAATGGCGATAAAATTTTCATTTTTAAGATAAATTAATTATTAACATTCCACACTCGCCAACGCGCAGCCCAAAATCATATGGGTATTTCCGGCTGAATCACGATCCGATCAACCTCACCCCTTGACACAATCTCAGGAATATTTTCATTAATTGCAAAGATGGTATTTCCTTTTCGAATCAGTGTCCGTTTCATGACAGGATTGTTAAGATTAAATGTATATTTTTGACATTCATGGTGGCAGGGCATCACTCCGACTCTGGTATCACCCACATCACAATTTGCGGTGAGACAAAAACGGGTGGTGGAAATAAAAAGATACGGAAGATAAAGTGATCTTTTAATCTCTTTATCCAGTCCGCTCATATCGAGACCCTGCAATAAATTGTCAAACTCAGCTCTGAAAATCTTCTTCTTTTTAAGGAATCCGGCTATGACACTAACATCAAGTGACGCTCCCCTATAATAGTCCCGGGTTTCTTTCGGGACCTGCTCAATGATATTGGTAATACGCGGTCCCCGTTTCTGTTTATTTAAAAGCCTGCCCAAAACAGGTTTTAGTTCAGGGAAGTTCTCCTCTGTAAACTGGAAAACGCCCCAGTCATTAAATACGATCTCTGCTTTCGGCATCTTTTCCGCAAAAAACTCTATAAGCTTTTCAAGGCTTAAAAGGCCCTTGTCTGTTACATAAGGAGTGACAAGAGTTAACGGGACTCCTGCTCTTTCAGAAAAAGCACCTAACTTTTCAAGGTCATCTTTTGAAGGCAAAAGCTTCTCGCAAAACTCCTGGCCAAAATAAATTCGGGTAAAATCTTTCTGATAATATTTCAATCCGGAAGGGTTGCTTAAATAAAGGACTTGATCCATTTTTAGAGTGCCTGCTTGCGAATGTGTTTCAAGGCTTCTTCAGAATGAAAAGAGCTTCTGACAAAAGGAGATGAAGCCACATAGATAAAACCCAGATCCTCACCGATCTTTTTGTACTCTTGAAACATTTCAGGGGTAATAAATTCAAATACCTCGAGGTTGTTCGGACTTGGCCTAAGGTACTGCCCGATCGTAATAAAATCACAACCTACAGCCCTTAGGTCCTTCATCACCTCAATAATCTCATCCATGGTCTCCCCAATCCCCACCATTAATCCGCATTTTGTATACTGGTTCGGGTCTATCTCTTTGGCAAGCGAAAGCACCTTGAGAGAGTTCTGATAATCCGCCATACTCCTGCAGGTATCATAAAGCCTTGGAACAGTTTCCAGGTTATGGGCAAAGATATCCGGTTTCTGCTTGAGTACAATTTTAATATTTTCTTTTTGAGCCTTAAGATCAGAAACCAGCACATCGGTTGTGACATCCGGTAAAATTTGGTGAATCGCTTCTAAGGTCAAGGCAAACTGGCCAGCTCCGCCGTCGTCAAGATCATCCCTTGAAACACAGGTAATAACAACATGTTTCAATCCCAGTTCTTTGGCAGCCAAAGCGACATTTTCAGGCTCTTTCAGATCCGGCGGTAGCGGCTTACCCGTGGGGACACTGCAAAAGGCACAGTTCCGGGTGCATATATCTCCCAAGATCATAAAAGTGGCTGTTCCGGAATAGAAGCATTCACCCATATTCGGACAGGTTGCGCCCTCACACACCGTATGCAGATGATACTTGTCTGTCAGGGATTTCATCTTTTCAAGGACTTTCCAGTCCACCCCTTTAACCCGTATCCAGTCAGGTTTCTTTGTCATAACCACAGCAAATCCTTCTGTTGTATCTTCTCCAAAGACCGGCTAAAGATCTTCTCATAATGAATTATCAGACGCTCCTTTACCTCCGCTATTTCAACTTCCCTGCCCAGCTGAGCTCTCATTGAAGTAACGCCTTTATTCTGGATGCCGCAGGCAATGATCATCTTATAATGGTCCATATTCGGACTCACATTAAAGCCAAACCCATGCATGGTGATCCATCCGCTTTTAACGGCGATTCCTATGGCACAGATCTTTTCATCTTTCACCCAGACACCGGGATGTTCGGGGTCCCTTCCCGACTCAATTTCAAAGTCTAAAAGCGTATCAATAATCATCTGTTCAACATTCCGGATATAGGCATGCAGATCCCGGCCCTGATTCTTCAGATCCATAATATTATAGCCGACAATCTGTCCCGGCCCATGATAGGTTACATCTCCCCCCCGGTCGGTTTTGCACACTTCAACACCTTCCTGTTCAAGAACCTCTTTCGGCGCCAAGATGTTATTAAAGGTGGCCTCTCTGTTGGCCGTAAAGACCGGCTCATGCTCAAGGAGTATAAAAATGTCAATTACCTCATCTTTTGAACGGG
>JAHEEI010000220.1 GCA_024640785.1 Pseudomonadota bacterium
GATTTTATCTAAAATGAGCAAAACGTGGACGATTGAAAATCTGATGAAATAGAGAATAGTTTTTCTGATAAGTTATGTAAACTGAGGGGGTCAGAAAATTCAAGGGTTCTGATTCGTAATAAGCAGGTCGGCGGTTCAACTCCGCCCGCCGGCTTAATTCCTTAAATTGAACATCTTTTCCCTTTTTATTCCCTATTTTAAAAGAAGTATTGACAGTAAATACCAATATGCTAATATAGTAATTGAAATTCAGTTACAATAAGGTGTGGTTATGGAAAAAGCAGTTCAGAAATTCAGGCAATACTGCCAAGACAATGGAATGCGGAATACCCCTGAAAGGGAGCTGATTATAAGAGAGCTTTACAGGCTAGACGAGCATTTTGACGTCGACCGGCTGTTTCTCCGGATAAGAAACACGCATTTAAAATTAAAACTTTCAAAAGTTTCTATCTATCGTGCTATTCCGCACTTGATTAAGGCGGGTTTAATACGTGAGGCTTTCAGTGATTCAGGTACTATCTGTTATGAGCATGTGCTTGGGCATGAGCATCATGATCATATGAAATGCCTCGCATGCGGAGAGGTTATTGAGTTTTACGAAAAAAAGATTGACGAAATACAGCAAAAAATATGCGACCGGCTTGACTTTGAAATGGTCTGGCATGTTCATGTTCTTGGGGGATATTGCAAAAAGTGCAGGGAGATAAATAGGAAATGAAGAAAGCAGATCCTGAAAAAAGAATAAAAAAAGTCATCATCGCCGGGCTCCCCAATACCGGGAAGAGTCATGTTTTTAATAGTCTGACCGGTGAGTACACCTTAGTTGGGAACTATCCTTTTACTACGGTGGAGATAAAAAGGAGTGAAGGGATAATCATGAAGGAGAAGTGTGAGATTATTGATACTCCGGGTCTGCACTCTTTGTATATTCATTCGGAAGAAGAACTTGTTGTGCGAGACCTTATTTTTTCCGAGAGCCCTGATGTTATCATTCAGTGTATGGATGCCAACCGGCTTAAGCAGTCCCTTACTTTAACAGCGGATTTGCTTGAGCTTGAAATACCCCTGGTTATTGCGTTAAACTCGATCGATGAGACCTCGAGGCGGGGTGTAAAGATAGATCCTTTAGCCTTGTCAGAGATTCTGGGTGTTCCTGTCGTGGATACAGATGCTGCTGATGGCAGTGGCCTTGATAGGTTGAAAAATGCTGTTAAAAATCCTGGGAAAGGTAAGACCCCTGTGAAGTATGGCGACCTTGTAGAAGCAGGTATTTCAAATATCATGTCAGCGATAAATGAAAGTGTTGCTTACCGGCGAAAGATTGCTATTCTTTTTCTTCAGGAGGATTCTTTTTTAAATGATCAGGCAAAAAAAATATACGGAGATCAGATCGCGCCGGAAATTGAAGCCATCTCCCGGAAATCAATTGACAGCATTAATGCTAAAATTGGCAGGCTGATTAATTTTAACCGCAATCAGTGGATAGAAAATATAATAGGCCGCGCCGTCATAAAAGATAAACAGTTTTTTGGCGGATATTCAGAGAATTTCGGATGGCTATGCCGGCATCCTGTTTTCGGCCCGCCGATCCTTCTTGCAATAATTATTATGATGTACCTTCTGGTGGTGGATGTGGCCAATGTGATCGCAGGATGGATGGAGAATATCTTATGGCTGCCCATAGAGCATCAGATAAAGGTCCTTGTGCCTGAGGGCCTCTTAAATGATTTTCTGATCGGCGATTACGGGGTTCTTTCTTTGGGGCTTGCAAATGCTCTTATTACGGTTCTGCCGATCCTTTCGGTTTTTTTTCTTGCATTTAATGTTCTTGAGGACATCGGTTATATCCCGAATGTGTGTGTCCTGACCAAAAGGGTTTTTGATAAGGTAGGCTTGAGTGGAAGTGCGATCATGCCTCTGGTCCTTGGTTTCGGATGCAAGACCATGGCGACGCTTACCACAAGAAGCCTTCGTTCGAAGCGAGAGAGGTATATCTCGATTTATCTGATTGCTTTTGCAATCCCCTGTGCTGCACAGCTTGGTCTTAATATGAGTATTCTGGGCAGAATGGGTATAAAAGCTTTTGTGATCGCCTTTTTGGTCCTTGCCTTTGTTGAAATAGTGGCAGGGCTTATCCTGAATAATATACTTAAACAAGAAAAACAGAGCGATTTTATCCAGGAACTTCCTAAAATGCGCCTTCCCAGCATTAAGGCGGTCTTGAAGAAGACCGGTTACCGACTGTACTGGTTTTTAAAAGAAGCAATGCCGGTATTTATTTATGCGGCAGTTATCCTGTTTATTATCGACAGGATCGGTCTTCTTGAGGTGATAAAAACTATGGTCCGTCCTGTTATGGAGGGATTTCTGGGGCTTCCGATACAGATGGTTGATGCGTTGATCCTTTGTATGGCGAGGCATGAGGCAGCCGCAGCGCTTATTATAAATCTGATCGAAAAGGGTCAGTTAAATTATATTCAATGTATAGTGGCGGTGACTATCACCACCATGTTTGTTCCCTGTTTTGCAAATATTGTGTCTATGATAAAAGAGCTGGGATTGAAAACCGCTCTTATTATGGTGGGCATAATAAATCTAAGCGCATTTTTGCTGGCAGGTCTTTTGAATTTGGGCTTAAAATTGTTTTTTTAAATTTATCCTAAATATTTTGGGAGATATAAGATGAATCTCAAGCAGGAAATGGAAGAGTGTCTTGAAAAGCTTTGGTACATGAAAGAAGATAATACCAAGGTGATTGATCATTTGCTTGATCCTGTTGGCGAGTCGTTTAGCCCGGAGGTCGTTGACAGTCTTAAAAGGCAGGGTTTTGCAAAATTATCTGAAGATGAAAAGATGATCAGTCTTACCGAGAAAGGTGAAAAAGAGGCTAGACAGATCATCCGGTCTCACAGGCTTGCAGAAAGACTGATACACGATGCGCTGGGAGGCGATTTTGAGTCGGGGGCTTGCGAGTTCGAGCATATTGTTGCACCTGAGCTTGTGGACAGTATCTGTACGCTGCTTGGACATCCAAGAGAATGTCCCCATGGTATGCCGATTCCGAAAGGGGACTGCTGCAGGCAGTTTTCCCGGTCAGCCCAGAGTTCTGTTGTCTCGGTGACAGAGCTAGAAGTGGGGCAGGAAGCAAGAGTCGCTTACGTTAACTGTGATGATGACAGTCGCCTTCATAAGATTGACGGACTTCACATTCGGCCCGGAGCATATGTTAAGCTTCACCAGACCTATCCTACTTTTGTGATTGAATGTGAAGGCGCAAATATCGCACTTGACCGGGAAATAGCTGAGGATATCTGTGTGTGGAAAAACCCCGGTTATTCTGAGCCCAAAAGAGAAGGTCGCGACAGGACAAAAGAAAGAAAGAAACGGAGATGGTTCAGGGGCTTGAGGTTCAGAGACAAAGAAAAATAATAGAATATTTGATAATATCCGGCAAGTCGGAAGCTTTGCCAAAGACAAACAGGCTATTGATTTTTGTTTAGCGAGATAGCCAGGGTTAGGGTCGTACCTTTTATTCCTTCGGTAGCGCTTATGTTTATGTAGGAAGAATTATTTTTTGCCATCAGAAAAAAAATTTTTTCTGTCAGCAGCTTATCTTCTACTTTCCAGCCATTTTCTTTGATGAGTTTAAATAGAATTCAGCAATCTTATCCGGAGCGTCCATGGTTTGAAGGATGGCTATTGCGCCCTTGTTATGTTCAAGTATTCTGCATGAGTTAACTATTGCCGGGGAGTAG
>JAHEEI010000221.1 GCA_024640785.1 Pseudomonadota bacterium
GATCTTGGCTCAGATGAATGGCAAGATGCCGTTCACCGTTTGGTGTTTCAATCGGAACCTGGCCAATAATGTAATCGTGCACGTGGTGCTGGCTAACTCTCATAAATCACGGGTTATGAGAGGGAAAATAAGCCTATTATTGATAGACATATTTGAGAGGCTCTTTAATCCATACGAAAATGGCCACCTGGAAGTGGGTGGCCTTTTCTCATTTGTCAGGGGCAGCAAGAATTTCGCATTTTTGTCAATCTGACTACTCCTGAACAATGTAGGAACATAAATAAGAAACTCTCTTCTTTGACTTCGATCTATGCTTGGGTATCATCTTCAATGTCTTATTTGTGTAGGGTTCAGACAATCAACGGGTTTACACGTACGGCTTTTTTTGTTGGGTAAAGATGTCTACAAAACCAGAGGCGATTTAAAATAAAGGAAGCTATCGTGGTTACAGATTCATCTAGCGGCAACAGCACTCAGGTTCCTAGTAACTCTCTTGTGCCTTTTCTGCTTATTACTTTTGGCTTGGCTTGGGGAATCATAGCGTTGTTCATTTTTCTACCGAACCAGATGACCTCGCTAGTTGGCGAATTGACCGGACAACATCCGCTCTTCTTTTTAGCTGTGTACTCACCAGCAATCGCTGCTTTCATCGTTGTCATCTACTACGGTGGCACTGGAGGTTTGCGGCGTTACCTGTCAAGAGTATTAATATGGCGCTGCTCTCCGATTTGGTATGCTTTTTTGATTGTTGGCATTCCACTGCTTTTCTTCGGTGGAGCGGTGTTGAAGGGAAACCTTTTCGTCGAACCATTCCCGTTCCCCTCGGTTCAGACACTTGTTGTTGCGTTGCTACTTATGGCCATCAAAGGCCCGGTCGAAGAGTTTGGCTGGCGTGGCCTGGCCCTGCCTCTATTACAGCGTAAGTTCGCGCCACTCTTGGCTGGACTGATTCTTGGAGTTATCTGGGGCTTGTGGCACCTCCCAGCATTCATGTTGAGCGGGACACCGCAAAGCGCATGGTCTTTCACTCCCTTTTTTGTTGGCTCGGTAGCCGTCAGCGTGATTGCGACACAATTATTCAATGCCTCTCGTGGCAGTATCCTGCTCCCAGCACTACTGCATTTCCAGCTCATTAATCCAATGTGGCCTGATGCACAACCTTACGATACGCTTTTTTTTGTGGCCGCTGCGGTTTTTATTGTTTGGCTCAATCGAAAAGCCATGTTCAGGAGGGAATGTGGTGTTGCTGAGATCATGCCTCAAACGAGACAATTACTGGCGCGTTATTGATGGAGATCTTTGAGAGGCTCTTTAATTCAAACGAAAATGGCCACCTGGAAACGGGTGGCCTTTTCTTATTCCTCAATCTATGTAAAATTAACTTCTAATAGTAAATGGAGTTTTCAAATGCTTCTTGGGATTGTTGGCAGTTATCGTAAAGGGGGAACAATTGACCAAGCTGTTTCGTCAGTTCTGGCTGCCGCCCAGACTAATGGTGCTAAAACGAAAAAAATCTACCTAAAAGATCTAAATATTGGATTCTGCAATAACTGTCGTCATTGTACTCAAGAACCTGGTGAGGTCCCAGGAAATTGTACTTTGGAAGATGATATGCCGGAGTTAATCAAAGAGATCGAATGTGCAGATGCCTATGTTATTGGTGCACCAGTAAATGTTGGGAATGCAAACGCTCTTACACAAAGGTTTCTTGAACGGTTGGTCTGTTATTCATACTGGCCTTGGGGACAAGCTGCCCCTAAGATGCGCAAAAGTTATTCTGCTAAAAAAGCCGTACTCATTACTTCAAGTGCGATGCCTTCTTTGATGGGGAGATTCCTGACAGGTTCCATTCGTGGCTTGAAGCTCGGAGTGAAAATGATCGGAGCTAAACCTGTGGCAACCATCTACATTGGTCTAAGTGCTATGCATGAAAAACAGGCTTTGCAAAAATCCATCCTTCGTAAAATACAGAAATCGGCCAAGAAACTTTGTCGCAACTAAGTTTTTTAGAAGTCACCACTGCCAGAACGGATTAAAGGCAGAATCAGATTCTTATATTGTAGGAGATGTTGGACGAACAAACTGAATCAATTCTTGAAGTTAATTAAAGGGGCACGCCATGTCAAAAAGTAAACCCATCATAAGATTCTATTTTGCAAAAATGAAGGCAGCGTTTGGAGAGCTTCCAGACGAAGAAAAAATTGCATTTATGAGAAAAGATCGTGAGAACTTAGATGCACTGGGCATGAAAGCCGTTTCAATGGTCAATTGCAGTTGGTCAAATGATGAATGGGACTACATAGGGGTCGAGCAGTGGCCTTCCATGGAGGCTATTGAGAAGCGCAAAGAGTTTGAAAATGAAGAACTTGAAGTCTCGAAATATGTTGCATTTAAGACCATATTGGGAACTCCCGAATCTTTTGATGGTTATGGTAAATAAATATCACCTTATGTGACCTATAAGTCACCATCTCTAAGACATCAAAACCTTCAAACTTCGGACCTATTCTCTAACCCGGACAAAAACACTTTCCAGGAAGGCAGCCACATAAAAAATCATGAAGATAAGCAACAGCCCTTTTGCTATGCTGGCTGCCAATGGTGGTAATATGGAGAAGGTAAAGATTGCAGCTACGAATGCATTACACAGAAATATTTTATGCCATTGAAACATAATGTCTACCTCATGACTCGGGATTAAGTGAAACGATACCTAACTAAAATAGTATTATAAGCACGAGGTATGCCAAAAAATAAATTCTATGAATATCAGTATGTTGAAGCTTTAATATAGAAATATATTAAGAAGAATTATGTTATTTAGCTAGGTTAAATGTGAAATAACAAGGCAAACATGAAGTCCAATAATCTACGACTGGCGAGACGAAAAACGGCTTCTTGTTGATAGGGGAATATAGGACGGAGGTAATATGTTCCGGAAAAAAAGCGTGGAGGGTTATGCCCCGGCGCTTCCAGGTATTGAGATGAAAACTCTTGTCCATGGAGAGAAGACATTGATGATCGAATTTTTGTTAAACAAAGGTCGTCAGCTACCAAATCACAGCCATCCTCATGAACAAACTGGATACCTTGTGAAGGGGCATATTCGCCTTATGATTGGCTCTGAAATATTTGATGTGATGCCAGGAGACAGTTGGTGCATCCCTGGCGATGTAGAGCATGGAGCAGAAATTATCGAAGACTCAGTGGCAATAGAAGTTTTTTCTCCTGTAAGAGAAGACTATAGGCCAAAATAAAATGTGTCCCATTAGTCACGGGTTACAAGAGGAAAATCGGCTTATTATTGATCGACACATTTAGGAGATATTTTAATCCACCCATAAAGGCCACCCAGGAAATCGGAGTGGCCTTACTATTTGTCAGGGTTTCTAGTAATCATCCATAATGCATCTAAAACGAACATAATTATCTATTGATATAATTTTTAAGGATCCCGGCTTTTGATTTTTAGTTGTAATTTATTAAGTTGCAATATGTCTAATTTGTCTTGGAAAATGGGAATTCAGGGGTATTATACGAATATGATTACTACATTTAATCAATCTCAAGCATTCTAATCCATATGCCAACATCTGCTTTCAACGCCATAGAGAAGAATATTAGCATTATCCTTGGTGGTGCCAAGGTTGCGCTAGTAGCGCATGATGATAGTGCTGCTGAAATAGAACTAGAGAATACCGATAAGTTTACATTTCTTTTGGAGGCTGATTCTTCCAGCTTTCTTTTTATTGCA
>JAHEEI010000222.1 GCA_024640785.1 Pseudomonadota bacterium
ATTTAAAAGGGTCTTACTATTTGCCGTTGTTTTTATCTCCCTTGCAGCAATCTATTTTTTCATGGAAACATCTGTGGGGGAAAAAAGCAAAAAAGAAGGACCAAAACTTCTTTTTCCGGAGCTAAAAACTGAAAATGCCGTTTCAATAGAATTAAAAAACCCTGAAAAAGGTGAATTTGTCCTGACAAAAGCAAAAGAGATCTGGCAGGTAACGCAAAACAGCCAAACCTATGCTGCCTCAACTGATGCCGTGAAAAAACTTCTTGATAAAGCTGCTACCATAAAAATAGAAACTGTTGCCTCAAGAAACCCTAAAAACTTTGCTGCCTTTGAAGTAAATAAGGAAAAGGGTATTGAAATAACCATCCTTGATGCTAAAAATAACAGCCTGGCCGCTCTTGTTGTGGGGAAAAGCGGACCGGACCTTTTCAGTACTTATGTTAGGAACAAGGCTTCAAACAATGTTATCTTAACCCCAGGAATGCTGAAAACCGATTTTGGCAAGGATTTAAGTGAGTGGCGGGACAAAGCAATCTACCGTCTTAAGCCGGAGGATATCACGGAATACATGGTAATTGACAACATGACCACCCATCTTAAAAAAGAAAATGATATCTGGCAGGCTGTTAAACCGGGACTGTCTGATGTGAACCAGGAAACAGTTGAAGAAGCGGTCCGTAACTTTTCGAAGCTTGAAGCTGCCGGATTTGCATCTGACAATGATACAAAGTATGATTTCAACAAACCACAGAAAATAATTACTGTCACGTTAGAAGACAGGAACAGTCAAACCCTTATCATCGGAAAAGATAAAAACGCATTTCAGTCTTTCGCGAAGAAAAAAGGGGGGGGCACCATATATACTATTGAAAAACATGTTATGAAGATACTCTGCCCCTCCATTGAAAACCTAAAACCAACAATAAAGCCTGCTGACAACAGTACCGCTGAAATAGTTAAGTAGCAGCGCTTTCCCGGATTATAAATCTTGAACCCGGGATGTATTTTGCAGAAGATGAAAAACGACTACCCTCTGCGCTTTGACAAAAAACTCCGACAGCATATCTATAATAATATTCAACAATTTGAGGCCAAACCACATAAAAGCTCCGGCTTTAAGCATGCTGCGGTTGCCATAACCATTGTGGAAGCGGACAATAAGAAAGATGCCGCTTTTATCCTGACGCTTCGTTCTTCGAGACTTAAAAATCATTCAGGGCAATGGGCTCTTCCGGGGGGGCAGATTGACAAGGGGGAAACTCCGGAACAAACCGCTTTAAGAGAACTGTCTGAGGAAGTCGGATTGTACCTAAACAAAGAGAACCTGCTTGGCCGTCTAGATGACTACACAACACGGTCCGGTTATGTTATAACTCCTGTTGTTGTCTGGGGCGGTAAAAATACGGGATTTGCTCCCAATCCTGCCGAGGTAAACTCTGTTCATCGCATCCCTTTTAAAGAATTACTGCGCACAGATTCACCGATACTTGAAAACATACCTGAAAGCAGCCATCCTGTTCTATATTTGCCCATAGGGTCAAGCTGGATTGCCGCACCCACAGCTGCCATGGTTTACCAGTTTCGTGAAGTGGCCATCTTTGGCAAGCAAACCCGGGTTAAGAATTTTGAACAACCTTATTTTGCCTGGAAGTAATGAATTCAAAATCATGGATAAAGTATCGTACGTGACAGTAGGCACCTAGACGCTTCCTCTCACCTCATATTTCCCCTTTATTTATAAATATTTTTTCATTGAACAAATCCATTCTTGGTGGTAATCGTTTAAGAACCGGGACAAAACAGGTCTGTTTTTTAACCTCATAATTTAAAAAACTGCTCCTAAAAATAAATACGTACAGCCAGAACCCATTTTTTTAATAATTAAACAACAGATTGCTATTTTTATTATTTTATTGGATCTTATTTATAAGAACCTTATTTTAGAAAGATCTTCTGTTGAGCTTGAAAAAAGATTTCTTACAACTAATGAAAGAGGAGCTTCTTATCCCGCTGGTAGGCATTGCTCCTCCGGATGATTTTTCTCAAGAGGAAATTAAAAGGATTACACCGGTTCTGCAATTACTGGCAAGCTCAACTCCCTTGGCTCAGGGGATGGATACAGTGCTTCATCCTAGAGATTTTATGCCGGAAGTCCGGTCTGTAATTATCACCGGCACTCCGTGTTATTTCGGAAAGCTGCTTTCTTTTGAGCAGTGCCGGGAAAAACTGCTTGGCATAACTGACCCGCTTCATGTCAGCCTAGAATTTTTTCAGCATCTCCAGGAAAAAAAGATGTTTATGAATAAGTTTTTTGAAGACCGTGGATTTAGCTTTTTGTCTGTTACCGGCGGGCAATTTCCCATTAAACTCGCAGCATCAAAATGCGGAATAGGATATTACGGAAAAAACAGTATTATTCAGCATCCTGATTATGGATCATGGATTTCACTCAGCGCCTATGTTACTGATGCTGAGCTTGAAACTGATGACCCTCTAATAGAATCCTGTGGGGACTGCGGCCTCTGCATGGATGCCTGCCCTACGGGTGCTCTTTTTAAACCGTATAAGTGTGATTCTGAAAAATGCCTTAATTTTCATCTGGCATGGAATAAGAACACCATTCCGAAACCAATCCGAGAAAAATGCGGAAACCTGCTTGAAGAAAACTGTAACATGTGCCGTGATATTTGCCCAAGAAACAGCAAGTTAAAATCCGTTAACACTATCTCTGCCCCCGAAGAACTTATCTATCCTTCTTTACCAGACCTTGCTGAGATCACTGATGAAGAATGGGAGAACGGTTATGCCCTGACACTGGCCGGTTTCTTCTTGTTTGATAAAAAATATTTGAAGCGCAATGCAGTCATTGCCATGGGGAACTTCAGAGTCAAACGATACCGGGAAGTCCTTAAGCGGTTAACTGACTGCGGCGATGATGAGTTGAAGGAGTATGCAGCTTGGGCTCTTGACCGTATCAACTAAAGCCTTCTATCACCGTGCTTTATTTAATTGGTTCAATCACTTATTTATGGTAAGTGTTTAATACCTGATACAATAAACCCTAAAACGGAAGAGTTCCAACCTTTTAACAGAAGGCAGACAAATGATCATTTTGGGATTTTTGGGAAGTCCGAGACTCAATGGAGATTGCAGCAAATTACTTGCAAGCGCCCTTAAAGGCGCTGAAATCAAAGGGGCTGAAATCAAACGGTTTGACCTCATCAACTGCAACATTAAAGACTGCCGGGGGTGCTCCTTCTGTTTTTTGAATGATCTGGATTTAAAAATAGGCAATTGCCCTCTGGATGACGAGATGGCATCAATTCTAAAAGAGTACACGGCTGCTGACGGATACCTGTTCACAAGTCCGGTTTACGATGGTTATGTAACCGCGCTGATGAAAAGATTTTTGGAACGCAAAATTGCCCTCACCTACAGGGATCCGGATTCCGGCACAATCATGCCCTTCCCCCGGGACCCTGCTGGTTTTAAAAAAAAGGCATCCATGATTGTTACGGCTAACTGCAGTGACGAATTCAGAGAAGCAATGGGAGACCCTTGTTTCGAGGCCATGGGAGCACATTTAATGCTGGAACAGGTTGATACAGTCGACAAGTTATACGTCGGCAGTACCGAAAGCTTAACTGAGGAAACCGTTCAAGAGAAGCTTGATGAAGCCTTCAGGATAGGTGAGCGGCTGGTTGAGGAAATAGAAAAAGCAAAGT
>JAHEEI010000223.1 GCA_024640785.1 Pseudomonadota bacterium
GGCAGAAGTTATTGCGCTAAAGGGCTCGGTAAATTTTACAAAGGCAGGAACTGGAGGGCGTCATGAGGTTATTGCCAATTCATCTTCTCTTCTTGTAACCGCTGACCGAATAATAGCGGCAGCCGGAAATGTTGATTCTAAATGGAATAATTGGAACGCTGCCAGAGACAGATTATGGAACGAACGGATGCAGTCACGAGGTGTTTCTCAAAAATATCTTCCAGCCGGTCTGCAGGATGAGGCATATGTGCTTGAGGAAAACGGCCGCTGGGAAAGAGTCTATTATGAAAGCGATTATGCTTATTTTTGGAGACCCTTGTATGTGGGTGTGGGTTGGACTCCTTTTTCATGCGGAAGATGGGCCGTATGGCACGGTGAACAGACCTGGATACCTTATGAACCATTCGGTTATGTGACCCACCACTATGGAAACTGGGTATATATACAAAATCACTGGTACTGGGGGCCGCCTGTAAGTCGGGTAATGATCAGCGCTGGACTGCCGCTCTTTAATATCGGTTTCTGCTGGTACCCGGGCAGGGTGGGCTGGATATCTTCAAGCATAAACATCGGCTGGTTTCCCCTTGCGCCCTTTGAGATATATTACAGCCATCGTTACTGGGGGCCGCGGTCAAGGGTAATACAGGGCAGATATAATTATTATTACGGATATAGAAATTATCGGCATTACCGGCATGCAAGGGTTCTAAGACATGAGGACCTGTACAGACACAATAATTACCAAGGTGCGGGTCTTCGCAAGGTCCAAAATCATAACAATTACAGGGGAGCAGCTTTTGCTTCTAATAAAGCATATAATCAGAAAAATAGAATTGACAAATATAAATCAACCAATGACAGGTTAAGATACAAACCGCAAGAATCAAAGATTTCGAGCATTAGAAAAAACAATTCAGTAAAAACCAGGAGTTTAAAATATAACAATCGTCCGCTGAAAAGTAGTATCTCTAAAACCGTTGAGACGGCATCAGAAAAAGACAGATTGAACACTCCAGGGAAAAACAGGGTCGCTTTGAATAAGAAAAGGCCTGAAAATGTCAGTACAGATTCAGTTAAGAAAAGATTTTCAAATAATGATCCAAAAAAGAGTTTAACCCAAAAAAGAACAGTGGCTCCTTATGAAAAAAAGCTTAGGAAAAATGCAGCAAGAGATAGTACTGGGAACATCAGTTCGCCTCGTAAAATAACAAAGGGTATAGACGGTTCAAAAAATCCTTTTTTAAATAAAACAAAAAAAGCTGAAGTACAAGAACCGGGCAAAGCATTACGAGGGAGAAGTTCTGAGAGACAGTTCACGACACTGCCTTCTCGCACCAGTCAAAGGAATACCCCAAAGGGTATACAACAAAAAACCAGAGACTCATTAAATGCCGGTAGGACTGTAAAAACAGTTCAGACACTGCCTGCCCGTACCAGTCAAAGGAACGCCCCAAAGGTTATAAAACAAAAAACCGGAAACTCATTAAAACCCGGCAGGGCCTTAAAACCGGTTCAGACCAAAACGGTTCGGACCAGTCAAGAAAGGATTAAAACACCTTCGGTCTTGAAACAGAACCGGTCCAGATCAGACAGCAGTATCAGCACTGCAAAGAGCCGGGCAAATAATCAGAGAAGCTACGGTAGCGTCTTGTCAGGGCAGAATAGAAACTATAAGCCAGGCCAAAGCAGGAACTATCCGTCAAGACAAAGCAGCAATTATGTGGGGGCAGTAAAATATGGAAACGCAAGAAGCAGAAGAAACTAACCCGATTAAATTATCTTGAGTAAAATTTAATGTGTAGTATAACGAATTAAAGGAGGCAGACACATCCTATTTTAAAAGAAGCAGACACTTCCCGCGGAAGGATATATATGGTTTTGAAAGACGAAGATCTGTTGGCCCTCGCCCGTGAACAGGATAAAGATGCTCTTGATCAATTGTTTAACCGCTATCTGGACAAGGCCTATGCAATTGCTTTTAATATCTCTTCTGGAGATCATGAACAGGCACAGGATATAACCCAGGAAGCATTTTTAAAAGTTCTGAAAAACATTAACAGGTTCAGAGGAGAGGCGGAATTTTCCACCTGGCTTTACCGGATAATCTATAATACTTATCTGGACAGCAGAAGACAGCGATTAAAATGGACAGATATTTTTTCGTTCTGGCGGATAAAGAAGGATACAGGCGGTTCAGGCAAAGAAATTCTTGAGGAACCGCCGGACAAAAATGAGATTAAAAATCCGTTGAATGTTCTGCAGACAAAACATTTTAATCAGGAGATTCAAAGAGCATTGCACCTGCTTCCGGAAAAACAGCGTATCATTTTCCATTTGAAGGTAAAAAGTGAAATGAGTATAAAAGAAATTGCAAAAATAACGGGTTCTGCTGAGGGTACTGTAAAGAGCCATCTTTTCCGGGCGACCCGTTCCTTACAAAAATCTTTGAACGATTGGAAGACATAAAGGAGATTTAAAATGAACATATGCTCTGAACGTAAAGATAGTCTGCTTCTTGATGTTTACGGCGAAATGGATGCCGGGCAAAGAATGGCCTGGGAAAAGCACCTTGCAGCGTGTGAAGCCTGCAGGCTGGAGAAAGAAAAGCTTCTTGATCTTTTACAGGTATCTAAACAGAGCAGCTCATCACCTGACCTTTCTCCGGAAGAGACGCAAGCTATTTCTGATTCTATTGTTCGTAAATTAAGGGTTGAGAAACCGGATCACTTTTGGGAATGGGTTTTTATGGCAAACAGGCGTCTTACACCTTCTATGGCAGCAGCCTGTATTTTGATTTTATTTTTGGGATGGTTCGGCCTGAATAATTTTAACCGTTCGGATAGGGCTGCAAACACTTCTCAAATTGTACTGGATGAAAAGATAATGGTCAGTGATGAAGAATTGCTGGAGAACTTGGAAATGCTTCAGGAAATGGAAGTGCTGGAAAAACTGGTAAATTTACTGGATAATAAGATTCAGGGGGCTTATTTACAGGAAAGGGTGGGTGAAACAAGTTATGGCACAGCATACATTTAATTTGTTCCATTATTTTATGAGGCAGGCAGTCTTGTTTTTCTTAATGACAGGGCTCCTGCTGATATTTGCTGCTCCATCTTTTGCAAGGCCGAATTATCATAAAAGCGAAAGAAAAAATTATCAGTTTAGACAGGAGCAGAAAACAAATTCTCGAATTACAGGTAATTCACGGTCTCAGAGCAATAGTAGCAGAGAATATTCAAACAGTAACAGAAATCAACTTAAAAGCAGAGCTGAGAAATTCAGATCAATGCCTCCTGAGAAGCAGAAAGAGCTTCGCGAAAAGATGAACCGATTTGAAAAACTTTCTTCGCAGGAACAAAATACCTACAGAAAGCGATATAGGCAGATGCAGGAACTCCCTTCTGAAGAACGAAAGAATATCCAGAAGAAACTGGAAAAGATGGACCGGCTGTCACCAAACGAAAGAGAGGAGATCCGCAGAAAATTTAATAAACGGTAGTTTTAGAAGCAGGTCTTTTTAACGTGTTTCAATCGCAGTCTTAAGCACCGTGATTTTGGTTAATTTCAAATGTTTTTCCAGAAGGCTTTTATCCTCGGATTTGCTATCCTTTTTTTGAATACATATCCCCACAGAATAATTCTGAAAATATATTCTTTTAATGTAACCTATGATTATGTTGTATTTTTCATGGTCAGTGGATGTTTAAAGTATTATCGCTAC